>URDK01000010.1 GCA_900546485.1 uncultured Eubacteriales bacterium
ACACCCACACCCACGGGGAACTCATGAGCCGTTTCACCAACGACGTGGACACCATAGCCGACGCGCTCAACAACAGCTTCGCCATGGTCATCCAGAGCTTCATCCAGATGAGCGGCACGCTCGTCATGCTCTTTGTGCTCAACTGGAAGCTCTCGCTCATCGTCGCCGTATGCTACGCGGCCATGTTCCTCTACATCCGTTACAGCGGCCGCCGGAGCAAGGCCTATTACAACAAGCAGCAGGCCTGCCTCGGCGAGCTGGACGGCTACATCGAGGAGATGGTCAACGGCCAGAAGGTCGTCAAGGTGTTCAACCACGAGGACGCGAGCATCGAGGCCTTCATCGCCAAGAACCGCGCGCTCCAGCAGGCGGGCACCGGCGCGCAGAGCTACGCCGCGACGATGATACCCGCGGTGGTGAGCATATCGTATGTAAACTACGCCATCGTGGCCGTGCTCGGCGGCATCATGGCCCTGCGCGGCACGATGGACGCGGGCAGCCTCGCGAGCTACCTGGTGTTCGTCCGCCAGGCCGCGGCGCCGATAAACCAGTTCACGCAGCAGTCGAACTTCCTGCTCGCGGCCCTCGCGGGCGCGGAACGAGTGTTCGAGGTCATGGACGAGAAGCCCGAAACGGACGAAGGCGGCACGGTGCTGGTAAACGTCGAGGCGGGGGCCGACGGCACGCTGCGTGAGACGGAGCGCAAGACCGGTCGCTGGGCCTGGCGCGCGCCTGACGGGACGCTCACCCCTTTGCGCGGAGACGTGCGCTTTGAGAGCGCGGACTTCGGCTACGAGCCGGGGCACCCCGTGCTGCACGGCATAAGCCTCTACGCCAAGCCGGGGCAGAAGATAGCCTTCGTCGGCTCCACCGGCGCGGGCAAGACGACAATAACCAACCTCATAAACCGCTTTTACGACGTGCAGGGCGGCCGCGTGGTCTACGACGGCATCGACGTGCGCGATATCAGGAAGGAGTCGCTCCGCCGCTCGCTGGGCATGGTGCTCCAGGACACGCACCTCTTCACCGGCACCATCGCGGACAACATCCGTTTCGGTAAGCTGGACGCGACGCAGGAAGAGATTGAGGCTGCGGCAAAGATAGCGAATGCGGACTCCTTCATCCGCCGCCTGCCTCAGGGCTACGACACGATGGTGACCTCGGACGGGGCGAACCTCTCGCAGGGCCAGAGGCAGCTCCTCGCCATCGCCCGCGCCGCCGTGGCAGACCCGCCGGTGCTCATACTCGACGAGGCCACGAGCAGCGTCGACACCCGCACCGAGGCGCTCATAGAAAAGGGCATGGACCGGCTCATGGAGGGCCGTACCGTGTTCGTCATAGCCCACCGGCTCTCCACCGTGCGCAACGCCAACGCCATCATGGTCCTCGAACACGGCGAGATAGTAGAGCGCGGCGACCACGACGACCTCCTCGCGCAGAAGGGGCTATATTATAAGCTGTATAACGGCATGTTCGAGCTCAGCTGAGGGCTTTTTATGGACACAGCTGGGCAGCTATGATATTATTCTGTTCGCCATGAATTGTAAGCCAATGTCAAAAGATATCTCGCGCTGTCCAGAATCACACTGCACAAGGAGGCTAAGAATGAGCGTCATCAGTATTGAGGGCCTGACCCGTAACTACGGCGGGGGCAAAGGCATTTTCGGGCTGTCCTTTCTCGTTGGTGACGGAGAGGTGTTCGGATTTCTCGGGCCGAACGGCGCCGGAAAAACCACCACGATACGCCATCTCATGGGCTTTATCCGGCCCATGACCGGAAAATGCTCAATAGGCGGTCTCGACTGCTGGGAGGACAGCGCGCGCATACACCGCGACCTCGGTTACATTCCCGGAGAGATCAGTTTTTTTGACGACATGAGCGGCTCAGAATTTCTCGATTTTGTTGGAAGATGCCGGGGATTGCACGGTCCCGGCCGCCGTAAAGAACTGCTCGAGCGCTTCGAGCTCGACCCCAAGGGAAAGATTAAACGAATGAGTAAGGGCATGAAGCAGAAGCTGGGCATCACTTCCGCATTCATGCATGACCCCATGACGCTCATATTAGACGAACCCACAAGCGGGCTTGACCCTCTTATGCAGGGCCGCTTTATTGAGCTCATTGCTGAGGAAAAAGCACAAGGCAAAACAGTGCTTATGTCCAGTCACATATTCGATGAGGTAGAGCGCACCTGTGACCGCGTGGGCATAATTCGCGATGGCAGACTTACCGTCGTCGACTCTGTGGAGGCTCTCAGAGAGCGGCATATGCGATCCTACTCCGTCGTTCTCAGCACTGAGGACGAGGCCGCGGCCTTCGCTCGCGACTTTGGCGGACGCCAAGACGGCCGGAAGGTCACGCTTGCCGCAAAGCAAAGCCTTGAGGACATCTTCATGCATTATTACGAGGGGTGACGATCATGATCAACCGGGCCCTCTTTGCGCGAGAGATGAAAGTCAGCATAAAGCCGCTGGTGATAATCTCCGCCGTAATCGCACTATATGTAACTGTCATCATCAGCATGTACGACCCGGAAACAATCGCCTCTCTCGACCGGTTCATAGAGAACATGCCGGAAATAATGGCGGCTGTGGGCATGAGCTCCGGGGCAGACAGTCTGCTGGGCTTTATGGTCTCCTATCTGTACGGCTTCATTCTTCTGCTGTTTCCCATGATCTTCAGCATATTACGCGGGAATGGTCTCATAGCCAAATATGTCGACAGCGGCTCCATGGCCGTGCTGGCCGCTTCCCCGGTAAGGCGGCGCACCATCGCTCTGACTCAAGCGCTGGCGCTGGTCTTCGGCATATTTCTTCTCACGGCATTCACAACGTTGCTGGAGTTTGCCGTGGCGCGAATATACTTCCCAGGCGAATTGGAACTTACCGCGCTGCTGAGACTAAACACAGGGTTGCTGTGCCTGCACCTGTGTGTCGGAGGCATATGCTTCCTGTGCTCCTGTGTGTTTTCTGACACAAGGCGCAGCATAGCCTTCGGAGGCGGAATACCGCTGCTCATGTATGTGCTCCGCATGCTTGCCAACGTAGGCGGCCCTGCGGAGAAGGCCGGGTATTTTTCGCTCTTCACGCTGTTCGACCCCGATGGTCTCGCCGCCGGAAACGCAGGAGGGATTGGTGCGGCAGTATTGCTTGCCACGGCAGTGCTGCTGTTTATATCGGGTATTCTGGTTTTTGAACGGAAGGACCTGCACATATAGTCGAATAAAAAGCAAAACGGCATGACCCCGGTCATGCCGTTCTGCTTTTTATAGGGCAATGTTTATTTCGTGCCGAAGATGCGGTCGCCGGCGTCGCCGAGACCGGGAACGATGTAGCCGTGGTCGTTAAGGCGCTCGTCCATGCCCGCGACGTAGATGTCCACGTCCGGGTGCTCGGCCTGTATGCGCTCCACGCCTTCGGGCGCGCCTATGATGCTCATGAGCTTTATGTGCTTGACGCCAACCTCTTTGAGGAACATCACGGCCGCCGCCGCGCTGCCGCCGGTGGCCAGCATGGGGTCGACTATTATCGCGTCACGCTCCTGGATGTCGGGCGGCATCTTGAAGTAGTACTTCACGGGCTCAAGCGTGTTGGGGTCGCGGTAGAGACCGATGTGGCCGACCTTGACGTTCGGCATCAGGGCCACCATGCCGTCCACCATGCCGAGGCCGGCGCGGAGGATGGGGACTATGGCCAGCTTCTTGCCGGCTATCTGGCGGCACTTCGCCACTGCGAGCGGGGTCTCGACTTCGACGTCCTCCAGGGGCAGGTCGCGGGTCGCCTCGTAGCACATCAGCATGGCGATCTCGCTCACGAGCTCGCGGAAGGCCTTTGAGCCGGTGTTCTTGTCGCGCAGGATGCTCAACTTGTGCTGGATAAGGGGATGGTCGAATACGTGCACATTGCTCATGGGGGTTCGTCTCCTTTTGTTCTTTTATCTCTGCGACAGTCTTGCCTGCCGCTCCCGTTCGGCCTGGGAGAGCCTGAGATACACCGGAAGCAGCTCCGACGCCGGGGCAGGCGTCTCGCCCTCCGCCGCGCGGCACACGCCGTAGGCGCTCTGCTGCGTCAGTGGCTCCGGGACCAGGACAGACTTTATGCCCAGCTCGCCCAGACGATTATAGCACAGCCCCGCCCCGTCTCCAACAAGAAAAACGCGTTTTTCGCATTTTTCCAGCTCCGAGGCCAGCTCCTCTATCGATATCGCCCGGTCGGGAACAAGCCGCGCCGGTTTGCCGTCTCTTATCTCAAAGACCGCATTGTATACCTGCTGCCTTCTCGCGTCCATGCAGCAGCAGATGTGCGCGCCCTCGCCCGCGGCAACACCGTTCCAGGCCATGGCCGCGAGGGTCGAGACGCCTATCGCAGGCTTCTCCGCTCCCCAGCACAGTCCCTTTACCGCCGCCACGCCTATGCGTATACCGGTAAACGAGCCCGGCCCGCGCGCGACCGCCACGGCGTCCACGTCTGAGAGCTTCGTCTCCGTGTTCTTCAGAAGGTCCTCCACCATGGGCAGCAGCGTCCGGCTGTGTGTAAGCCCCGAGCACTGGCTATACTGAGCTATGAGCTCACCGTCCCGGCAAAGCGCGGCCGAGGCCGCCTTAGCCGAGGATTCCAGTCCGAGTATCAGCATGGGCTCATTCCCCCTCTATCCTGATGAGACGGGAATGTTCGCCCGTCTTTTCAAAAACGACGCGTATCTCGTCGCCGTAAAACGCTCCGTCCACGTTCTCGCTCCATTCCACGGCGCAGACCGCGCCGCGGGCGAGGTAGTCCTCCCAGCCGATGTCCCAGAGCTCGTCCGCCGAGGCGAGACGGTACATGTCGAAGTGGATGAGCTCCCTCTCGCCGAGGTATTCGTTCACTATCGTGAAAGTCGGGCTGGAAACGCGGCAGTCGATGCCCATACCGCGGGCCATGCCGCGCACGAATGCCGTCTTGCCCGAGCCGAGCTCCCCGTACATGGCCACCACGGCGCCGTCCGGCACCGAGGCCCCGAAGCTCTCTCCCGCGAGCTCCGTGTCGCGCTCGCTATTTGATATTATCTCCCGCATGATCCGCCTCCTTCTTTCTGCGGCTTTCTATTATACACCTGCTTCGCCGTTGCGTAAAGCCAAAGAATGTGCTATAATCACACATTACGATATTACCCTTGTACCGAGGTGAGTGCCTTGAAAAAATTCCTGCCCCAGCTGCGCGACTTCGTGCGCCGGGCGGACATGTTCCTCTTTACAGTAAGCGTCATCTGCGCCGTATACGGCATCATCGTCATCTCCAGTGCAACAAAGTCATATGAAAACGGCTCTGCGCAGTTCGTCATAGTCCAGACTCTGGCGCTCTTTCTCGGCATCCTGCTTTTCATCGTCATGACCATAATCGACGTGGACATCTTCGCGCAGCACTGGACCTGGCTCTACGGCCTGAGCGCGCTGCTGCTTTTGTCACTCATCCCCTTCGGCGCGGTGAGCGACACCGGAAACAACGGCTGGCTGCGCTTCTTCGGCATAGGCATCCAGCCCACCGAGATCGTCAAGCTCGCTTACATTATCGTCCTCGCAAAGCAGCTTGCCTACTTGAAGGAATATAAAAACCTCAACTCCGTGACCTCCATCGCCCAGATCGTCGGCCACTTCATTCTCATGTTCGGCCTGATACTCGTAACGGCTCAGGACCTCGGCAGCGCGCTGGTGTACTTCTTCATCTTCGCCGTCATGCTCTTTGTGGCAGGCGTGAAGATATACTGGTTCATAATGGGCGCGGCGGCCATAGCCTGTATGGTACCCATCTTCTGGACCTACTTCCTCGAGGACTACCAGCGCAACCGCATCCTCGCCCCCTACGATTCCTCCATCGACCCGGACAACACAGGCATCAACTGGCAGCAGAACCAATCCAAAATAGCGCTTGCCTCCGGTCAGCTTACGGGTACCGGGCTCGGCGAGGGCACTCAAAGCCAGTCCAACGCCATTCCCGGCAAGCACACAGACTTTATCTTCGCCGTCATAGGCGAGGAGCTGGGCCTCATCGGCGCCTGCCTTGTACTGCTTCTGCTGATGATAATCGTCGTCCGCTGCATCCAGATCGGTCTGCGCTCCGGCAACACGATGAGTATGCTCGTATGCTTCGGCGTTGCCGCCACGGTCGTATTCCAGACCTTCGAGAACGTCGGCATGTGCATAGGCATCGCCCCCGTCGTCGGCATCACTCTGCCCTTCTTCAGCTACGGCGGCTCCTCCCTCTTTTCAATGTTCGCCGCTATGGGACTGGTCTCAGGTATAAAATACCGACCAAAACCTACAAGGGCTTCCCTATATGGGAGGTAGCTGAAACACACCTTAAACAAAAATCAAGGCACAAGGTCTTCGGGCCTTGTGCCTTTTGTTATTTTTTACAGATTGCCAAGCATAAAAATCGTTCGTGTTCACAAAATTTTCACAATTTTTACCCATTTCCGATTTAACGCATTGCATTCCTGAACGATTCGTAGTATCATCAACCGCATAAGCCCGATTTTTTTGGGGGGACCCGTGTATCTTTGGGAGTTCGCGGGTAAAAAAATTTGGAGGTGCTTATCTATGCTACCGATTCTGGCAACATTCATTATCCTGCTCGTCTTCGGCGTAGGCGACATGGTCGCGACCAAGACAAAGGCCATCGTCTCCATGCTCTTCCTGTCCTCGGTCATTTTCCTGGCCGGCTTCTGGACGGGAGTGCTGCCGAACACCCTGTTCGATGACTCCACGCTTCTTCTCGTCTCCGGCGTGCTCGTTACCATGCTGCTCGTCCACATGGGCACGACCATCAAGCTGCGTGACTTCGCCGACCAGTGGAAGACCGTCATCATCGCGGCCGCGGCCTGCATCGCCATCAGCCTCGGCATCTACTTCCTCGGCGGCCTCATCGTTGAGGACAAAAACTACGTCGTTGTCGGCGCGCCCATCCTCTCCGGCGGCGTTGTCGCCACCCTGACCATGCAGACCGCTGTTGAAGGGCACAGCGTTGAGCTCGGCGTCTTTGCCGCCCTCGTCATGGTCGTGCAGGGCTTCGTCGGCTACCCCGTCTGCTCCCTCTGCCTGAAGGGCGAGGCCAAGCGTGTCCGCCGCCTCGTAGAGTCTGGCCAGGAGCTCAAGGGCGTCACCGCCAAGATAACCTCCGCCGGCGCCGTCACCAAGAAGCGTCTCATCCCGTACCTGCCTGACAAGTACAACGGCCCCAACATCATGATGGCCAAGGTTGCCCTCGTTGGCTGGCTCGCCACCATATTCGCCACCTGGTTCTCCGGCCTCATCGGCTTCAATGTCAGCGCCCTCATCTTCGCTCTCATCTTCGGCCTCATCTGCAAAGAGCTCGGCTTCCTTGAGGAAGGCCCCATGGGCAAGGCCGGTGCGGACGGCTTCATGCTCGTCGTCGTCACACTGTCCATCTTCACCAACCTCGCCCAGTCCACCCCGGACATGGTCGCCGGCATGCTCTGGCCTCTGCTCGTCGTCGTCGTCACCGGCAGCGTGACCTTCCTGATCATCTCCACGCTGGTCGGCAAGATCTTCGGCGTCAGCTGGCAGATGAGCTGCGCCATCGGCAGCACCTGCCTCTTCGGCTTCCCCGGAACTTACATAGTCACCAACGAGGTCGTCAACGCCACTGCCGCCAACGACGAGGAGAAGCAGCTCATGCTCGACCACATGATGCCCAAGATGCTCATTGCCGGCATGGTTTCCGTCTCCATCACCAGCATCCTCATCGCCGGTTACATGGTGAACCTGCTCGTCTTCTGATAATACCGCAACTACATAAGGGGAGACGGCAGCCGTCTCCCCTAAACCCATTTTTAAAGTTAGAAAGGACTAAATATTATGGACATAAGAAGCCGCGCCCATGCAATATATGACGAGATGATCTCCTGGCGCCGTGACTTCCACGCACATCCGGAGCTGAGCAACAACGAGTTCCGCACCACTGAGAAGATAGTGGAGCTCCTTGAGAGCTTCGGCTGCGACAGCGTGGAGCGTCCGCTTCCCACCGGTGCGATCGCGCTCATCAAGGGCAAGCTACCCGGCAAGTGCGTCGCCATCCGCGCGGACATAGACGCCCTGCCCGTCACCGAGGACACGGGCCTGCCCTTTACTTCCGAGAACGCCGGCGTGATGCACGCCTGCGGTCACGATACCCACATTTCCATGCTGCTTGCCACGGCGAAGCTGCTCTGCGGTATGCGCGACGAGCTGCCCGGCACGGTAAAGCTCATCTTCCAGCCCGCGGAGGAAAAGGCCCCCCGCGGCGGCGCGCGCCCCATGGTCGAGGCCGGCTGCATGGAAAACCCGCACGTCGATGCCATAATCTCCACGCACATCTCGCCGGGAGGACCCAAGGTCGGTTCAGTCAGCTTCTACAAGGGCATAGTGACCACGGCCTTTGACCTCTACAACGTCTCCGTCACCGGCCAGAACGCCCACGGCTCCCAGCCCCACAACGGGCACGACGCCATCCTCGCGCTTGCGCAGTTCATCGTGAACGCCCAGCAGATAGTCGCCCGCCGCGTGGACCCGCTCAAGACCGCCATCGTCTCCATCGGCGTCATAAAGGGCGGCGAGGCCGTGAACATCATCCCCAGCACTGCGAGCCTGGAGATGGTCTGCCGCACCTACGGAGAAGAGACCCGCAAGGTCATCTACGACGAGGTCATGCGCCTCGCACGCGGCATCGGTGAGCTAAGCGCCTGCACATTCGACGTGGAGCACATCGAGGGCTACGGCTCCGTCAAGAACGACCCCGAGCTGCTCAAGCTCTCCGACGCGGCCATAACGGAGGCTCTCGGAGCCGACTATGTGGACTATCTGGAGGAGCCGCTGTCCTTCAGCGAGGACTTCAGCTACTACGGCAACGCCACCGGCACGCCCAGCCTGTTCCTGCTGCTCAACGCAGGTTATCTGGGCGACGCCCCCCACTCCCTGCACGACGCGCGCTGCACCTTCCAGGAGGAAGCTCTCGAGTGCGGCGTTACCGCCATGTGCGCTACTGCTCTTAAGATACTGAAAGGCTGATTTCAAAATGGACATCAAGAAACTTGCAAAGGAAGTTTTCCCCTACGTCGTGGAGATGCGCCGCGACTTTCACTCCCACCCGGAGCCGAGCTTCGAGGAGTTCCGCACGACGAAGCGCATAGCCGAGGAGCTGGATGCGATGGGCATCCCCTATCGTCTGTTCAAGCCCACGGGCCTCATCGGCGAGATAAAGGGCGGCAAGCCCGGCAAGTGCATTGCCCTGCGCGCGGACATAGACGCCCTCTCCACCGTGGAAAAGACCGGCCTGCCCTACGCCTCGCAGAACGAGGGCTACATGCACGCCTGCGGCCACGACACCCACACCGCCATGCTGCTCGGCGCGGCGAAGATACTCATGTCCGTGAAGGATGAGCTCTGCGGCACTGTCAAGCTGATCTTCCAGCCCGCCGAGGAGCTCGCCAGCGGCGCGAAGTGCATCATTGAGCAGGGCGTCCTCGACGGCGTCGACGCCGCCTTCGGACAGCACATCTTCTCCGGCATACCCGCCGGCATGCTCTCCATAAGCGAAGGCGCGCTGCTGCCTGCCGCGGACTACTTCAAGCTCACGGTGACCGGCAAAGCCAGCCACGGCGCTCTCCCCGACGAGGGCTGCGACGCCACCGTGGCGGCCTCCGCTATCGTGATGGCTCTGCAGACGATATCCAGCCGCGAGTTCAGTCCTCTCGACCCCATCGTCGTGACTGTCGGCACGCTCAATTCCGGCGCCCGGTTCAACATAATCTCCGGCGAGGCGACGCTTGAGGGCACCGTGCGCATCTTCAACAAGGACATCCACCCGCGCATGCCCGAGATCATAGAGCGCATAGCGAAGCAGACCGCCGCGGCCTTCCGCTGCGACGCGGAGCTCGATTATCAGTTCAAGACCGAGATACTGGTCAACGAGCCGCACATGACCACCATCGCCCGTGCCGCAGCCGGTAAGCTGGTATCGGAGGACATGATAGCGCCCTTCAAGCGCAACATGGGCGGCGAGGACTTCGCGGCGTACACCGCACATGTTCCCAGCGCCTTCGTCTCCCTCGGCGGCGGCGGCGATGCCCCGCAGCACAGCGACATGTTCTGCATCGACGAGAGCGCCATGGAGGTCGGCACCGCCCTCTATGCCCAGGTCGCCGTAGACTATCTGGGTATCTGAGAACAACAGACAGCAAAAAACGCCCCCGATGGGGGCGTTTTTTTGTTTACGCTTATTCGCGCTTCGCGCAGCGAAGGGCGCTTTATTTTTTGCCGAGCTTGCGTTTATTGCCCTTTTCGTCGACGATATAGGTATTCTCAAGCACGTTTATGGTGCTCTTGCGCCAGTCCTGGATATACTCGGCGCGCAGCGCCGCGCGCTCGGTCTTTTCGTCCTCCGTCAGCTCGCGCTCGCGCGAGAGCCGCGTGAGCTCGGAGATACGGTCCATCTTCTCCTTCTCCATGCTCTCACCTCAGTTCTTCAGAGAGTGTATCGGCGCCGGTATGCGTCCGCCGCGGCGCACGAACTCCGCGCTCGAGAAGGGATGCACGGCCATGACCGGAGCCGAGCCCAGCAGCCCGCCGAACTCCACCGTGTCCCCGACCTCCATGCCGGGAGCCGGAATGATGCGCACCGCCGTCGTCTTCTGGTTTATCATGCCGATGGCCGCCTCGTCAGCAATTATCGCCGCAATGGTCTCCGCGCTCGTCGAGCCCGGCACGGCTATCATGTCAAGGCCCACCGAGCACACGCAGGTCATCGCCTCCAGCTTATCGAGGCAAAGCGCGCCTGAGGAGGCCGCCGCTATCATGCCCTCGTCCTCAGAGACCGGTATGAACGCGCCGGATAGCCCGCCGACAGATGAGCTGGCCATTACGCCGCCCTTCTTCACGGCGTCGTTGAGGAGCGCCAGCGCCGCCGTCGTCCCGTGCGTGCCGCAGACTTCGAGGCCCATCTCCTCAAGTATCCTCGCCACCGAGTCCCCGATGGCCGGGGTCGGCGCCAGCGACAGATCGACTATGCCGAAGGGCACGCCCAGCCGCCTGGACGCCTCCTGCGCCACCAACTGGCCCATGCGAGTCACCTGGAAGGCCGTCTTCTTGATGGTCTCGGCAACTACGTCAAAGCTCGCGCCCTTCACGGCCTTGAGCGCATGGTGGACCACGCCGGGGCCCGACACGCCGACGTTTATCACACGGTCCGGCTCCGATACGCCGTGGAAGGCGCCCGCCATGAAGGGGTTATCCTCCACCGCGTTGCAGAACACGACCAGCTTCGCGCAGCCGAAGCCGCCCTTGTCCGCCGTGAGATGCGCCGTCTCCTTCACCGTCTCGCCCATGAGCGCCACGGCGTCCATGTTTATGCCCGCCTTGGTCGAGCCTATGTTCACGCTCGAGCAGACCAGCTCCGTCTCCGCCAGCGCCTGCGGTATCGCACGGATGAGCCGCATGTCCGCCGGGGTCATGCCCTTCTGCACCAGCGCGGAGAAGCCGCCGACAAAGTTCACGCCCGTCTCCGCCCGCGCCGCGTCCAGCGCCTTCGCAAAGGGCACGTAGTCCTCAGTATCCGACGCGCCCGCCACAAGGGCGATGGGCGTCACCGAGATGCGCTTGTTCACGATGGGGATGCCGAACTCGGCCTCGATGTCCTCGCCAGTCTTGACGAGGTCCTTCGCCGAGCGCGTTATCTTGTCGTATATCTTCCGGCAGGCCGCCTTCGGGTCGCTGTCGCAGCAGTCGAGCAGGGAGATGCCCATAGTCACCGTCCGCACGTCGAGGTGCTGCTGGTCTATCATCTCGATAGTCTGTAAAATTTCGCCTCTGTTGATCATGTCAACACCGCCTTAGATCTTATGCATAGCGTTGAAGATATCCTCGCGCTGGGCACGGATGTCCAGGCCCAGCTTCTCGCCCTCGCTGCGGAGCAGGGCCGTCAGCTCGGCAAAGGGCACGCTGCAACCGGAGGCGTCCACCAGCATTATCATGGTGAAGTACTCCTGCATGACCGTCTGGCTGATATCCAGGACGTTCACTCCCCGCTCGGCGAGGATGCGGCTGACGTCGGCTATGATGCCGACCCTGTCGTGGCCTATGACTGTGACTATCGCTTTCATCTTTTGTCCTCCTCAGGTCATCGTGCCCAGCTCGTCGAGGTTCTTCTCGAATGCCGGCATGAAATGTTCCAGAAAATAATCCGCCTCGGGCAAATGCATGTCCTCGATGCGCCGCCGGGTCTGCGCCTCGGCGCTTATAAACTCCAGGTTGCCCGCCTTGCGCTCCTCCACGCACTTGATATAGGCCGAGAGCCTGTCCGCGGCCTTGATGAGTGCTTTGGCATCGTTCCCCACTTCGCCGCTTATGAACGGCTCAAACTCGCTTCTCAGCTCCACCGGCAGCATTTCTATCAGCTTTGATGCAGCGGCACGCTCCACCTCGTGGTAGGCCTCGCTTATGCGGCCGCTGTGGTATTTGATTGGCGTCGGCATGTCGCCTGTGAGTATCTCCGGCGCGTCGTGGTAGAGCGCGGCGGCGGCAAGATAATTAGGGTCACACGGCTTTTTGAAGATATCGCGCCGTATTACGCCCAGGGCGTGGGCGAGCACGGCGACCATGTGGCTGTGCTCCTGCACGTTTTCGGGTATGCTCGAGCGCATGAGGCCCCAGCGCTCAATGTAGCGCATACGGGATATCAGCGCAAAGAAATCACTCAAGACTCAGCGCCTCCTCTGCTTCCTCCTCCACTTCCACGATGGGCACGGGATCGCGCACGACGCGCTTGGTCATCCACTTTTTGGAGAAGTATCTGGGATAGGTGATGCATATGCCCAGCGCCCAGCCCACGGGCAGGGACAGCCAGCAGGAGGAATAACCCACGCTGAAGGCATAGGCCAGCAGATAGGACACCACGACGCGGGCTGTGAGCGTGGCAAGGCTCGTGACCGAGGCCCATATGGCGTCCCCCGAGCCCTGGAGAAGGCCCGAAGTCGGCATGTAGGCCGCAAAGAGCACTATGAAGTAGCTCATATAGCGCTGATACTCCACCGCCTTGGCGAGCGACGCGCCGCTCAGGTTGAAAAGCTCGGCGAACTGCGGCGCCAGCAGGTTTATGGTGAGGGCTATGGCCACGCTGGAGATGCAGGACATTATGGTGGTCACCCGCCAGCCCTTGTGTACGCGATCATACTTCTGCGCTCCGACGTTCTGCCCCGTGAAGGTCGCGACGCCCGAGTTGAAGCCGAAGATGGGCACCAGGGCATAGGCCTCCATACGGTTGCCGACGGTGAAGGCGCTCATGGTCGAGGGGTCGAAGCTGTTGACCAGGCGCTGGATAAATACGTTGCCGAGGGAGATGACCGCCTGCTGGATGATGGCCGGGATGCCCAGCTTGAGAGAGATAGTGAACTTCTCGCGGTCAAAGACGAATTCGCCGCGTTTGAACCGGAAAATTGGGTATTTTATAAACATGTAGGCCACGCTCACCACCGCAGAAGCAGCCTGTGCTATGACCGTCGCCACCGCGACGCCGACAACGCCCCAGCCGAAGCTGACGACGAACCATACGTCGAGGATGGTGTTCAGCACGGCGCTGACGATGAGGAAATACATGGTTGCGCGGCTGTCGCCTATGGCACGGAGTATGCCCGCGACGGCGTTATAGATGTACTGGAAGATCAGTCCGAGCGAGTAGATGGCAAAGTACTCGATAGCCATGTCCACGATGTCCGGGTCGCGCACGCGCATGAGGCCGACCACGAGCGGCCGCGCGAACACGCTGCCGACCACGGTAAGGAAGGCTCCCAAACCAACCAGGGTTATCAGCAGCGTGGAAGCCGCGCGCCTGAGTTCATGCGTCCTGCGCGCGCCGTAGAGCTGCGCCACGAGCACTGCGCCGCCGTTGCCGAGGCCTATCGAAATGGCCAAAAATAAAAAAATGAGCGACACACAGCTGCCCACGGCGGCTATCATGTTCTCGCATATGGCCTGCGTAGCGCCGCCGTAGTTGCCGACGACCACGCCGTCCACCGTGTTATAAAGCTGCTGCAAAAATTGTCCGGCCATGATGGGCAGCGAAAAGAGCAGTATCTCCTTCCACTCCGGCCCGGTGGTCATGTCTCTCCGATTCAAGTCCTCACTCCACAATCCCATAATCTCGTAAAGGTAATCTTAACACACGGCAGGCCCAAAGTAAATATTAAGCCTTGCAATATGGCAGATACAGTGATAAAATTCGGGTTTGTGAGAAAATAAGAGGTGGTATTATTGGATAAGCTGAGGAACGTTGCGATAATCGCCCACGTCGACCACGGCAAGACCACGCTGGTCGATGAGATGCTCAAGCAGTCGGGCGTATTCCGCGATAATCAGGAGGTCGAGACGAGGGTCATGGACTCCGGCGACCTCGAGCGCGAGAGGGGCATAACCATACTCGCGAAGAACACCGCCGTGCGCTACGGCGACACCAAGATAAACATAGTCGACACCCCGGGACACGCCGACTTCGGCGGCGAGGTGGAGCGCATCCTCAAGATGGTCAACGGCGTCATACTGCTTGTCGACGCCGCAGAGGGCCCCATGCCCCAGACGCGCTTCGTGCTCTCCAAGGCGCTCGAGCTCGGCCACAGGGTCATCGTCGTCCTCAACAAGATCGATCGCCCCGACCAGCGCATACTCGAGGTCGTGGACGAGGTGCTGGAGCTCCTCATGGACCTCGGCTGCACGGATGAGCAGCTCGACTCCCCCATGCTCTTCTGCTCCGGCAGGAACGGCACAGCGTCCTACTCCCCCGACGTGCCGGGTACGGACCTCAAGCCGCTGTTCGATACTATTATAAAGTATATCCCCGAGCCTACCGGCGACGAGACGGCACCCTTCCAGATGCTCGTCTCCTCCATCGACTACAACGAGTTCGTCGGCCGCATCGCCATCGGCCGCATAGAGCGCGGCACCATCCGCGCCAACCAGGAGATCGCCGTCTGCAATTACCACGACCCGGACGCCGCCCCGCGCAAGGCCAAGGCCGTTTCGATGTACCAGTTTGAGGGCCTGCAGCGCGTCCCCGTTCAGGAGGCGACCGCGGGCAACATCATCGCCATGAGCGGCATAGGCGACATCACGATAGGCGACACCATCTGCGCCCCCGAGGCCGTGGAGCCCATCGAATTCGTCAAGATAAGCGCGCCCACCATGGAGATGACCTTCTCCGTCAATGACAGCCCCTTCGCCGGGCGCGAGGGCAAGTTCGTCACCTCCCGCCAGATACGCGAGCGACTCTTCCGCGAGACGCTCAAGGACGTGTCCCTGCACGTCTCGGAGCTCGAGGGCGCGACGGACAGCTTCGTCGTCGCGGGCCGCGGCGAGATGCACCTCTCCATCCTCATCGAGACCATGCGCCGCGAGGGCTACGAGTTCTCCGTCTCGCCCCCGAGGGTGCTTTTCCAGACGATAGACGGCAAAAAGTGCGAGCCGATCGAGCGCGTCGTGGTCGACGTGCCCAGCGAGTACATCGGCGCGGTCATCGAAAAGCTCGGCTCCCGCAAGGGCGAGTTTGTGGAGATGCTGCCCGTCGGCGCGCGCACCAAGGCTACCTTCCTCGTACCGGAGCGCGGCCTTTTCGGCTACCGGAACGAGTTCCTCACCGACACCAAGGGCGAGGGCATTATGTCCTCCGTGTTCGAGTGCTACGAGCCCTACAAGGGCGAGCTCACGCGGCGCGGCACCGGCAGCCTCGTGGCCTGGGAGCAGGGCGAGGCCGTGACCTACGGTCTCTTCAACGCCCAGGAGCGCGGTGCGCTGTTCATAGGCCCCGGTACTCCGGTATACGCGGGCATGATAGTCGGCGTCTCGCCGAAGAACGAGGACATCCCGGTGAACGTCTGCCGCCGCAAGCAGCTCACCAATATGCGCGCCGCCGGCAGCGACGAGGCATTGCGCCTCACCCCGCCGAGACAGCTCAGCCTCGAGCAGTGCCTCGAGTTCCTCGCCGACGATGAGCTTCTCGAGGTCACGCCCAAGAACCTCCGCCTGCGCAAGCGCATCCTCGACCACAGCCAGCGCATGAAGGCCCTCAAGGGCAACAAGGCGTAAAAACACTAATAAAGTCAAATATGCCGCTGAAGCAAAGGCTTCAGCGGCATATTCTTTAGGTGGAGTGAAAAAGTATTATTCGAGTTCGGTCGTGACCTTGGAGGCGTCGTACTCGCGCTCCTTGATGGGCAGGGTGGCGACGGAGCAGAGGACGTAGGAAATGGTCATCGTGGCGATGCCGAGGGAGATCATGTCCATGTCGACCATCTTGCCGATGAGTATCGGGGCGATGAAGGCGCCGAGGCGGCCGATGTTGAAGGTGAAGCCGACGCCGGTGGTGCGCAGGTGCGTGGGGAAGCACTCGCCGATGAAGGTGGCGTGGATGCCGGTCGGCATACCGTAGCAGACGCCGTAGAGGAGCATCAGCACGAGGACGTTGCTCTCATTGGCCCACATGGCCAGGCAGAGGCCGAATATGGCAGTGCCGATGGTGCCGATGAGGAAGAGGCGCTTGCGGCCGATCTTGTCGGCGATCTTGCCGCCGCCCGCGGTGCCGATGATCATGGCGATGTAGCCCGCAGCGGTGATCCAGCCGGCGGAGGTCATGCCCACGCGGCCCTGGACGTAAGAGGGCAGCCAGGTAATGAAGCCGTAGTAGCCGTAGAAGTAGAGGATCATGGAGATGGACCAGATTATGAAGGACTTCCTCAGCTTGGGGCTGGCCCAGATCTCGGCATAGGCGTTCTCCTTCTTGCCGAGGTTGGCGTCGCGCTTGTCGCGGGCGGCCTTGGCGGCGGTGAAGGACGGGGCGTCCTTCATGCAGAACACCATGAAGATGACGGCAAGGATGGGCAGGGCGCAGATGCGGAAGCAGTTTCTCCAGCCGATGTCGTTGAGCACAGTGGAGGACATGACGCAGGCCACGACATAGCCGAAGTTCCACACGGAGGTGGCGACGCCGCTCATGAAGCCGCGCTTGTCGGTGGAGACGAACTCGCCGATCAGGATGGAGGCGATGTAGTAGCATCCGCCGAGGCCGACGCCGGTTATGAAGCGGAGCAGGCCGAAAATGGAGTAGGACGTGAGGAACGAGGTGGCGAACACCGCGCCCGTGGCGAGGATAACGTCCGCGATAAGCACCTTTTTACGCCCAATGCGGTCCGCTATGTAGCCCGCGACCATACCGCCGAGCATCTGGCCCATGAAGGTGTAGGTCGCCAGCGAGCCCGACTGCGCCGCAGTCAGGGAGAGCTCGGTCTGGATGGTGCCGAGGCAGACGGAATACATCATGGTAGCAAGGCCCGCGGTAAGCATGGATACGAAGGAGCCGAGCAGCGCATTGCGCGAATACTTCTTCAGAGATTTTTCATCCATAGGATTTACCAACCCTTCTGTCACTTGTAAATGTTGAACGTGCCCTCGCGGTGTATCCTCTCGGGCTCGGGGGAGGCGGCGTAGCCTACGATGGCTATGCCCCAGACGACGTGCGTTTCCGGCACACCGAAACGGCGCAGGACCTCACGCACGCGCGGGTCGTCACAGATGTCGCGCGCCTGATTTATCCAGCAGGCGCCGAGACCCAGGTCCTTTGCCCGCAGGTAGATGTTCTCGAGCATGCAGCCGACCTCCAGCTTCTGGTTGTCGTTGCCGCGCTCCACGCAGGCGAGTATCGCCGCCGCGGGCCTGTACATGTTGTACCCCGGCCGGTTCAGCACCTCGCTGAACACCCGCGCGAGTATCTGCACGTTTTCGTGCCCGCTTATCGCGCACAGGTGGCGAGCGTGGTCATGAAAGGCCCAGGGCGCCGCCAGACCCGCGTCGATGAGCTGCATGAGCAGCTCATCCGAAACGGGCTCGGCCGTGAAGGACCGCGTGCTGCATCTGGTGAGTATGTTGCGTTGTACTTCAGTCATTTTTTCTGTTCCCATATTTATCAGCCCTTGCTGTGCGCGGCCTTTTTCTCCTGCTTCTCCTGGGCCTTCATGGCCAGGAACTGCTTGCGGAAGGGTCCGGAGTAGAGTCCCGCCAGCAGCAGTACCATAGCCACCACCGAGAAGCCGATGATTATCCACCAGGCCTTGGTGAAGGATTCATAGGTCGCGTCTGAGATGATCCCGCCTATCATCAGCGGGACGAAGATATTGCCTATCATCATCGCTCCTGCGTAGGAACCTATGATCTCGTCATAGTATCTTCGGCCAAAGGCCTCGGGAATGAGATAGGGCGCGGTCGCGTTGTCGAGCGGTCCGTTCATGCCGCAGAGGATGACGGTTATCAGCAGCAGCGCGAAGGAGGTGTTGTGCTTCATCAACACTATGGCGCAGGCGTATCCGGCAATGGAGACGACGTGCATTATTATGACCATCTTCGGAGCGCCTATGTTGTCGCTCATGACGCCCATGAGCAGCATGCCGGCGGCGATGCACACGGAGAGCACCGCGGCCCAGTCGGAGTATGTAACGGTGTCGAGGCCGACGGGGCCCTTGAAGAAGGCGCCGTTGTAGAAGCGGAACGCGACGCCGGGGAAGGAGGAGATGGCCAGGCCTATCCAGAGCAGCCAGTAGCTCTTGGTCTTGCGCGCGGCTGCCAGGGTTATGCCGCCCTTGGAGTCGTTGAGCGCCTTTTTGGCCTCGAGCTCGGCCTGTATCTGCTGGGCCTTCTCCCAGCCATAGGGCTTGACGCCCATCTGCTCCGGCGTGTCGCGGATGAAGATGATGGTCACGAGCAGCAGAATGATGCCCGCGGCGGAATGCGCGCGGTAGGCCACCTGATAGCCGTAAGCGGCTATCAGCCTGCCGACCACAGGCATAATTATCATGCCGCCGAAGCCGTAGCCGCCCATAATGATGGCCAGCACGGAGGAGCGCTTGTCAACAAACCAGTTGGTTATGACGACGGAAACCGGCGTGGCGCAGGCGAAGAGGGTGACCAGGCCGCCCAGGGTGCCGCAGATGCGCAGCATCCACAGGCTCTCCGCGTAGGAGTAGAGCAGATAGTGGCCTATCAGCAGCAGGTCGCCGAATATGAGCAGCTTCTTGGCGCCGAACTTGGCGAGCAGGGGCTTGAAGAGGAAAACGGATACTATGAACGAGGCGGCGTAGGCGAAGGTGAGGTTCCAGGAGATAAGCCCGGTGCTTATTCCTGTATGGGCGCTCATCTCAGGCAGCATCATCGAGAATGTGCTGCAAAGTCCCATGCCAAGGAACATTTGCAGGAAACAGCCGACCGCGATGAACTTGGGGTTCTGTGTCAGTTTTATCTTGCCTTCCACAAATATTCTCCCTTTCTTTTCAGACCCGCATTGCGCGGGAACAACTCACTCGTAAAGCTTCTGGTCGTAGACCTCGCCGAGCAGCTCACGCGCCTTGTCCTCGGTGAGGGGAGTGTGGCAGCAGTGGTGGATGGGGTCGACCATGACCTTCGGCGCGGAGGCGATGAAGTCCTCGCGAGAGATGCCCATCTCGGCAGGAGTCTTGATACCGAGGCTCCAGACCAGCTGCTTCATGGCGTTGGCGACGTCCTTGGCCACGGTGGGGGACTTGTCGTCAAGGCCGAAGCTGCGGGCGATGAGGCGGATCTCGTGGTCGCAGTCATTGCGGGTGTAATAGAGCGCGACGGGCGCGGTCCAGGCGCAGCAGTGGCCGTGGGGCACGTGGAAATCGGCGCCGATGGCGTGGGCCATGGAGTGGCCGCAGTTGCCGTAGCTCTCGCCGGTGAGGGCAAGATAGGCGGCGAGGCTCATGTTGGCGCGCGCCTCCATGTTGTGGGGCTCTTTGTAGACTATGGGCAGGTTCTTCCACGAGAGCTCGAGGGACTTACCGCAGATCATCTCGGTGTAAAGGTTGCTGCGGGTGCAGCAGAGGGCCTCGCAGGCGTGGGCAATGGCGTCCATGCCGGTCACCGCCGTGAAATAGGGCGGCAGGTCCTTGGTCATCTCGGGGTCGAGCAGCACCCAGTCTGCCTTGGCGGCCTGGGAGGAGAGGGTGGCCTTTACGCCCAGCGTGCTGGAGGCGATTATGCAGCTGCGGGTCGCCTCGGCGCCGGTGCCGGCGGTCGTGGGGATGCTGATGAGGCCCACGCGGCGCGGCAGGTCAGGACCGGTGTAGCGGCCGACGAAGTAATTCTCAAGGGACTTCGCGCCCTCGGGGAGTTCCACGTCTATGAGCAGGCTGGAGGCCTTGACTATATCCATCGTGCTTCCGCCGCCCATGGCGAGGAAGCCGTCCACCTTGTTGTCGATGGCCAGCTGGCGGCACTCGATGACGCCGTCGTCCTTGCCGTCGGCATAGGCGCAGGCATAGCGCACAACCTCTATGCCCTCCTTCTCGATGGAGCCGAGCACGGCGTCCACCACAGCGGGATTGATGTTGGCGTCATAGCCGGCAAGCACCTTAGTGCAGCCCAGCAGCTTGAACTTCTCGCCGGTGCAGAGGGACGAACCCTCACCGAATTTGACGAGCGGCTTAATGGTGGTCTCAAACGCTTTCATTTTTATCTCCTTTCCCCACGCCCTACTCGAGCGCGATGGCGCAGTCATGTGCGGCTGCGACTGCCTGATATATCATGCCGGGCTTGTTGCTGTCTCCGACGTTGAAGAACTTTTCAACTCCGCACTCGCGCAGCTTTTCGACCTCGGCGCTGTTGGGCCTTACACCGAAGGCAAGGACGATGACGTCGGCCTCGACGGTCTCGCTCTCCCCGGTCTTGAGGTTCTCGGTCACGACGCTGCTGACACCGAACTCCAGCACCTTGTGCTCGAAGAGCATCTTTACGCCGGACTCCTCGGCGTACTCGAGGTCGAGCTTGTGCTCGAGCAGCGTGGCGTAGGAGCGCGGCTGCATCTCGATGCACACGACGTCGTTGCCCGCGGAGCGGAGCATGTGCGCGGCCTCCAGGCCGGTCTGGCCGCCGCCGATGACCGCTATGCGGCGGTTGCGGTACTCGGGCCTGTCCACAAGGTAGGAGCGCACGGTGATGACGTTCGGTCCGTCTATGCCCTTGATGGGCGGCACCAGCTCATTGGTACCGACGGCGCAGATAACGGCGTAGGGCTCCTCGGCGCGGATGAGCTCGGGCGTGGCCTCGGTGTTCAGCCGGACCTCGACCTTCAGCTCCTTGAGCATGTTCATGTAATAGCCGATGCCGTACTGGAACTCCTGCTTGCCTATGGGCATTCCTGCTACGAGCATCATGCCGCCGATGTAGTCGGACTTCTCGCAGATGATGGGCTTGAAGCCCCTCTGGGCGAGGGCTATGGCCGCGGCGCAGCCGGCAGGGCCGGCGCCGATGACCATGACCTTGCGGCCGTTGCCGACCTTCGGCAGGCTCTCGATCTCGGGCACGAAGGACTCGCGGCGGCAGCGCGGGTTCATGGTGCAGCCGCACTCCTTGCGGGGCTGGGCGTAAATGCAGTGCATGCAGCTCAGGCAGTAGCGGATGAGGTCCTCGCGGCCGGCGGCACACTTGCTGACCCAGTAGGGGTCCGCGATGGTGGTACGGCCGAGAGCGACCAGGTCGCAGCGGCCCTCCTTGATTATGCTGTCGACGTAGGACGGACGCTTGAGGTTGCCGCTGGCCGCCACAGGGATGGACACCGCGGCCTTGACGATCTCCGCCAGAGGCACCTTCCAGCCCTCGGCCCTGTGGCCGTCGCCGCTCATGCCCTCGAGCCTGGTGAGGCCGCCGCCGGCGTTTACAGTTATCATTGCCACGCCGACCTTCTCCAATTCCTTCGCGCTGGCGGCAAGGATCTCAGGCGTCACGCCGCCGGGGAGGATATCGGAGCCGTTGAGCTTTGCAATTATCTCGACGTTCGGATATCCGGCCTCGTCCAGGGCGCGGCGCGCCTTGCTTATGCACTCGCGGGCAAAGCGCATGGAGTTCTCAACGTTCTGCTGGCCGTATTCGTCCGTGCGATGGTTGAAGTAGGGGCTGAAGAACTGCTCGCCGAGGTAGTTGTGCGCATTGTGCCACTCTATGGCATCCACGCCGCAGGCCGCGCAGCGCAGGCAGGCGGCAACGTATTTGCGCTCTATGTTGAGTATCTCATCCTTGGTGAGCTTGTTCACTATGGCAATATCCTGAGCGCGCTCGACGGCGTCCGCATAAGTGTAGGGCGCGCGTCCGGGCATCCAGGGCTGGAAGGAGACCTTCGCGCCAGCAGCGTGCATCGCCGTCACGGCCTTCTGCAGCTGGGGTATGTATTTGTCGTCGCCAAGGCAGGGCTGGGACGGCATGGTGCTCGGCCAGCCGAGGTCTATGGGCATGATGCCCACGGTCACCATGGCAACGCCGCCCTTGGCCATTGCTTCATAATAGCGGATATAGTCCTCCGTCGCAAATCCGTCCTCGCAGAGGTAGCGAGCCATTGCGGGTACGATAATCCTGTTCTTCAGAACCATCCGGCCTACGCGGATGGGTTCCAGGAAACTGTATGCCATTTGAGTTTTCTCCTTTTTAGGTTATTGCACATGCAAGAGTTCAACGTTAATAAACAACGCAGGCATCTCTCGCCGCTGCATTAAATAAACTTGTGTGTTTATTAACAGCGCGCAGAATTACCCCTGTGCTCTCCGCGCCAACCCCCTGTGGCGCGTTCAAGATCCCCCCTGTTCGAATATAAAGCCGTCAAAGCAGCTGACTGAGGGCCGTTTATCAGGTCCCGCGGCTTCTCGAGAGCATAAATATGCTTTCATGCCCCCTGTACGGGCTCTGCGGCCTTTCGTGTACAATTATAGCTTTCGATAAAAAATTGTCAAGGCATTCTTGAATAAACACGCGCATTTATTATTGACAAATAATCAATAATTCATTTGTGCAGTTTTTATCAATTTGCACTAACACCCTCTAATTTCGCCATTTTGGAAGCAACTGGCGCTTGACATTTTCAAAATCGATGCTAAACTAAGCTTTGTTAATAAACACGCAAATTTAATAACTGTGCTGCCGCGTTCCTCGCTGCGTTCTCCCGCCCCGCAAACCATCAAGGCAATGAAAGGGGAAGCTATCGATGCAGAAGGAATTTGAATTTTTCATCACCAAGGTCTATCACGGCGCTGGCTCTGCCCGCAGGCTGGGCGAGATCGTGAAGAAGATCGGTTCTGAAAAGGTCATGGTTTTTCATGGCCCGAACGTGAAGGCAGCCGGCCTTGTGGACCCCTGCCTCAAATCTCTTGAAGAGGCAGGGGTCCCCTACGTCGTATACGACAAGGTGGAGATCGAATCCCCCATGCACTCTATTGAGGAATCCGCCGAGCTGGGACGCCGCGAGGGCGTCGACACCTGCGTGGCCATCGGCGGTGGAAGCTGCATGGACACCGCCAAGGTCGCCCGCATGCTGATAACCAATCCCGGCACCTGCCGCGATTACACCACCAATATCGGCACCGAGCTCTATCCCAACCGCGGTGCGCACCTCATTTGCATACCCACCACCTCCGGTACCGGCTCCGAGGTCACCTTCACCGCCGTCATGCACGACGTGGAGAACCAGCGCAAGATATCCACGCGCGACCGCGACAAGCTCGTCCCGGACTATGCCCTGCTCGACCCGGAGCTGACCGTCACCCTGCCCAAGGATATGACCGGAGCGACCGGCCTCGACGCCATGGCCCACGCCATCGAGGGCTATCTGAAGCCCGAGGCCCACGTGTACAGCGATCCGCTCTGCCTTCAGAGCATGAAGATGGTATACGAGAACCTCTACAACGCCTGGCTGCATCCCGACGATATCGAGGCCCGCGACAACATGCTCCTCGCTTCGAACATCGCCATGGGCGGCATGGCGGACGTCGGCGTGCAGATCGGCCACGGCATAGGTCAGGCGCTCGGCGCTTACACTCACGCGGCGCACGGCGTCACCTGCGCCTGGGCGCTCCCGTACGTCGTGGAGCACCTGAGCGACACTGAGGCCGCTAAAATTCGCGAGATAGCCAAGGCCTTCGCTCTCGATCTGCCCGCCGGAGCCTCCAACGCCGAGGTAAGCGGCGCCGTCGTCAAGGCCATAAAAGACCTGAGCGCTGCGGTTGAGCTGCCCATGCCCAAGGACCTCGGCTTCACGATGGAAAAGGACTACGAGAACTTCGTGAAGTTCGTCATGCGCGAGCAGAGGCTGCTTCAGATGTCCGCCCGCCCCGTCACGGAGGAGAACGTGAGGGCGTACATGGCGAACCTGATGAACAGATAACATTGAATTTGTAATGAGAACAGGAGACTAAGCATGAGAAAGCTACTTGAGCCCATCAAAATCGGAAATATGGAGCTGCGCAACCGCGTCGTTCTCTCCGCCATGGCAAAGTATTTCTGCACCAACGGCTACATCGGCCGCGAGTACTGCGAATACTATCGCAACATCGCCCACGGCGGCACCGCGCTCATCATCCCCGGCATCATGTGCGTCGAACCGAAGTGGTACGGCCAGCACGAGCAGCCCTTCCTGAACGACGACAAATACATTCCCGGCCTCAAGATGGCCATCGACGCCGTGCATGAGGAGGGCGCCAAGTTCGCCTGCCAGCTCTGGATGCCCGGCCACCTGCCCTACACCCAGGAGGACTACCCGGAGCAGAACGGCCAGAAGATCGCCGCCGTCAACTATATTCCCCGCGAGATGATCCCCGAGCTCCAGCAGAAGTACGTTGACGCCGCGGTGCGCTGCGCCAAGGCCGGCACCGATGCCATCGAGTGGCACATGGCCCACAACTACCTGCCTGAGCAGTTCTACAGCCCCTATTTCAACCACAGGACCGACGAGTACGGCGCGCAGAACGTTGAGAACGCTATGCGCTTCTCCGTCGAGGTCATTGACCGCATCAAGGCCGCCTGCCCCGGCGTCGAGATCATCGCCAAGATGAACGGCAGCGACTTCCACGAGGGCACCGCCTCCATGCAGTGGCTGGGCGACGCGGCCGTCATCCTCGAGCAGCACGGCGTTTCCATGATAACCGTCAACGGCGGCGGCGTCATCTCCCGCCTGACCGGCATGAGCGCCGACGGCAACGAGGAGGAGGGCTGGAAGGTGCCCTATGCCGAGGTGGTCAAAAAGCGCGTATCCATCCCCGTGGCCGCCTGCGGCTCTCTGCGCCACCCGGATTTCATCGACTCCATCATCGAGGACGGCAAGTGCGACCTTGTGGCGCTCGGCCGCCAGCTTTTCGCCGAGCCCGAGTTCTGCAACAAGATCGCCGAGGGCCGCGAGGACGAGCTGAAGTTCTGCGTCTCCTGCATGCACTGTCTCACCAAGACCAAGTTTGGCCCGAACCAGCCCGGCTGCACCGTCAACCCCCGCGGCCGCCGCGAGTTCTGCATCCCGCGCGAGCTGAACGTCAACGGCGACGGCCTGCCCGTGGCAGTCGTCGGCGCCGGTCCCGCCGGACTTGAGGCCGCCGTGACTCTCGCCAAGCGCGGCTTTGCGGTCACTCTCTTCGACAAGAGCGACAAGCTGGGCGGCAACATCAACCTCGCCAGCATGCCCATCGGCAAGTACAAGCTCGGCTGGATGGTCGGCTATTACGAGAACATGCTGCGCAAGCTTGGTGTCACCGTACGCCTCGGCACCACATGCACTCCCGAGATGCTCGAAGAGCTCAAGCCCTACGCCGTATTTGTCGCGACCGGCTCCGTTGAGGCGATTCCGCCCCTGCCCGGCATCGACGGCGAGGGAGTCATCCCCGTCCGTGCCTATCTCTGCGAGCGCCCGGAGATCAAGGGCGAGCGCGTCGTGGTCCTCGGCGCCGGCCAGACCGGCCTTGAGGCCGCCCGTATGCTGGCCGTCGCCGGCAATGAGGTGACAGTAGTCGACATGATGCCGGACGAGATACCGCCCATCACCGACCACCGCCTCGACCTCAACTACGCCCGCGAGGCCGGCGTGACCGTGCTCATGGCTCACAAGGTCGCTCGCATCGAAAAGGACGCGGTCGTCGTCTCGGATATGGCCACCGGCGAGGAGAAGTCCCTCCCGCGCGATAAGGTCATCGTGGCCCTCGGCGTCAAGTCCGACCGCGCGCTCTACGATGAGGTGAAGGAGCGCTTCCAGAACGTCTTCAACCTCGGCGACAGCGACAAGCCCGGTATGGCCGTCTACGCGGTCAGCGCAGGCTACCTTGCCGCTGCCAACCTGCCCGCGAAGGACTACGTCGTCGACGAGGTCTACTTCTCCGACATCGACTACCGCAAGTAAGCACAAAAAATACGCCGCCCTCAGGGGCGGCGTATTTTGCCTTCCGGCTCGCTCATATGGCCTTGTACTTGCTGATGATACCGTCAAGCACCGTATCGACCAGCTTGTCCATTCTCTCATCGGTGATCTCGTACTCGGTCTGCTTGTCGACCGCCTCTATGCCGAGGGAGATGACGTAGAAGTAGATCATAAACTGCTCCACGTCAGTGTCAGGGCGGAGGATCTTGTCGGCCACGGCCTTGCGTATGTTCTCGGTCTTCATCTCGTGTATCTCGCGCATGACATGGTTCTGGATCTCACGCGCCGCCGCGAGCTTGGGATTCGTGTCTATGCCGGCGAAGAGCACCTGCTCCGAAAGTCTGAGGTGCGACGATACGAGAAGGTCCTTGCGGACCTTCTCAAAAAACGGTAGATCGCTCGAGAATATGCTGGTATACTGCGCCTTTTTGTGCAGAAGGTGGCGCTTTGTAACGCACTCGTACAGCCCAAGCTTGTTATTGAAATAATAGTATATGGGCGTTCTCGTTATGTTCAGCTCGTTTGCTATATCGTTAAGGTTGGTGCCCTCGTAGCCGTGCATGGAGAAGTGCTTCAGGGATACGTCGAGGATCTCGTCCTCAGAAACCTTGAATTGCTCCGGTGTTCTGCTCATTTTGCCGCCTCTCTAAGCATAATTAATAAACCTGCCTGTTCTATTTAACGTCACGTTTGCGCGATTGTCAATATGCCATTTTGCCCCACCGCACTTTTTACGCATTTTTGTCAGCCCAAACCGCAAAAAGCTTTGACAAATACGCATCCTTGTGCTAATCTAATCCTTGTCCGCGTACTTGGTTGCGGGAGGCTCCTTTCCCCCCGTTACTCAGGCGTCGGAGAAATGAAAACAGAAAGGACGCAACGCACAATGATCACCAAAGAGCAGAAGACCACCGTTATACTCGACAACGCCACCCACGAGGGCGACACCGGTTCGCCTGAGGTCCAGATCGCCATCCTCACCGAGCGCATCCGCCAGCTCACCGAGCATCTGAAGCAGCATCCGAAGGACGACCACAGCCGTCTCGGCATGTACAAGATGGTCGGCAAGCGCCGCCGCCTGCTCGACTACCTCGCGAAGAAGGACATTGAGCGCTACCGCGCCATCATCGCCAAGCTCGGCATCCGCAAGTAAGGGCGCCCGCCTCGGCATCTCTGAAGGGTATGAAGGTTTTTTATGTGGGGGACAATTAAATACGTCCCCCACATATTTTTTACCCATCCGCCTCCCCACCGAACCCGCGGGGCGGCCTTAGTATTTGATAAAGCGCCCGGCCGCCGGACACTTTCTCAAGTGCTATGGCCAAGCTCCGCACAAATCAGACCAGCTGAAAGGAGCACAACAAATGATAATCAAGCACAAGCAGTTCCCCAACAAGAAGGTCTACGAGATAGACTACTGCGGCAGGCCCCTCCGCATGGAGGTCGGCCGCATGGCCGAGCTCGCCAACGCCGCCGTCCTCGTGCAGTACGGCGAGACCAGCGTTCTCGTCGCCGTCACCGCCTCCCCCCGTCCGCGCGACGGCATCGACTACTTCCCCCTCTCCGTCGACTTCAACGAGAAGCTCTACGCAGTGGGCCGCATCCCCGGCAGCTTCATGCGCCGCGAGGGCCGTCCCAGCCTGAACGCCATTCTGGCCAGCCGCCTCATCGACCGCCCGATGCGTCCTCTCTTCCCCTACGACCTGCGCAACGACGTCGCCATCCAGTGCGAGGTCCTCTCCGTTGACCGCGACTGCTCGCCCGAGATAACCGCCATGATCGGCGCTTCCGCGGCCGTGTCCATCTCGGACATCCCCTTCAACGGCCCCATCGCCGGCATCTCCCTCGGCTGGGACGGCGAAAAGTACCTCTTCAACCCCACCAAGGCCGAGCGTGAGACCAACCGCATGACCGTCACCGTCGCCGCCACCCACAAGAAGGTCGTCATGATCGAGGCCGCCGCCAAGGAGGTCCCCGACGACGTGATGTACGAGGGCATCGTCCAGGCTCACGAGAAGCTCCAGCCCGTCCTCGACCTCATCGACATGATGGTCCAGGACATCGGCAAGCCCAAGTTCGAGTACGAGCACGCCGACTTCAACGAGGAGCTCTTCAACAAGATAGTCGAATCCACCATGGAGGAGGCCAAGGCCGCCATGGACACCGACGACAAGAATATCCGCGAGGAGCGCTGGAACAAGCTCATCGAGCGCTGGCACGAGCTCTTCCTCGCCGATTACCCCGACATGGACAAGTATCTCGAGGAGATCACCTACAAGTTCCAGAAGAAGATCGTCAAGGCCTGGCTGCTTGAGGGCCACCGCGTTGACGGCCGCGCCAAGAACGAGATACGTCCCCTGGCCGCCGAGGTTGGCGTCATCCCCCGCGTACACGGCTCCGGTCTCTTCACCCGTGGCCAGACCCAGGTGCTCAGCATAGCCACCCTCAACACCCTCTCAATGTCCCAGAAGCTCGACACCATCTGGGAAGAGGAAGAGAAGCGCTACATGCACCACTACAACTTCCCCGGCTACTCCACCGGCGAGGCCAAGCCCCAGCGCTCCACCGGCCGCCGCGAGTACGGCCACGGCGCTCTGGCTGAGAAGGCCCTCGAGCCCGTCATCCCCAGCGTTGAGGACTTCCCCTACGCCATCCGCGTGGTGAGCGAGGTGCTCTCCTCCAACGGCTCCACCTCCCAGGGCTCCATCTGCGGCAGCACCCTCGCCCTCATGGACGCGGGCGTGCCCATCAAGGCCCCCGTCGCCGGCATCTCCTGCGGCCTCATCCAGGACGGCGACGACTTCACCACCTTCATCGACATCCAGGGCGTGGAGGACTTCCACGGCGAGATGGACTTCAAGGTCGCCGGCACCAAGGAGGGCATCACCGCCATTCAGATGGACCTCAAGAACGACGGTCTCAAGCACGAGATCATCAAGGAGGCCCTGCAGATCACCCGCGAGGCCCGTTTCCAGATCCTCGACGAGATCATGCTCCCCTGCATCAGCGAGCCGCGCAAGGAGCTGGCCAAGAGCGCGCCGAAGATGATAAAGATGACCATCAACCCGGACAAGATCCGCGAGGTCATCGGCTCCGGCGGCAAGGTCATCCAGAAGATCTGCGCCGACACCGGCTGCAAGATAGACATCGAGGACTCCGGCAACATCTACATTGCCTCCGAGGACATCGAGGCCTGCCGCGCTGCGCGCCAGACCATCGAGAACATCGTGTTCGAGCCCGAGGTCGGTCATCTGTACTACGGCAAGGTCGTCCGCATCATCCCCATCGGTGCCTTCGTCGAGCTGGCCCCCGGCAAGGACGGCATGATCCACATCAAGGACCTCGAGTTCAAGCGCACCGAGAAGGTCGAGGACGTGCTCAACATCGGCGACATGACCTGGGTCAAGGTCACCGAGATCGACGACCGCGGCCGCGTCAACCTCTCCCGCAAGGACGCCATCAAGGAGCGCGAGGCCATGGGTCTCAAGGACTGAGTCAATAACATCAAAAAACCCGTTCCGCTTGAAGCGGAACGGGTTTTTCTTATTATATCTTGTTTTTACAGCAGCATGCCCGCGAAGCACTGGCAGGCCAGGTACATCACGGCTCCCACGCCCAGCGGGGCCAGGAAACCGGACTTGCCGGACACCAGCCGGTCACGGATGGCGTTGAACAGGAAGGCCATGGCCGTGAACAGCAGGCCGCCGATCACGCCTACGCGCAGAGCCGCTCCGGCGCCCTCTACCACGCCGGAAGCCCAGGGCAGAAGCCAGAAGGTCAGGAAGGCCAGCACCGCCGTCAGCACCCAGTCGCGCTTCGGCACGCTCTTGAGGTCAAAATAGCAGTCTATGACCAGCGCGGCAGCGCAGACTGCGGCGAGATTCGGGATGTCCACCAGCGGCAGTATCGCCTCCGGCATGAAGGTGCGCACAAGCAGCAACACCAGGCATATCACGCCTACCAGCGCCGCAAGTATCGTATTAAGCTTATACGTTACAGCTTTCATCTTCTCGACCTCCCATCACGCGCCCTGGCCAAGGGCATCCTTGACCGCATTGATTATGCCGTTGCTCGTGTAGGTGGCGCCGGAGACGACGTCGACGTCCGGCGAATTTGCCTCAACAATGGCAGCCGGGATCTGCTCAAGCGCCGTGCCGGCGATCTCTATCGTCTCACTGTTGGAAAGCACCTCAACGGCGGCTATCTTGTCGCCGTCCATCGTGACCGAAACCGTTATCGGGCCGATGAAGCCGTCCGCAGTGCCGGTCAGGCTGCCGTCGCCGCCGCCCGCACTCGCAAGCGCATCTTTGACCGCGTTGATTATGCCATGGCTCGTGTAGGTCGCACCGGACACCACGTCCACGTCGGCGGAGTTCGCCGCCACAATCGCGGCCGGGATCTGCTCAAGCGCCGTGCCCGCGATCTCGGGGGTCTCGCTGTTGGAGACCACCTCTACGGCAGCTATCTTGTCGCCGTCCATCGTGACGGAGACAGTGATGGGACCGCCGAAGCCTTCGGCAGTACCGGTCAGCACGCCCGCCGCACCGGACTCCTGCACGTACTTGCTCGCCGCGTTCACGCAGGCGACAACCGCGGAGGAGCTGATGGTGGCGCCGGTGACGGCGTCGATGTTGCTGTTCACGGCGAGGTCGCCCTGGGAGTTCATGAGGCCGACGAGGAAGAACAGGTCGTCCTGAACGCCCAGGCCAAGGCCGTAGGTATCGTGAATGTCGCGGACGGTATAGCCCTTGACCACGCCCTCATTGTCTACCGCGACGAGAAGCTTTATCTCGTCGATGAAGCCGTTCGTGGTCATGGCCAGCACATAGCCGCCCTCGCCCTGGTAGACGTTGGTGATCTTGGAGTCGGTACCCTTGTATTCGATCTCCTCGAACTCACCACCGCCCGGCATGAGATAGGCTATCATCTCATTGAGCTCTTTTTCGGCGTTGGACGCCGCGGTGCCGGCGAGGCCGGCGCTCGCCGCCACGAGTATTATCGCGCAGGCCAGTATCACGGCGACGGGGATAAGCAGTTTCTTCATTCCAGCGCTCATTTCCCGGCACCCCCTTTCGCCACACCGAAGCGTTTGACAGGCACGGCCTTGTCAAGCGCCCAGGCGCAGGCGTTCATGATGAGAATGGCGTAGGTCACGCCCTCCGGGAAGATGCCGAAGTAGCGGATGAGCACCGTGAGCACGCCGCAGCCGATGCCGTAGACGATCTGCGCAGCGGGGAGCGCGGGGCTGGTGACATAGTCGGTGGCCATGAAGATGGCTCCGAGCATAACGCCGCCGCCCATGACGCTGTACAGCATCCAGAGGAGGGCATCGTCGCCCTTGTTGAAGATGAGGGTCAGCACGGCGACGGCGCCTATGTAGGCGACAGGGATGCGCCAGCTGATGACCTTCCTCACCAGCAGGTACACCAGTCCGATGAGCAGCGCCAGGGTGCAGACCTCACCGATGCAGCCGCCGATCTTGCCGAGGAACATGTCGAGCAGGCTTGCCTCGGGCAGAGCGGGCCGCGCCATAGTCTGGAGCGGAGTGGACGAGGAGACGATATCCACGGCTCCGAAATTCATCGCGTCCACCGCCTCGGTGGTGTAGCGGGTTATGGAAGCGGGCCAGAAGAGCATGATGAATGCCCTGCCGCCCAGTGCGGGGTTGAAAACGTTCTGGCCCAGTCCGCCGATGAGACCTTTGACAACGATTATCGCAAAGGCGTCGCCGACCAGGACTATCCAGTAGGGGCAGCTCGCGGGGAGCGAGAAGGCCAGCAGCACGCCGGTCACTACCGCGGATAGGTCGCCCACGGTGGGCTTTTTCCTCATGACGAGGTTCACGATGAACTCGGCCACGACGCAGCCCGCCGCCGAGACGACGGTCAGCACCAGCGCGCGCAGGCCGAACAGCACCACCCCGGCAATGAGCGCGGGTATGAGAGCTATCAGCACGTCCAGCATCGTCCGCTGCGTGGTGTCGCCGCTGCGGATGTGGGGTGCGGAGGAGACAGTCAGGTTCATTACCTCTTTCCCTCCTTGAGCAGTTTCTTGCCCGCCTTAAAGGTCTCCACGAGAGGCAGGCGGCCGGGGCAGACATAGGCACAGCAGCCGCAGTCCATGCAGTCCTCGAGGTTGAGGCGGCGGAGCTCATCCTTGTCGCCGGCGTTGACATAGCGGTACATGTTGAGCGGCTGGAGCCCCATGGGGCAGGCCGCCAGGCACTTGCCGCAGCGTATGCAGGTGGGATTTTCTGCCGCGGGCGCGGGGTCGGTCAGGCAGAGCACGGCGTTCGTGCCCTTGACGACGGGGACGCCGAGGTCGCCCTGCGCCGTGCCCATCATCGGGCCGCCGCAGACCACCTTGCAGGTCTCCTCCTTCATGCCGCCGGCGAACTTGAGCAGCTCCTCAAGCGGCGTGCCGATGCGGACGATGACGTTCTTGGGCTCGTTCGCGCCCTCGCCGGTGACGGTGACGACCTTCTCGGTGAGAGGCAGGCCCTCATACACGGCGCGGCAGATGGAGTAGATGGTGGTGACGTTGAAGAGCGCGCCGGTCCTGGCTCCGGGGGCGACCTCGCGGCCGGTCACGGCAAGGATGAGCTGCTTCTTCGCACCCTGGGGGTAGCGCGTGGGCAGGACACGGACCTCTATGTCCGTATTGTCGCCCATATGGCTGCGCAGGGCCTCTATGGCCTCGGGCTTGTTGTCCTCCACGGCGATGACCGTGTGCTTCGCGCCGATGACGTCGGCCACTATGCGCGCGCCAAGTATGACCTTCTCGGGCCAGGTGCACATCACGGTGTCGTCCGAGGTGATGTACGGCTCGCACTCGCAGGCGTTTATGAGCATGGTCTCGGTCTTGCCCGCGGTGGAGAGTATCTTCGAATTCGTCGGATAGGCCGCGCCGCCCATGCCGCAGATGCCCGCCTCGCGGACGATGTCGGCAAGCTCGGCCGGGCTCATGCCCTTGTGCGTGGCGCGGGGCTTGATGGAGGGGTCCGGAGTGTCCTTGCCGTCGTTGTCAATGACTACGCAGACGCACTGGCGTCCGCCGGGTACCGTCATCTGCTCCACCGCTGCCACGGTACCTGACACCGGGGCATGTACGGGGGAACACACGCCTTCGCCGTCGCCTATCTTCTGACCCAGCTTTACCGCGTCGCCCGCCTTGACCAGAGGGGAGCAGGGCGCGCCGATGTGCTGAGACATGGGTATGATCACCCGCGCCGGCGCCGGCATCGGGACAGGCTCTCCGCCCCGCGACAGCGCCTTGCGGTCGTTGGGATGGATTCCGCCCCTGAAAAGCTGCTTCATGATTTCACCTCTCTACTTGATTTTCACGCTCTCTTATGCTCTGTCAGTCTTGTGTTATGTACTCGGAAAAGCCCGGACTGTACAGCAGTTCGCCCCCGGATGTGAGCCAGACGGCTTCTGCACCGAACTCATCCAGCAGTTCCTGGCCCTCCTCCTGCGACATGGTGAACAGGCTCGTCGAGAGCGCGTCCGCCAGGCCGGAGTCTGAGCAGACTATCGTAACGGAACGCCAGCGCGTCGCCGGATACAGGGTCTGGGGGTCGATGATATGGTGATAGCGCTGCCCGTCAACGACGTAGTAGCGCTGATAGTCGCCGCTGGTCACAACGGAGCCTTCGCTCACGCTTATGCGGAGCAGATAGTCTTCCGAGCCGCCGTCGGGGTCCTGTACGCCTACTACCCAGGCCGCGCCGTCCGGCTTCGGCCCCGTTGCGCGTACGTTGCCGCCCACGCTCACCAGATAGCCCGAAGGCAGGTCCTTGCAGACCTGCTCCGTCGCGTAGCCCTTGGCTACCGCGCCCACATCCAGCTGTGTCTCCGGGTCCGTTATCTGCACGGTGGAGGCCTCGGCGTCTATTACCACCGAGTCAAAGTCGCAGTGCTCCGCCGCCTCTTCAAGCGCCGCGGAGTCCGGAAGCGACGCGCTCTCAGGGTCGTTCAGCCCCGCCTCGCGCGCGTCGTGCCAGATGCTCAGGACGCTGCCCATGGCGGCGTCCAGCTGCCCTCCCGTCTTCTCATACATCTCTTTGCAGTAGAGCAGCAGGTCGATTATCCGGCTGTCGACCTCGACGGGCTCCCCGCCCGCCGCGTCGTTTATGGTTTTGATGTTGTTTATGCCCTCGTAATCGTCGTAGATGTCATAGAGCTCATGGTACTCGCGCAGGCTCTCCTTGAGAGCCGTTACAGTCTCGTTGAAGGCCTCCTCGCTCTCCGCGTAGCCGACCACGGTGGTCAGCGTATCGAAGAGGTCTATGAAGGTGGCCTGATATTTCGTGAGCTCCGGCTCCGCCGTATCGGACGGCTGCTCCACGATGACCGTCGAGGAGCAGCCGGAGAGTATCAGCAGAGCCAGCGAGAGCACCGCGGCGCGCAGGAGATACCTCCCCCGCCGCGCGCGCGGAATACTCAGCTTGGGCATGGATTTACTTTATGACCGCGATGAAAGCGCCGACGGCCATGGTGCAGCCGGTGGTGATATCGGCATCGGTCGGGTGGGTGCTCTCGTCAAGAGCGATGCCGGCGACATCGGCCGGAGTCTTGCCGGTGACGTACTCGGCGAAGAACCAGGCCTGCTCATCCCACTCCGCGCCTATCGGGCTGGCCTTGCGCATGTCGTAAGCGTCGTCGAGCACGAGCTTGGAGTCGTAAGCGGTACCGACCTCGGAGGCGACCTCGCCCGCCGCGGTGATGGCTATCTTGGCCTGCACGCAGTCGAGGTAGCAGCTGGTGATGACGCCGGAGGCGTCAAGCGTGTAGGCGCCCACGGTCACGTCGGCCTGAGCGTTGCCGTCGCCGTCGGCGGAGGCGCTCTTGGAGCTGTCGGAGACGATGGCGTTGCAATTCATGTACAGGGTGTCGCCGACGTTCGCGCCGAGGACCTTCGCATTCGCAACGGCGTTCTCGATGCCGGTGACGATCTCAGCTATGTTCATGGTGCAGCCGGTGGTTATGTCGGCGTCGGTGGGCTTGCCGCCGTCGTCAAGAGCGATGCCCTTGACCTCGTCGATGGTCTTGCCAACGACATAATCGGCAAGGAAGTTCGCCTGCTCATCCCACTCCGCGCCTATCGGGCTGGCCTTGCGCATATCGTAGGCGTCGTCGAGCACGATCTTGGAGTCAAAAGCGGTGTTCGCCGCGGTGACGATCTCGCCGGCGGCATTGAAGGCTATCTTGGTCTGCACGCAGTCGATGAGGCAGTCCTGGATGACGCCGTCGCCGTCCACGAGCACGGCCACGAAGGTGGTGTCGGCCTGGGCGTTGCCGTCGGCGTCGGCAGTGGCGGCCTTGGAGCTGCTGGAAACAACGGACACCAGCGCGAGGCCGGTCTTCAGCTGACCCTCGGGCAGCGGGGTATCGTCAACCACGGGAGCCGCAGTGTTTTCGGCAGCAGGCTCGGTGGCCTCAGGGGTGGCCTCGGGGGTGGCTTCGGCGTCGTCGCCCATGTTCACGATGATGGTTGTCTGACCGCAGCCGGCCATAAGGCCAAGGCAGAGTATCGCGGCAAGAACGATTGCAAGAAGTTTCTTCATTTTTTTACCTCCCAAATGGATGGTTTTATATCTGCTCGCCCAGCTGGCGTGGGCGTAAACAGCTCTGTGGGGCCCAGGATTAGTCAAAATTATAACAATTGAAATATAAATTTGCGCGGCCGCGGCTAATGTATTCGTTGATGATCACGCCGTTCCGCGCCCGCGGGGTCTGACTTTGTCAAACCAAACACAAATTACTCTTATACTATAAAGGATTTCACGCGATATGTAAAGGGGTAAGCTTCAAATACCGCTCATAATGTGCAAAAACTTACTGTGTGTACGCTCATTGAGTCCAGATCCGCCATGAGGAGCCGTCCCCAGAGCCGGGGTTCAGCGCCCGAGAGGAGCCGTTCAGCCTCGGCCGCCTGGACGGCTGCGCAGGCGGAGACAACCTGGCTGTGGGTGCGCGAGTGCTCCGGCTCGCGGCCTCCGGGGTAGAGCCGCTCGAGCATGCCGCTTCCGGGGGGTACGGTGCCGGCCTGGAAAAACCATCCTCCGACGGCGCCGTGTACGAGCGGTATGCCGAGCTCGGCGCAGCCGCGCTCGAGCGTGAGCCTTCCGGCCACGTTGTCCAGTCCGTCGAGGGCAAGGCAGCAGCCGCTCAGCAGCTCTGTACAGTTTTCCTCCGTCACAAATGCCGGCACGGCCTCAAAGCGCAGTTGCGGCGCAACGAGCTCCGCCCGTTCCTTAGCGGCGGCGGCCTTGCTGCGGCCTATGAGCGTCGGGGCGGAGAGCAACTGGCGGTCAAGATTCGATTCGTCAAAGACGTCGCCGTCCGCGGCACGGACAAACTCCGGGCCGAGCCTGAGCATGTGCTCAAGCAGCCAGCCACCCAGTCCGCCCAGTCCCGCTATAAAGACTCCGCCCGACAAAAGCGCCATATAAGCCGCCCCCTTTTTCTTTAGTTTACCTGAATACGCCCTCCCGCGCAAGAGCCGCTCTTGCAAAAAGGGCTTTTATGGATTTATACTCTATTATAAAGGAGGAAATGCCATGCTGAGTACCGTAACGCCCGACGAGGCGCTAAAAATATTAACCTCCACCTTCGGCGAGCTGAGGACCCCGGCGGAGAACTGCCCGCTCTCCGCCGCTCTCGGCCGCGTGCTGGCGGAGGATGTCGAATCGCCCGAGTACATCCCGGGCTTTGACCGCTCCTCAGTGGACGGCTACGCCGTTGCGGCGGCGGACACTTTCGGCTGCGGCGAGACCTCGCCCGCGCTGCTGAAGCTGCGGGGGCGTGTGGAAATGGGCCGCGCCCCCGATTTTTCGCTTGCCCCCGGCGAGTGCGCGGCCATACCCACGGGCGGACAGCTCCCCGAGGGCGCAGACGCCGCAGTCATGCTCGAGTACGCCGAAGACTACGGCGGCGGGCTCATCGGTCTCATCAGGAGCGCCGCGCCTGGACAGAACGTGGTTTTCCGCGGCGACGACGCGGCCCCGGGCCGGGTCATCCTCCCCGCCGGGCGGCGGCTGGGCGCGGCGGACATAGGCGCGCTTGCGGCCATGGGTATCACTGAGCCCCTCGTGCGGCGGCGGCCGATCGTCGGCATACTCAGCACCGGCGACGAGCTGGTGCCTCCCGATCGCGTTCCCGGCCCCGGCGAGGTGAGGGATGTGAACGCCCTGCTGCTCAGCGCCCTGGTGCGCGGCTGCGGCGGTGAGCCGAAGGAGCTGGGCATAATCCGCGACGAGGTGTCGGAGCTCGACTCGGCGCTCAGCAGCGCCGCGCACGGCTGTGACCTCGTCATCGTCACCGGCGGCAGCTCCGCCGGGGCCCACGATGCCGTGAGCCGGGTCATAGAGGCACGCGGCCGCCTGCTCTTTCACGGCATAGCCATGCGCCCCGGCAAGCCCGCCATGCTCGGCGACATCGGCGGCACGCCGGTGTTCGGCCTGCCCGGCCACCCCGGCGCGGCGTATTTTACGGCGCGGCTGCTCGTAGCATCGCACATTCGCTCCCTGCTCGGGCTTGAGGCGCAGCCCCGGACAGTCCGGGCCAAGCTTACGGAAAATCTCCCCGCAAACGACGGGCGGGAGCTCTTCTGCGGCGTACGCCTGCGCATGGAAAACGGCGAGCTCTGGGCCGAACCCATCCGTACCAAGTCCGGGCTCATAAGCGCCCTTGCCGCCTCGGACGGCACGCTCCGCGTCGCGCGCGACTGCGAGGGAGTGCACCGCGGCACGCCCGTGACCATAGAACTGGAGGACATTGACTGACATGGCCTTTCATTATCTCACGAACACGCCCCTCGACGAGGCGCGGGAACAATATTTAGGTGCCTTGCGAAATAGTGGCCTGACCCCCGAGCCGGAGACGGTGCGCACCGTGGACGCCTCCGGCCGCGTGAGCTATCGCGCGGTGTATGCGAAGATCTGCGCGCCGCACTACCACGCCTGCGCCATGGACGGCGTGGCGCTCGCGGCCTCCGTCACCTTCGGCGCGACGGAGACGACGCCGGTCGAGCTCGCTGAGGGGCAGTACATACCCGTTGACACTGGCGACCCCCTGCCCGAGGGCTGCGACGCCGTCATCATGGCCGAGGACATCGAGACCCTGCCCGGCGGCATACGCCTTCGCGCCGCGGCCGCGCCCTGGCAGCACGTGCGCCAGATCGGCGAGGACATCTGCGCGGGCGAGATGATACTCCCCTCGCGGACGGAGATCAGCCCCTCGGCGGTGGGCGCGATGCTTGCGGCGGGTGTGCTCGAGTGCGAGGTCTGCCGCCGGCCTGTCGTCGGCATCATACCCACGGGTGACGAGCTGGTCGAGCCCTGCGCCGACCCCGGCCCCGGCGACATCGTGGAGTTCAACTCCTCCATCTTCTCTGCCATGCTCCGGGGCTGGGGTGCTCTGCCCCGCTGCTATCCCATCGTCCGCGACGATGCGGACGCGATATATTCCGCGCTGGAAACTGCACTCGCCGAGTGCGACGCCGTCATATTGAACGCCGGCTCCTCCGCCGGACGCGAGGACCTGAGCGCCGCCGCCATCGCGCGCGTGGGCAAAGTACTCTGCCACGGCCTCGCTATCAAGCCCGGCAAGCCCGCAATACTCGGGCTGAGCGGGAAAAAACCCATCCTCGGCGTCCCCGGCTACCCTGTCTCGGGCATCATCGTGCTCGAGGAGCTGATGCGCCCCATTCTTGGGCTCTACGCTGGCGTCACTCCCGGCGGCGAGGCGCAGGAGGTCCCCGCCCGGCTGGGCAGGGGGCTCGTCTCCGGGCTCAAGTACCGCGAATTCGTCCGAGTGCGCCTCGGCGAAGCGGGCGGCGGTTTCACGGCCTCGCCGCTCGGCCGCGGCGCGGGCGTGGTGAGCTCCTTCATGCGCGCCGACGCGATGCTCGAGATACCGCAGGGCGTGGAGGGGCTGGAGTCCGGTGAGGAAGTAACGGTGCGTCTCCTTCGCCCGCTGAGCGAGCTGCGCGACGGTCTCGTCGTCATCGGCAGCCACGACCCGCTGCTTGACGAGCTCACGGACCTGCTCCGGCTCTCGGAGCCGCCGCTGCGCATGGTCTCCAGCCACGTAGGCTCCATGGGCGGCATCATGGCCGTCCGCCGCGGTGAGGCCCACGCCGCGGGCGTGCACCTGCTGGATGAGAGCGACGGCAGCTACAACGAGAGCTATGTGAGCCGCCTCTTCCCCGAGGGCGGCGTGCGCCTTGTCGAGTGCGTGGGCCGGACTCAGGGGCTGATGCTGGCCCCCGGCAATCCCCTCGGCCTCGCTGGTTTTGCCGACATAGCGCGCCCCGGGCTGCGGTATGTGAACCGCCAGAAGGGCTCCGGCACGCGCATACTCGCGGACTACCTCTGCCGGAAGCACGGCATTGACCCCGGCTCCGTCTATGGCTACGGCCGCGAGGAGCTGACCCACACCTCCGTGGCCGCGCAGATCGCCTGCGGCTCCGCCGACGCGGGCATGGGCATATACTCCGCGGCGAAGCTCTACGACCTGGACTTTCTTCCCGTCTGTACGGAGCAGTACGACCTGCTCATCCCGGACAGCGCCTGGGAGAGCGCGGCGGTGCGGCGGCTCATCGAGACGCTCGGCTCGCCGGAATTCCGCGCGCGGCTCGAACGTCTGGGCGGCTATACACTGGACGCGCCCGGCCGGGTGCGCAGACATTGGGAGGTGGTAAAATGAGATTCAAGGCAGTCATCTTTGACCTCGACGGCGTGCTCGTCTCCACTGACGAGCAGCACTATCAGGGCTGGAAGGCACTCTGTGACCGCTTGTCCATCCCCTTCGACCGCGAGACGAACAACCGTTTCCGCGGCGTGAGCCGCATGGACTGCGTGGACATCCTCGAGGAGCTCTCCGGCCGGAGCTTCACGCCGGAGCAGAAGCTCGAGTACGCCACGTGGAAAAACGAGCGCTACCGCAGCCTTCTGGGCACCCTCTCGCCCGAGTCGGTGACGGCGGAGGTGCGCACGACGCTCGACGCGCTCCGGGCGCGCGAGCTGCTCCTCGCCGTCGGCTCCTCGAGCAAGAACGCAAAGTTCATCCTCGAGCGCATCGGTCTCGGCGACTGGTTCGACGCGGTGTCCGACGGCACGAACATCAGCCGCTCCAAGCCCGACCCCGAGGTTTTCCTCAAGGCCGCCGAGTTCCTCGGCGTACCCGCGGCGGACTGCCTCGTGGTGGAGGACGCTGTCTCGGGCGTCGAGGCCGCGCACAACGCCGGCATGGCCGCCGCCTCCCTCGGCGACGCCGCCGCCCACGGCTGCGGAGACTATGTGCTCGCAAGTTTCGGCGGCTTGCTCGACGTCTGCGTGTGAATATGAAGAATTAAATAGTTAGGTACCTTGACATTTGCGCCCAGAGCTGGTATAGTGCAAATTACAAGGTACCTAATTATTTTATGGAGGTGCAATACCATGACGACCGAAAACGGAGCAGAAGTGTGCCCGCGCTGCCCTCGCGGCTGCCCGCTGGACGCCCCCGGCTGTCTGAGGGGCGAGATATACGCCCAGTCCCTGGACTCCGGTGCCGGGCCCGAGCCCGGCGCTGACCTCGATGTCGGACCTCTCGGTCCCCGCGAACACGATCGCCTTCAGGAGCGCTTCCCTGGTCCCCATCCCCACGGCCACGGCGCTCCCCCGCCCCCACACAAACCTCACCACGGTCCCCACGGACATGGGCACGGCCATCCCGGCACAGACGCTCCTCCGCCCCCGCCGCCGCATGGGCACGGGCCTCACGGTCGCGGCGCGAAGCCGCTTCCGCCGGAGCCGGAGCCGGACCGGGACAGCCTGACAGGGCTGATGCGCCGCTGCGTTCACATCCTGGTACATCGCTCCGGCATATCAGGCACGCGCGAGCGCGTGCTGCGCCTGCTTGCCGAGCGCGGGGACATGAGCCAGAGCGACTTTGTGTACTTGCTCGAGCTGCGCAGCGCCTCGGTGAGCGAGCTGCTGGGAAAGCTCGAGGCCCAGGGCCTCGTCACCCGCCGCCGCAGTGAAACCGACCGACGCGGCGTGACAATAAGCCTGACCGACGCCGGCCGCGCCACCCTTCCAGCCCCTGCCGACCCCGACGCAGCCTTCTCCGCCCTGACGGACGAGGAACGTACCCAGCTCCAAACCCTGCTGCAAAAGCTCCTTACCTTCTGGGAGGAGACGAGGGAATAAAAATACCCCGGTCCGCCATTTTTGGCGGGGCGGGGCATTTTTCATATGCGTCAGGCTTTTTTCTTCCCCTTCCGGCGGCTCAGGGTGGAGCAGATAGCGCCGTGGGGACAGGCTTTGAGGCACTCGCCGCAGCGGATGCACTCGGGGCTGTTGGGGGTCTCGTTGGTGTGGATGCCGAAGCCGCAGGCACGGGCGCAGAGGCCGCAGTCCACACACTTATCCTTGTCCACCTCGTAACGATAGAACGCGATGGGGTTAAAGAGCCCGTAGATCGCGCCAAGAGGGCAGAGATAGCGGCAAAACGGCCGATACACCACAACGGAGAGCAGCAGCAACACCACCAATATGGCGACCTTCCAGTTGAATATCCAGCCCAGCGCCGATTGCAGCGCAGGGTTCGAGGCGACGAGCGGGATGCCAGCAAAGAGCGTGCCGCTCGGGCAGATGTACTTGCAGTACCAGGGGCTGCCCTGCCCTACCACGTCGAGCACGGTCAGCGGCAGGACTATCACGAAGCCCACCAGCACGACGTAACGCAGATATTTGAGTACCCGGTCGCCCGGCAGACGCTTGAGCTTCTTCGGAAAGGGTATCTTGTGCAGCAGGTCCTGTACCAGTCCGAAGGGGCATAGCCAGCCGCAGACAAAGCGGCCCAGCACCGCGCCGACAAGCAGCAGAAAGCCCACCACGTAGAACGAAAACCAGTGGTTCCGATCTCCCAGCACCGCCTGCAGCGAGCCTATCGGGCAGGATCCGAACGCACCGGGGCAGGAATAGCAATTGAGGCCCGGAACGCAGACGCGCTTTAACTCGCCCTTGTATATCGTGCCCTTGGCAAAACCGGCGGCGTAGCCGTTCGTCAGCGCCGTCCAGCCAAGCTGTACCACCGTGCGCACATTGCGCCGCAGCGCGCCGAACAGCTTAGCCAAGGCCGATGCACTCCAGACAGATGTTGATAGCCTTGCGCAGGACGATCTCGTTCTCGCCCAACGCTATGCCTATGCCGACGAAGACCGCGCCCAGAACGGCAAGGGCCGCGGCTATCGCGTTTCTGGAGCTCCGGCTCATGCCTCGAGGCTCCCCAGCAGCTCGTCGACTATGACTTTCCAGCCGTCCAGGTCTTGGGCGCCGATGTAGGCCGTGCCCACCTGCTTGCCGTTGCTGTCCACGAACAACGTTGTCGGCACGCCGCTGATTTGGGAGAGCAGTCCGTAGAGCCCCTCGCCGGGGACTATGTGCGTATAGTTTGCGCCGGTCTCAGCCACTATCTCTCGTGCTAGCTCAAGCTGCTCCTCGTCGAGGTTTCCATCTGAATCTGTCACGTCGGGGACCAGACCGACGATCTGCATGCCCTTGTCGGCGTACTCTGAGGCCAGCTCTCCGAGCTCTGGCATCTCGGTGATGCATGGGCCGCAGGAGGTAGCCCAGACGTTCACCATCGTGAGCTTGTAGTCTGAGAATATGCTCTGGTCAACGGCGTTCCCTTCGAGGTCGGTCGTGGAAAAGCTGCTGAGTATGCCGGCGGTCTCACCGGCCTCCGGGCTCTCCTCCGGGGCCGCCTGGCCACAGGCGGTCAGAAGCAGGCAGAGAGCGGCGATAAGAACAATAAGTTTTTTCATTGCTTTCTCCTTTGCGTCAGAGATGGCACATTATACACGTTAGCGTACCCTTACGTCAAGGCGATGTCTGTATGTGCTAAGTGTTCGTGAGAACAGAAAAACGGGGGAGCCTAGTGCTCCCCCGTTTAAGCTCTGCTGCGGCTCAGTCCTTGACTGCTATGGCCTCGATCTCGACCAGCGCACCCTTGGGCAGGTCCTTCACGGCGAAGGCGGCACGGGCGGGGCAGTCGCCAGTGAAATACTTGGCGTACACCTCGTTCATAGGTCCGAAATCGGCGATGTCGGCGAGCAGCACGGTGGTCTTGACGACGTCCTCGTAGCCGAAACCGGCCTCGGCGAGGATGGCGCCGACGTTCTTGAGGCTCTGCTCGGTCTGACCCTTGATGTCATCGGCGGCGAAGGCGCCGGTGGCGGGGTCGATGGGGATCTGGCCGGAGACAAACACCATCTTGCCGGAAGCGGCAATGCCCTGAGAATAGGGGCCGATGGCGGAGGGGGCCTTGGCAGTGGCTATAACTTTCTTCATGTGTAACGCTTCCTTCCTTGATTACTCGTTCACGATGACGGTGCCGGTCTTGCCGTCGATACCGTCGCGGGCCTTCTCAAGCAGGGTGATGAGCGCGCGGCGGCCGGGCTTGGACGCAGCAAAGCGCATGGCAGCCTGGACCTTCGGCAGCATGGAGCCGGGCGCGAAGTGGCCCTCGGCGCAATACTGCTCGGCCTCGGCAACGGAGATGTTGTCCAGCCACTTCTGCTCCGGCTTGCCGAAGTTGATGGCAGCCTTCTCAACGGCGGTGAGGATGATGAGATAGTCGGCGTCGAGCTGCTCGGCGAGGACCTCGCTCGCGAAGTCTTTGTCGATGACGGCGGCCGCGCCCTTGAGGTGGTGGCCCTCGGTGGTGAACACGGGGATGCCGCCGCCGCCGCAGGCCACGACTATGTGGTCGCTGTCGACCAGCGCACGGATGGTGTCCAGCTCGACGACCGCCTTCGGCTTGGGCGAGGCAACGACGCGCCTGTAACCGCGGCCTGCGTCCTCAACGACCTGATAGCCGCGCTCGGCGACCATCTTGTCAGCCTCCTCCTTGGTCATGAAGGAGCCGATGGGCTTGGTCGGGTTCTTGAAGGCGGGGTCCTCGGGGTCGACCTCCACCTGGGTGAGCACGGTGGCGACGCCCTTGTCGATGCCGCGGTCGAGCAGCTCCTCGCGCAGGGCGTTCTGCAGGTCGTAGCCTATGTAGCCCTGGCTCATGGCGACGCAGACGGAGAGCGGGCAGGGTATATACTTCTCGGGGTTGGAGCGGGTCAGCTCGGTCATGGCGGCCTGGATCATGCCCACCTGGGGTCCGTTGCCGTGGGCTACGATGACCTCGTTGCCGCCCTCAATGAGGTCGGCAATGGCTTTAGCGGTCTGCTTGACGGCTATCATCTGCTCGGGGAGATTGTTGCCCAGGGCGTTTCCGCCGAGAGCGACTACTATGCGCTTACCCATTATTATAACACCTCATTTAAAAATTTAAAGGCCGAGGCCCCGACTGTCCGCGGTGGCTTTTGAGGCTGCGGTCAGCCGGGGCTGGGATGGTTTCGCGGTTCAGCAGAACTTGCGCTTCTGGGCGCGGTCCTCGAGGGCCTTGAGGGCGGCGGCG
>URDK01000011.1 GCA_900546485.1 uncultured Eubacteriales bacterium
ACCTTTTTCCTGTCGCCGAGCTGCTCGGCGGCCCTGAGACTCGACTGTATGCCACCGAGCATCTCCACGTAGTTCTTGTCGAGGTACACCATGGGCTCTTCACAGATTCGCACGCCCGCTCCGCCGGCCGTGACAGCGTCGCGTATGAGGGGTTTTATCTCACGTGGCAGTTTTTTCCACGAACCGCAGACAATGCGCATATCACCCGCCGCACGCACAAAGCGCGCCGCCGCCGTCGCAATACCGGAGGGCTTGAGCATCAGGCCCATCAGGTTATCCTCTGCCTTAGCGATCGCCTTTGGCGGGCCACAGAGCTCCATAACCAGGTCGCCTGCCATGAGCGCCGCTCCCTCGCAGGCCGCGTAGTTCACCGTGAGGCCAAGCTCCGCCGCCTTTGCCGCCGCTCGCTCCACGCCGGAGAGCACACCGTCGCCGTCCGAAAAAATGCAGGCCGTTATCCGGCTGCGCGAAACCTGACTGAAGAGAATGTCCCTGATGTCTTCCATAAAAGAGCACCTCTGATAGTTAGTTAATTTAATGTCATTGTAATTACGATTATATCTAAAAAGCCGCGCATGAAAAAATGCCGTAACCGAAGGAATACCGGCGCAAACTGTATGGCAGCGCGGCCCAGCTGTCGATTTCGGCAAAGTGGACTCGCCGGAGGTGTGTAAAGTGTACAACACTTGCGTACTGCTGAGAGTTTTGGCGGCACAGACATGCAGAAAACGCAGGAATTCATTGAGAATTAACATGAAAACATTGGAACTCACGCTGCAGGTGGGGGATTTTGTGGTATAATGTAGGCAATAAACGCGCGGAGGTTTGAGAATGGACATACAGGATCTGCAATACTTCCTCACGGTCTGTGACTACAGAAGCATCACCAAAGCCGCCGAGGTGCTGCACATCTCCCAGCCAGCCCTGAGCAGGCGCATTCAGTACCTTGAGAACGAGTGCGGGGTAAAGCTCTTCATAAGAGGCCGGCGCTTTGTGGAGCTGACGCCCGCGGGGGAGCACTTTTCCATCAACGCGCGCAGCATAGTCGAGAGCCAGATCAAGGCGCTCAAGGAGCTTGAGTTTTACAAGCAAGACGCGGATATCCGCTTCGGCTTCGTGGCCGATATAAACATGAAGGGCGTGCTGAGGATACAGTCTATAAGCAGAAGGCTCCTGCCGGACACCAGCCTAGCCTTTCTTGAGCTGCCCGTGAAAGAAATACCGAATGCCCTGCTGTCCGGCAATATCGATGTTGCCTATATAATGCAGGGCGAGGTTGCCGACATCGCGGGGCTGAGCTTTGTCAAGGCAGAGAGCAACAATCTTTCCGTACTCGTCCCGTCTGGTCACAGGCTGTGGCAAAGAAACTTCGTAACCTGCGACGACCTGGTTGGGGAAACCTTTTTCATAGGTTGCAGCGACAAGGACCTCAGTGCCACCACGTCAAAGGTCATAGACTTCATAAGGCGCCGCATCCCGAACGCTGACATTCATTTCAAGGGCTCCACCTGCAAGCTGCTGGTGGACATCTGCGCCGGCGCGGGAATAGGCCTGAATGGGGTCTACTCCGTAGACAACTCCATAGGTTCCAACGAATACTACAAAAACATTGTAATAAGCGACTCCTGCGTGCCCTTCGGAGACCTTGTGCTAGCTTACCGTGACTCAAATGCGAAGGCCGCCGCCTTCGCTGACAAGTTGCGCGGGCTGCTCCAATAAACGCTCTGCGCGCAGAAAGCCCCCGCGGACCGGCATGGTCCGCGGGGGCTTATTCATTTCCGTCATGTAACCTTGCAAAAAGCGCAATATCAGAGAAAGCCGGTATGTCGCTGCTGCTTGACGACATTGATGTCCCCGTTCCCGGTCCAGGGAAGGCGGGCGTGAAGATAGTCGCTACCGGCTTGTGCCACACGGACATAGCCGGTATGCAGGGCGCTATAGGCCTGTTCCCCATCGTTTTCGAGCACGAGGGTGCCGGCATCGTGGAAGCCGTTGGGCCAGATGTCACAGAATTCAAGATCGGCAAGGACTTTTATGAAACCTTGGATGAGATGAGGCGCAACCCCGTTGAAACCGAAAAAATAAGAAACCGCCGTGCAGCACTGATGCTGCAAGGCGGTCTGTTCTGGTGCGGGTAAAGGGGGTCGAACCCTTACGAATCTCTTCACAGGAACCTAAATCCTGCGCGTCTGCCAATTCCGCCATACCCGCGTACCATGATATATTACTACGCCGGGGCGGCCGCTGTCAACTTGCGCTATTGACATCTTTCGCGCGGAATTGTATCATTTCCATGCAATTTCTACGTTTGGGGGAGCTTTTTATGCTTGGAGTGCTGGCAAACTCCGGGGCCGTGCTTGTCGGCGGCGTCATCGGGCTGCTGTTTCGGGAGAAGATCAAGGAAAAATACACCTCCGCGCTCATGGCCGCGCTGGCGCTCGTCAGTCTCGGGCTCGGCATCATCTGCGTCGTCGGCACGGCCGACACGCTCTGCCTCATCCTCTGCACCTCAGTCGGCACGCTCATCGGTGAGCTGCTGCGCATAGACGACCGGGTCGAGGCCCTAGGCTCGTTTGCGGAGCGCAGGTTCTCCAAGTCCGAGGGCGGCTTCGCCCAGGCCTTTGTCTCCTGCTCGATCCTCTTTTGCGTCGGCTCCATGGCTGTCATGGGCAGCGTCGAGGCCGGCATAAACGGCGACAACTCGATACTTTACGCCAAGGCCGTGCTCGACTTTGTGGCCGCACTCGCCTTTGGAGCCGGGCTCGGCGCGGGCGCCGTCGCCTCCGCTGTCTGCGTTCTCGTCTGCGAGGGTCTGCTCACGCTTCTGGCCTCCGCGCTCTCGCCCTACCTCAGCTCCGCCGTCGTCACCGAGATGTCCGCGGTCGGCGGAGTGCTGCTGCTCGGCCTCGCTATAAATCTGCTTGGGCTCAGGCAGGAGCGGCTGCGCGTGGCCAACATGCTCCCCGGCGTGTTCCTGCCCGTGGCTTACATACCTCTCTATAACTGGATAGGCGGGCTGTTAGGATGAAAAAGAACATATATACCATCTCAATACTCGCCGCAGGCTGCCTCTGGGGCTTTATGGGTCTCTTTCGCCGCTACATGGGCGAGGCCGGCTTCAGTTCCTCCGGTGTCATCGTGCTCCGCTGCGGCGTGGCCGCGGTTTTCTTCGCCCTGACGCTGCTTATCACCGGGCCTGCGCAGTTCAAGGTGAAGCTGCGTGACGTCTGGTGTTTCCTCGGCAGCGGAGTTGTCAGTCTGCTGTTTTTCACCTTCTGCTACTTCCAGGCCATGACCCTCATGAGCCTCTCCGCCGCCGCGATACTGCTCTACACCGCCCCCGCCATCGTCACTCTCTTCTCCGCGCTGCTCTTCAAGGAGCGACTCACGGCGATGAAGCTTGTCGCTGTCGTGCTGGCTTTTCTCGGCTGCGCGCTGGTGTCCGGGCTCGGCTCCGGGAGCATGACGCTCTCCACCGCAGGCATACTCTACGGTCTAGGCGCAGGCTTCGGCTACGCGATGTACAGCATCTTCGCACGCCTGGCCCTCGAGCGCGGGTACTCGAGCAACACGATAAACTTCTACTCCTGCCTGCTCGCCGCCGTGGGTGCGGCGCTCATCTGGGGCGTGGACGGCGTATTCGAAACCGCCGTAGCCTCCGGAGGAAACATCGCGCTTGCGCTCGGCACCGGCATCGTCACCTGCTACCTGCCTTATCTGCTCTACACCTACGGGCTTACCGGGCTCGAGACCGGACGCGCCTCCATCATGGCCTCAGTCGAGCCCGTTGTCGCCACATTGGTAGGAGCGCTCGTATTTCACGAAAGCATGAGTCTTCTGTCCGCGCTCGGTGTGGCGCTCGTTCTCGCAGCTGTGGTGCTGCTGAATCTGCGGTTGAAGCCGCGGGTTTGATTTATTCATATTTATGTGGTATCATGTGTCGAATCCTGTCGGATACGAAAGGACAAGACCATGAAAAACCTAAAAAAAGCACTTGCCGTCCTCCTGCTGGGCGCTATGGCCCTGTCGCTGGCCGCCTGCGGCGCGGACGACGCAGAGCCGACCCCCGACCCGCATGAGGGCATGATCTACGTGAACACCGGCTCCGGTGAAGAGTGGGTGGACGAGGCCGAAGGCGTACCCGTCTCTCAGCTGAGCGCCGACGACTTCGAGGTCGGCGACGACGGCATCCCCGTCTACACCGGCGACCTCTACGACACCCGGCTGGGCATCGACGTCTCCTTCTATCAGGGAGATATCGACTGGCAGGCCGTTGCCGACGCCGGCATCGAGTTTGCCATGATCCGCTGCGGCTACCGCGGCTCCTCCGAGGGCGAGCTCTTTGTTGACGAGAAGTTCGAGCAAAACATGCAGGGAGCCATAGACGCAGGTCTCGACGTCGGCGTCTACTTCTTCTCCCAGTCCACGGGCGCCATAGAGGGCGCCGAGGAGGCCCTGTTCGTCCTCGACCTCATCAAGGACTACAAGATAACGATGCCGGTCGCCTTCGACTGGGAGCCTCTTGAGGAATCCCGCGCAGAGGACATTCTGGACGAGGAGCTCACCGCCTCCGCGCTGGTCTTCTGCGAGATGGTCAAGGACGCGGGCTACACCCCCTGCGTTTACTTCTACCGCTACATTGCCTACCACAACTACGACCTCTCACGCCTCGCGGACTACATGTTCTGGATAGGCGCGCCGGGCACGACGCTTGACTTCTACTACGAGGCGGACATCTGGCAGTTCTCCTTCACCAGCCGCATCGACGGCATAGACGCCGACGTGGACATGAACCTCCAGTTCTACGCGCCCGGCACAGACCCCTCATTCCCTGAACCCTCGGCATCCGTCGCTCCGGAGGAGACGCCGGAGCCTGAGGAGAGCACCGAACCCACTGAGAGCGCCGAACCCGCCGAAGGATAATTTACCCCTTGACAGCGGCAGCGCGCTCGTGTATAATATTTGCCGACAACTGAAAAGCCTTATCAAGAGTGGCGGAGGGACCGGCCCTGTGAAGCCCGGCAACCTGCTTATTGCAAGGTGCCAAATCCGGCGGTGTTAAATCGGAAGATGAGGATGAACGCTCAGAATCAATGCCCGCCGGGACCTGCCGGCGGGCTTTTCTTATGCTGTTTTCATTTAATATTTTTCATATAAGGAGATGCGCAAATGGCAAACTACCTCTTCACTTCCGAGTCCGTCACCGAAGGACATCCCGACAAAGTCTGCGACCAGATCTCCGACGCCGTTCTGGACGCCATACTCGAAAAGGACCCCCTGGGCCACGTCGCCTGCGAGTGCACCGCCACCACGGGCATGATCTACATCATGGGTGAGATTTCCACCAGCTGCTACGTCGACATCCCGAAGATCGCACGTGAAGTCGTGCGCGAGATAGGCTACGACAACGCCGCCTACGGTTTCGACTACAACACCTGCGCCGTACTCACCGCCATTGACGAGCAGTCCGGCGACATCGCCATGGGCGTCGACCAGTCGCTCGAGCTCAAGGAGGGTCAGTCCGGTGACAACCTCGAAAACGGCGCCGGCGACCAGGGCATGATGTTCGGCTACGCCTGCGACGACACGCCCGAGCTCATGCCGCTGCCCATCTCCCTCGCTCAGAAAATGGCCCGCCGCCTCGCCGAGGTGCGCAAGAGCGGTCTGCTCACCTACCTCCGTCCCGACGGCAAGACCCAAGTCACCATCGAGTATGACGGCGAAGGCCGTCCCGTCCGCGTGGACACTGTTGTCGTCTCCACTCAGCATGATCCCGACGTTTCCCTCGAGCAGATACGCGCCGACATGATTGAAAACGTCATTCTGCCCACCATCCCGGCCGAGCTCAACAAGGGCGACATCAAGTATTATGTCAACCCGACCGGCCGTTTCGTCAAGGGCGGCCCGGCGGCCGACTCCGGCCTGACCGGCCGCAAGATAATTGTCGACACCTACGGTGGAAGCGCCCCGCACGGCGGCGGCTGCTTCTCCGGCAAGGACCCCACCAAGGTCGACCGCAGCGCGACCTACGCGGCCCGCTGGGTGGCCAAGAACATCGTGGCCGCTGGTCTCGCGCACCGCTGCCAGGTACAGCTCGCCTACGCCATCGGCGTGGCTAACCCGGTCAGTGTGAACGTCACCACCTTCGGTACCGGCTCCGTTCCCGACCACGTGCTGGAGAAGTCTGTAAATGAGGTGTTCGACCTCCGTCCCTCCGCCATCATCCGCGACCTTGACCTCAGGAAGCCCATCTACCGCCGTCTCGCCGCTTACGGTCACATGGGCCGCGAGGATCTGGGCGTCAACTGGGAGAAGACTGACCGCGCCGACGCTCTCCGCGCCGCCTGCGGAAAGTGAGCCTGGAAACACCAAAGAACACACAAAACGAAAAGGCGCACAGGCCGATCGGCCTGTGCGCCTTTTTCAAAAGAGCGGGTATTGAACCGGGGCTGCATGGCAGCCCCAGAGTGCTTACAGATGCTTGTACTGCGGGCAGAAGTCCTTCCTGTAAACGGAGATCTTCTCGTCGAAGAAGGACTGTATCTCCTCCTCGCTGTAACCGAGGTCGGCAAGGACATCCTTGGTGTCGAAGCCGAAGTCGACGCCGGTACGCCAGACTTCCAGCGGGTTGTTCTTGGTCCTGGGGACGATGTTCGGCACCTTGACCTGGAGCGGCTGGCCGGGGTTCTCGGGGTCCTCCCATCGGGTGCTCGGGGTGGTGGTCAGGCTCTCGCGGGCAATGTACTGCTCGTTGGTGAGCATATCCTGGAAAGTGAGCACCTGGCTGCAGGGGATCTTGTGCTCGTTGAGTTCCTTCTCCACCTCGCTGGCGGTGCGCTCAGCGCAGAACTTGAGCAGTGCCTCCTCGAGCAGTTTGCCCGGCTCGGTGCTGCGGTAGACAGCGTATGCTCCGCCGGGGAAGGCATCGGTGCCGTAGGGCAGACCGAGCAGCTCGGCGAACTTTCTGACGACGACGGCGCCGGTGGACATGATGAACACGCTGCCCTCCTTGCACCTGTAGCTGCCGGTGCCGGCCACCAGCTCAGAGGCGATCCACAGCGAACGCTTCTCGGGGTTGTGCTCAACGATATCCTGGAGCAGATACTGGCAGAGAGTACGCAGGCCGCACTCGTACTGCGCGATGTCGAGGCTCTCGCCCTTGCCGGTCTTCTCGGCGTTTATATACGCAGAGAGGCAGGATACGGCGGCAAAGAACGCGGTGTAGTAGTCGATAACATTGTCGGCTATCGGGAAGTAGGGCATGTCGTTGTTGCCGTTGGAGTAAGCCAGACCGCTGAACGCCTGAGCGATCGGGTCATAGGACGCCCTGCTTATATAAGAGTCGAGGCCGGTCTGGCCATAGCCGGTGATGTGGGCGATAACGAGCTTGGGGTTGACTTCCCAGAGCACGTTGTCATCCAGGCCCCAGTTGGCCCACTGCTTACCCTTGGAGGACTCGATGAAAATGTCCGTCTCTGCAATCAGCTTCAGGAACGCATCGCGGCCCTTCGGATTGGTAACATCCAGGGTAATGTCACGCATGTTGCGCCTGTGAGACTCACCCATCCAGCCGGGGTTGATGCTGCCGTGGGAATAGTCGGGGTTCTTCGGGTTCTCCATCTGGATGACGTCGGCGCCCATGTCTGCCATCAGTTCACCGGCGAAGGGGCCGGCGACGGAGATCGCGCTGACGACCACTTTGACGCCCTTCAGAAGGCCCTTCTGCGGCACTTCGCTTCTCTTCATAATGCAGTGCTCCTTATGTTTTTAGATTTGCAATGTGTTCATTGCATAAGTGCTTTTTGGACTTTTGACATGCTTAGGATAGAAAAATAACAGTTTGTGCGGCAATGTGCATAATATTCATAAAAAATTTTGCTCCTTAGTGTTAATTTTGTCAATGTCATTTGCCCTTACTTACTATAAGTCAAAAGCGCATTTTCATAGATTTTACTATTCGAATGGTCGGGCCTCCTGCTGCCGCTGCATCAAAAAAGCGCTGCTGTCCAGTGACAGCAGCGCTTTTTTCATGTTTCGTCAAGGCAATCCGGAGAGCATTTAGGTATGAATGAGATGAGGGCCTCCGTGTCAGCATATTTTATCAAAAACCCGAAGATCTCCATAGTCTGGAGTATCTCTCGCTCTCCATATTTTCCCTTTGCGTGGCTGATGAGGATGTACGACATTAGTCTTTCCACAGTGTCTGTACTGGTCTCGTCCAGAAGGGCGTACACGGCATGCGAGCCGAATCCGGGGGACCTGAATTTGAAATACGGATTCGCCATGAAATACAGGAACAGCATGTACTCAAACTGGCATTCCACATACTCAAGGGCCTCGCCCGGGGCAGGGCTTATCTTGTAAGTCTGATAGTCGCTGATCGCCATCAGTGTGCCTCTGCGCAGCTCATACTCGTCTGCGTTCACGGTTATCGTACCGGTGCCGCTTTTTATAAATATCAGCGTCGTGCTGTCATTCTGCCTGAGAGAGGTCTCGACCGTAGCGGTCCGAAGCGCGGCCTTTATAGCAGTACGCGACTCTGCGTTGTCGCTGAAAAAATAGTCCATGCTTGTCATTGGCTGAGTGAAGCCTTCAATTTTCTTCCTTGCCACGCTGTTTCCCTCCTTTCATCAGCCGAAATTCCGTCGGAGTCATTCCATTGACGCTTTTGAACGCTCTTGAAAAGACCTTCGACGAGTTGAAACCGACGCTCATCGAAATATCCAGGAGGGGCAGGTCCGTGTTCAGCAGCAGGGCCTCAGAATGCCGCACGCGGCAAAGCATTATGACGTACCTCACGCTCAGGCCGAAGAGCTCGCGGAACTTCTCGCTAAGCAGCGTCTCGGAAATGTACAGCTCCGCCGCTATGTTCTTCTGGGTTATAGGCTGGGCATATTTCGTCTGGATTATGCTCAGCGCGGAGATGACCGTTCTGCTGTTGACCATGCCGTAGTAGCCCTCGCCCGCGCACATGCGCATAAGGCGGTATTCGTTTGGAGATACGCCCTTGAGCTTTTTGAACACCCGGTAGAACGAGGCCTCCGTGGAAAAACCCGAGTACGAGAGCAGATACGAGAGCGACACGTCCTCGAAGAACATGGCTCCCGTGGCTATGTTGATACGTATCCGGTCGAGCGACTGCTGAAAGTCCCGTCCGCTTATCTTGCGGAGCTCGTAGTTGAGCTGGGCTGGGGTGCAGCCGAACTCAGCCGCCACGCCGGCGGAGGTCAACGGCTCGCGGTAGTGCTCGGCTATATAGAGCACCGCCGTCCAGCCGAGGGGTCTCGGTTCCGGCTCCCTGCCCCGCTTGATACAGTCGCTGGTGAAGAAAACGACTATCTGTCCAAGCGTCGCGACCTTTATCATCGAGCTGCCCTGGCTGTACGAGTCGTTCTCCGCTTCAAATTCATTCAGCAGACGGCGAATGATGTCTATCTTCTCCTTGCGTACCTGCATCACAGGACGGGACTGCATGATGACCCGCGAGATTGGAGGCGACATAGACTGCATGACAAGGTAAGACGAAAGCGGATAATCGTATACACAGAGCGAAAAGTTGAGCGTGCTGCCAAAGGCGGGCTCGATGGTATATGTGTGATATGACTGCAGCCAGCACAAGCTGCCTTCGGAGAGAGCAAACTCCACGCCGTTGATCGTTATGCTCCCCTCACCGGAAGTTACAAACAGCACCAGAGACTCATCCTCGGACATCGGAGGCATGGGCTCAGTTATCGAAAAGTGCTGCAGTTTAAGGAACTTGTCCTGGCTTACAAAAATACCGTTCACAGGTTTTTCCGATATGCTTTTAGAGGGCAGCCATTTTTTCATTTTTCACTCCCTTACACGGCAAAGATGCGCACGCTTTTAAAATCTTCCGGCGGCTGCCGTACAGTTCTTGGTACACGTGCGTATCCTCAAAAATGTTAATAATTGAACGAATTCGAAGCACATTTGTTGTCATTCCGTACATTTCGCACGATATTTCTACCCTAATATTGCTATATTATGCACACTCCTGCTACACATCGATAGTATATTACTTGTTTTGTTCCTCCTTGTCAACAAATAATCAACGGCTTAGAGCCTCCCAATGAAAAAGTTTTGCTCACTTTTCACCCGCACTCCCCGGCTCGAATATGTTAACATTTTAGCAAAAGAGAAGTTTTGTGTAACAAACAGTGGGAAAGAGTACAAGGACGCTCGGGGAGGTATGATAAATATGGCCGAAACAGTTCGTCTCAACAAGTATAATCGCAGTTCCAGCGATTTTGTCACGCCCGGTATGCAGCTGCACTACGTGGCACAGGTAAAACCCGATGAAACCGCGGCAATAGTGGTCCATAAGGACTGGCAGGAAGAACGCATAAGCTGGAGCGAACTGGACAAGCTCTCGAGCCGAATTGCCTGGATGCTCATGGACAAGGGCGTTGGACAAAACAGCACCGTCCTGGTCTCCTACCCCAACACGATAGAGCATATTGCGGCGAACTTCGCCATCTGGAAGACCGGTGCCTGCTACATGCCCATCTCCTGGCGCACCCCGCCGGAGGAACTGCTCGAGCTGCAAAAGCTGCTCTGCCCGTCCGCGGCCCTCACCGACATAGACGTGACGGAGACGATGTTCAAGTGCGGCATGAGCGAACTGGCCGAGGCCTGTGCCGGATATCCGGATGAGATGCCCCCCGACGTCATATCCAATCCCAACATAATAAACGCTTCCGGCGGCTCCACCGGCAAGCCCAAGCTGATACGCCAGAACATCCCCTGCGGTCACTCCGACCTCTCGCTTTCAAGCTGGTTCGAAGTGAGCGGCATGAAGATGGACCAGACACAGCTCCTCTGCGGCCCGCTCTTCCACGGCGCTCCGCACATCGCGGCCATGAACGGTATATTCGCCGGCGGCACTCTGGTGCTCCCGCAGAGCCTGTGCCCCGAGTTCCTTATCGACTGCATCGAAAAATACGACATAAAGTTTTTGCAGACCGTCCCCACGCTCATGCACCGCATGATCAAGATACCGGGCCTCAAAAAGGAGAGCTTCGCCGGTATGGAGGCTCTGTGCCACACCGGCGGCGTCTGCTCCGAGTGGCTCAAGCGCGCATGGCTCCAGCTGATCTCCCCCGAGAAGCTCTACGAAATGTATTCGATGACCGAGGTCATCGGCATGTGCGCGATACGCGGCGACGAATGGCTCAAGCACCCCGGCAGCGTCGGGCAGCCCAAATACGGCAGCAAGATCTCCATCCGCGACTCCGAGGGCAACGAGCTCGCACCCTTTGAAATAGGCAACATCTTCATGTCCCCCCCGGCCGGTCACTTCTACACCGAGTACATAAACGAAAAGCCCCTGGACACCAAGGGCGACAACTTCCGCAGCGTGGGCGACATGGGCTATGTTGACAATGAGAACTACCTCTATTTCTCCGACAGGCGCTGCGACATGATAGTGACCGGCGGTGAAAATGTGTTCGCCGCGGAAGTGGAAAACGCCCTGCTGCGCAATCTGCACGTACTCGACGCTGTCATAGTCGGCATCCCCGATCCCGAGTGGGGCCGCAGGATACACGCGGTTCTCGAGACCGACGGCGAGCTCGATGTTGCGTCTATCAAGGAATTCCTTAAGAACTATCTCGTACCCTACAAGATTCCCAAGACTTTCGAGATCGTAAAGCGCATCCCCCGTCTCGACAACGGCAAGGTCGCAAGGGAAGCGATTCTTAAAGACTGTATCTCCCGCGGCGTTTGAGATTTGAATCTCGGCCGTCCGCATTATTAAATAAGCTAAAATTTTTTAGAAGGAGAGAGTCAAGTGAGCTACGAAGCACTGTTTAATCCCATCAAGATCCGCGGGCTGGAGCTGAAGAACAGAGTTGTTCTCCCCGGCATGAACACCAAGATGGTCATCAAGAAGCACGGTATAGGCGAGGACATGATAGCCTATCACGTCGCCAAGGCCAAGGCCGGCTGCGCCCTGAACATTTTCGAGGTCGCCGCTGTCTGTCCCGAGCCGCACGCCTATATGTACATGGGCCTGTACACCGACAAGGACGTCGAGGAACTCCGCAAGCTCACCGACGCCGTGCATGAGGTCGGCGGCCTCATGGGCATCCAGCTCTGGCACGGCGGCTTCACGCCCCAGCTCTTCTTCGACGAGAGCAACAAGCTCGAGACTCCCGACACCTGCACCGTCGAGCGTCTGCAGGAGATAGAGAAGCAGTTCGGCCAGGCCGCCAAGCGCGCCGTCGATGCTGGTTTCGACGTTGTCGAGTTCCACGCTGCCCACAGCTATCTCCCCCACGAGCTGCTCAGCCCCGGCACCAACCACCGCACCGACGAGTACGGCGGGAGCTTCGAGAACCGCTGCCGTTTCGCCTGGAACTGCATCAAGGAGATCCGCGCCAACATTCCCGACACCATGCCCATCTTCATGCGCGTCGACGCCATCGATGAGCTGATGCCCGAGGTCATGAGCGAGCAGGAGATCGTTGACTTCATCAACCGCAGCGCCGAGCTCGGTGTCGACGCCGTCGACCTCTCCCGTGGCAACTCCATGAGCTTCGCCACCGTTTACGAGGTTCCGCCTTATCCGCTGGAGCCCGGCTTCAACATGGGCAACATCGCGAAGATAAAGTCCCAGGTCAACATCCCCGTCATGGGCGTCGGCCGCGTCAACACTCCGGAACTCGCCAACCAGCTCATCGCCGATGGCAAGGTCGACATGGTCGGCATCGGCCGCGGCCAGATAACCGATCCCCAGTGGGTCAAGAAGGCCCAGGAAGGTCACCCCGAGCTCATCCGCAAGTGCATCGGCTGCGACCAGGGCTGCTATGACGCCGTCATCGACCCGCGCTTCAAGACCATCACCTGCACCCGCAACCCGCTGGCCTGCCTCGAGTACAAGGGTCTGTCCAAGGCTGAGACCCCGAAGAAGGTCATGATCATCGGCGGCGGCATGGGCGGCATGCTCGCGGCTGAGATACTCAAGGCCCGCGGCCACGAGCCCGTCATCTACGAAGCCGACAGCAAGCTCGGCGGCCAGTTCCTGCTCGCGGGCGTCGCTCCCCAGAAGGGCGAGATGACCGCCGCTGCCGAGTGGGAGGCCAAGGAAGTCGAGCGCATGGGCATTGAGGTTCACCTGAACACCACTGTCACCCCCGAGCTCATTGCCGAGGTCAAGCCCGACGAAGTCATCGTCGCCATCGGCTCCGACTACGTTGTCCCCGCCTCCATCCCCGGCGCTGAGACCGCTTACCATCAGTACCAGGTCGTCAAGGGTGAGGTCAAGCTCTCCGGCAACGTCTGCGTCGTCGGCTGCGGCAGCGTCGGCAGCGAGGTCGCCATGATACTCGCCGCCCAGGGCTGCAAGGTCACCGTCATGGAGAAGAAGGGCGTCGGCAACGACATGACCATGCTGCGCAAGATGTTCCTCAAGCCTCAGCTCAAGGGCTTCGGCATCACCGGCATGAGCGGCACCACCGTGCTCGGCATTGAGAACGGCAAGAAGGTCCACTACGTCATCACCGACAGGAAGACCAAGGAGACTACTCAGGGTTCCGCCGACTTCGACGCCGTCGTCATCTGCATGGGCATCACCGCCCGTCCGAGCGATGCTCTCCAGGCCAAGTGCGCTGAGCTCGGCATTCCTGCCCACGTCATCGGCGACGCCAAGCAGGCCCGCACCGCCCTCTGGGCCACCCGCGAGGCCGCCGAAGTCGCGATGGAGATATAAGCGAGTAACCGCGAAATAAGAGATATAAGCAGAGAGAAATAAGAGAGATTAGGAGACACACCTGAAATGACCTACGAGAAACTGTTTTCCCCCATCAAGCTGCGTGGTCTTGAGCTCAAGAACCGCGTGCTCATGCCCGGCATGGACACCAAGTTTGCTCACGACCACATCGGCGAGGAGGTTATCGCCTATCACCTGGAGCGTGTCCGTGGTGGCTGCGCACTCAACATGTTTGAGTGCACAGCCGTCCACATCACCTCCCGGTCGAGGATGAACTTCGGCCTCTACAACGAAGAGCAGCGCGACGAGTTTAAGAAGCTCACCAGCGCCGTTCACGAGGCCGGCGGCAGGATTGGTGTACAGCTGCTCCACTGCGGCTTTGTTTATCGCCCCTTCCTCTACGAGGGCGTCCGTTGCCTCGACGTCAACAACATGACTCAGGCCGACATTGACGAGATCGTCGCCGCGTTCGGCAAGAGCGCCGCGCTCGCAGTCGAGGCCGGCTTCGACACCGTCGAGTTCCACGCCGCCCACACCTATCTGGCTCACGAATTCCTCTCCGCGGGCATCAACCACCGCACCGACGCCTACGGCGGCAGCCTTGAAAACCGCGCGCGCTTCGCTCTCGAGTGCATAGCCGAGATGCGCCGCAACATGCCGGAAGACATGCCTCTGCTCATGCGCGTCGACGTTCAGGACGACTACCTCGAAAACGGCCTGACCATAGATGATGTGGCCGCGTTCGTAAACATGGCCGCCGACGCAGGTGTGGATCTCGCCGACGTTTCCCGCGGCAACATTCTCTCCTTTGCCAACGTGTACGAGGTGCCGCCTATCAACCTGCCCCAGGGTCTTAACATCGAGCTCATCGGCGAGCTCAAGAGCAAGGTCAAGATGCCTGTCGCCACTGTCGGCCGCATAATCGACCCCGCCATGGCGGAGAAAGCCCTCGAGGAGGGCAAGGCCGATATGGTCGCCATCGGACGCGCGCAGATCGCGGACCCCGAGTGGTGCGTAAAGGCGATGCGCGGCGACAGCGACAAGATAGTAAAGTGCATCGGCTGCCTCCAGGGCTGCTACGACGCCGTCACCCTGCCCGACCGCGCGCACATAACCTGCCTGCGCAACCCGATGTGCGGCCGCGAAAGCAAACCCGTTCCCGTCGCCAAGCGCCCGCTGCACGTCATGGTCATAGGCGGCGGCATGGGCGGCATGGTCACCGCAAGGTATCTCAAGCAGCTCGGCCACGAGCCCGAGATATTTGAAACCAGCGACTCCCTCGGCGGCCAGTTTGTTCTCGCCGGCAGGGCCCCCCACAAGGAGGAGATCCTTGAAGCCGACATCTGGGAGCAGAAGGCCATTCTGGGCATGGGAATTCCCGTTCACCTGAACACCACCGTCACCCCCGAGCTCATCACCAAGCTCAAGCCCGACGCCGTCATCTGCGCCATCGGCGCCGTTCCCCTGATGCCGAACATTCCCGGCCGCGACCTGCCCAACGTGTGCAACGCGCACGAGGTGCTTGCCGGGGACGTCACTCCGAGCGGCAACGTCGTCGTCATCGGCGGCGCCAGCGTCGGCGTTGAGGTCGCCGAGTACCTGGCCGAGCGCGGTGCTCACGTCACGGTCATTGAGATGCGCAACAAGCCCGGCATCGGCTACGGCCCGCTGCGCCGCAAGTTCGTCAAGAAGAACCTCTTTGAGTACGGCATAAACTTCGTCGGCGAGGCCAAGTGCGAGGAGATACGCGCAGACAGCGTCGTCTACTCCAAGAATGACAAAACCGTCACCGTCCCCTGCGACACCGCGGTTATCTCCGTTGGTTCCAGGAGCCGTGACTCCAGCGACATCGTGTCCGCCTGCAAGAAGCTCGGCATCTTCTGCCGCGTCATCGGCGACGCCAAGAACGTCGGCAACGCGCTCGACGCGACCACCGACGGCATGGACGCCATCTACGAGCTTCTCGCGGAAAACGCCTGAAATTCATCAAGCTCCCGGCCGGCGCCGGTACTCAACAGCCGGCGCCGCGAAAAATACGCACAAATTGACAGGAGGTACAGTCATGACGATTGAAGAAAGACTCGAGGCCCTCGAAAAAGAGACTCAGAAGCTTCGTGACGTCATCGAGATCATGAACCTGAAGGGCAAGTATTTCCGCTGCCTCGACAGCAAGGACTGGGACGGACTTGAGACCACGTTCTCTCCCAACGTCTCCACTTCCTACTCCAACGGCAAGCTCGTGTTCCACGGCCCCAAGGAAGTCACGAACTATTTCAAGAAGACCATGCCTGCCGAGATGATCAGCATGCACATGGGCCACACCCCCGAGATCACCGTCAACGACGACGGCACTGCCGTTGGCCGCTGGTATCTCCAGGACAACCTCATCTTCACTGAGGGCAGCCCCTACGCCGGTGTCGGCATCCAGGGCGGCGCCTTCTACACCGACAAGTATGAGAAGATCGACGGCAAGTGGCTGATAGTGGACACCGGCTATGTACGCATCTATGAGGAGAGCTTCAAGCGTCCTCAGACCCGTATGACGGCCAACATGCACGCCAAGAAGGAAGAAAAGGCTGAATAAGCGCACATTTAAAAATATTGTATATAGAAAGGAACGTATATCATGCAGCTCGTAAAAGATAAAGTCGTATTCATCACCGGCGGTACCCGCGGCATAGGCTTCGCGGCGGCCAAGATCTTCATCGAGAACGGCGCCCACGTGGCCATCGCCGGCCACTGCCAGGAGACCGTTGACCACGCCCTCGCCCAGCTCAAGGAGCTGTACCCCGATGTCGAGGTCCTCGGCATGCACCCGGACCTGACCAGCCGTCAGGAGATGCTCGACGCCGTCGGCCAGGTCGTCGCCAAGTGGGGCCGCATCGACGTCATGATCAACAACGCCGGCATCACCCATGACTCCGTGTTCAGCCGCGTCGCTGAGGGCGAGTTCGAGCACATGTTCGAGGTCAACGTCTTCGGCGCCTACAACGGCACCTGGGCCGCCTATCAGTACATGAAGAACAACAACAGCGGCGTCATCATCAGCACCGCCTCCGTCACCGGCATCTACGGCTCCCTCTCCGGCGTCGCCTACCCCGCCAGCAAGGCTGCCATCGTCGGCATGGTGCACGAGCTCGGCCGTGAGCTGGTCCGCCGCAACATCCGCGTGGTCGGCGTCGCCCCCGGCGTCGTCAACACCGATATGACCAACGCCAACATGAACCCCGCCATCAAGGAGACCGCCCTTGCCCACCTGCCGATGAAGCGCATGCTCGAGCCCGAGGAGATCGCCAACGTCTACCTCTTCCTCGCCAGCGATCTGGCCAGCGGCATCACCGCTACCACCATCAGCGTCGACGGCGCCTACCGTCCGTAAGCCATGCTGCTGAAAGATAAGGTCGCTATAATCACCGGAGCCAACTCCGGTATCGGACACGAATGCGCCCTGCGCTTTCTCGCTGAGGGGGCCATGGTCGCCGGTGTGGACATCAACACGGGCAGCATGGGTTCTCTCGCCGAGGCGGCGGAGAAATACGGAACTCAGTTTGAAGCGTATCAGTGCGACGTGCGCAGCGAGGAGTCCGTAAAGGGCGTTGTCGAGGCCGTTGCCGAGCGCTTCGGCGGGCGCATAGACATCATGCTCAACGTTGCAGGCATAACCGTCGACATGCCCGTAACGCGCACTGAGAAGAGCGTGTTCGATCGAGTCATCGACGTCAACGCCGGCGGCACTTTCAATTTCTGCAAGCAGGTAGCCGTGTTCATGAAGAAGCAGCGCTGCGGCTCCATTGTGAACACGAGCTCGGTCACAGCGCAGTTCGGCACCCAGATGGGTACGCCGTACAGTGCCAGCAAGGCCGCCATACTGGGCATAACGCGCTCGCTGGCCATGGAGCTCGCTCCCTGGAACATCCGCGTCAACGCGGTCGCGCCGGGCGTGGTCAACACTGAGATGGTGTCGAACCTCAACGACATGGAACGCGAGAGCTGCGCCAGGAGCATCCCTCTCGGCAGGCTCGGCGAGCCCGGAGACATTGCCAACGCGATGCTCTTCCTCGCCAGCGACATGGCCTCCTATGTCACCGGCACCACCCTCAACGTAGACGGCGGCTACCGCCCCGTCTTCGTCCCTCTGCACTGAGTACGTAAGAAGCAATAGGACACATCGGGCCCGGCCCGAGAATGGGCCGGGTCCGGACTGCGGAGGTATTTAAATGAAAAAACTGGAGAACAAGGTGGCGCTTGTCACCGCAAGCACACGCGGCATAGGCTACGCCATAGCCGAGACCTTCGCCCGCGAGGGTGCCCTGGTATACATGGCCTGCCGCAATCTTGAGGCCGCAAACGAAAAGGCCGCCGCCCTCAACGCCGAGGGCTGCAACGTGAAGACCGTGTACTTCGAGGCTCACGACAAGCAGAGCATGAAGGACATGATCAGGACCGCCGTCGAGAACGAGGGCAGGCTGGACGTACTCGTCAACAACTTCGGCGGGACCAGCCCCAGGGACGACCTCCCGTTCCAGTATACGGATTACGAGAAGTTCGCCGGATACGTCGACGCGCACCTTTCCAGCGTGTTCATCGCCTCCCAGGAGGCCATACGCCTTGCCATGGAGAAGCAGAAGAGCGGCTGCATAATCAATATAGGCTCCGTCGCCGGCATCACTCCGGACACCAGCCAAGTCGCTTACGGCACCAGTAAAGCCGCAATCATCCACCTTAGCAAGATGATCGCAGTCCACGCCGCCAAAGACAACATCACCTGCAACGTCGTGTGCCCCGGCATGACCGCCACCGAGGCCGTCATGAAGAACCTGAGCCCCGAGTTCATGCAGTTCTTCCTCAAGCATACGCCCATAGCCAGGATGGCCACGCCTCAGGAGATGGCCGACGCGGCCCTCTACTTTGCGACCGCGCCCTTCACCACCGGTCAGGTCCTCGCCGTACACGGCGGCTTCGGTGTACCCAGCCCGGTCTACGGCGACATGCTGCTCATGACCAACAAGCGCTGAAAGGAGTAGAGAGAATGGAACGCCAGATAGCGGAGCTCATAGAGAAGGAAGCCATACGCGAGCAGATATATAACTACTGCCGCGCCCTTGACCGCATAGACAACGAACTGGGTTACAGCGTATTCGCTGAGGATTCCAAGGTCGACTACGGCCCCACCTACAAGGGAGACGGCCGTGGCTTCATCGACATGATGCTCAACATGCACAGGACCATGGTCTCCACTCACCACATGATGACCAACATCCTCATCAAGTTCAACGAGGACATGACCCGTGCGGCCAGCGAGACCTACATGTACGCCGGCTGCAAGTACAAGAATAAGGCGGGCGAGGCCAGCTTCGTCGTCGAGGCCCGCTGCCGCGACATAGACAAGTGGGAGAAGCGTGACGGCAAATGGGTCATCACCGAGCGCGTTGTCGCCGGCGACAACACCTTCATGCTCACCCCACGCTACTTTGACGACTACAACAACGGACGCGACACCGTAAAGGACCCGTCCTACACCTTTTTTGAAGAGCTCTGAGAGAAAATAAGGAAATACCACGGACTGCCCAGCGGCGTCCGGTGAAATGAGAGGAACATAGAACGACATGGATATGCACAATGCAAAGCTGTTTTCCCCGCTCAAGGTGGGCTCGCTGACCCTGCGCAACCGCGTAGGCATGGCTCCCATGAGCATGGATTACGAAGCCAAGGACGGCACCGTGCCCAAGCAGCTGGCCGACATCTTTGTCCGCCGCGCTGAGGGCGGCACCGGCTTCGTCGTCATCGACGCCGTCACTGTTGACCGCAAGTACCAGTACATAGGCAAGACCACCTGCCTCGACTCCGACGACCTGGTGCCTCAGTTCCGCGACTTTGCCCAGCGTGTCGCCGCCACCGGCTCCACGCTCATCCCCCAGATAATCCATCCGGGCCCCGAGAGCATCTGCGGTTTCCGCGGCATCCCGCCCCTCGGCCCCTCCGTCAACACCAACGCGAACTGTCACGTCTCCCGCGCCATGACCATCGACGAGATACACGAGGTCATCAAGCAGTACGGCCAGGCTGCAAGGCGCGTTGAGGAGGCCGGCTGCGGCGGCATCGGTCTGCACTGCGCCCACGCCTACATGATGCCCGGCGCCTTCCTCTCCCCGCTGCGCAACAAGCGCATGGACGAGTACGGCGGCTGCATCGACAATCGCGCCCGCTTCATCCTTGAGGTCATTGCCGAGGTCCGCAGGAACGTCAGCCCCGACTTCCCCATCTTCCTGCGCATTTCCGGCGATGAGCGCCAGGAGGGCGGCAACTCCCTCGAGGAAATGCTCTACCTCGCGCCCAAGTTCGAGGCGGCCGGCGTCAACCTGCTCGAGGTCTCCGGCGGCGTCCAGTACGAGGGCCTGGAGAACATTCTCCCCAGCCACGGCAAGCGCATCGGCATGAACGTCTACGAGGCCAGCGAGATCAAGAAGGTCGTGAACATCCCCGTCTACGTCGTCGGCAAGATCAATGACATCCGCTACGCCGCCGACATAGTAGAGCGCGGACTGGTGGACGGCGTCTCCATGGGCCGCCCGCTGCTGGCCGACCCCGACCTCTGCAACAAGGCCATCGAGAATCGCTTTGACGACATCACCCCTTGCGGAAGCTGCGGCGGAAGCTGCATCACCCGCACCGCGGAGCATCCGCAATGCCGCTGCCACATCAACCCCCGCGTGGGTCACGAGTACGACTACCCGGACAAGCCGGCCGAGCGCGTCAAGAAGACCCTCATCATCGGCGCCGGCCCCGGCGGCATGTACGCCGCTGTGACTGCGGCCGAGCGCGGACACGACGTGACGGTGTGGGAGGCTGACGACAAGATCGGCGGCCAGCTCAACCTCGCTGTGACGAGCCCCGGCAAGCAGGAGATGACCAAGTGGCTGGTGCACCTGAACTACCGCGCCAAGAAGGCGGGAGTGAAGTTCGAGTTCGGCAAGGAAGCGACCGTTGAGGCGGTGCGCGAGTTTGCTCCGGACGCGGTCATCGTGGCCACGGGCGCGAAGCCTCTGATCCCGCCCATCAAGGGCACTCAGGAGTACCCGGTTCGCACCGCTCACGACTTCCTGCGCGGGAAGTTTGTAATCCCGAAGGGCCGCGTGTGCATCCTCGGCGGCGGCGAAGTCGCCTGCGAGACGGCTGAGACCATCATCAACAACGCGCGTCCGACCGCGTTCACCCGCGGTTTCGATGCGAGCATCGGCGACATCGACGTCACGATAATCGAGATGCTGCCCCAGATTCTCACCGGCGTGTGCATGCCCAACAGGGCGCCTCTTATGCGCACTCTGAAGAAGAACGACGTGCACATCAACGTAAACACCAAGGTGCTGGAGGTCACTGACCACGACGTCAAGGTCCAGCGGAAGGACGGCACCGAGGAATGGCTCCGCGGCTTTGACTACGTCATCTTCGGCCTCGGCGCCCGCAACTACGACCCGCTGAGCGAGAAGCTCCGCGAGTTCGTCCCCGAAGTCCATGTTATCGGCGACGCCGTCAAGGCCCGCCAGTCCAGCGATGCCATGTGGGAGGGCTTCGAGGTCGCCTACAACCTCTAATAAACAGCCCTGCCAGCAAGGTGCCACGCCAAAACCATAAAGGAGTTTAAAACATGACAGCTGAAGGAAGGAAATTTGCGTTCAAGAAATCCCTCGCCTGCGGTCCTGCGACAATAGTCCTCACCGCAATCATCATGTACTTCACGATGGCAAAGGCCTACGCCGCCAATCCCACCGATCTGCTCGGCATGTCCGCGCTCGGCGGCACTGTGTTCGTAACCTCTATGATCTGCACCTGCATTCAGTACCCCATCGTCGGTTCTCTTTTTAAAAAGCAGTTTTCCGGCGGCGAGAAGCTGCCTGCCATGGGCAAGCGTGAGGAGCAGGTACAGTTCTGGAAGTGGATTCCCGGACACTGGCTGGCCTACAACATCGTCATCAGCGCCTTTGCAGGCATCCTGTTCGGCAGCGGCGTACCCGCTTTTCTCGTGAGCTGGGGCATCAATCCCGGCGGCATCGGCCAGCTTGGCTATGCCCTGCTCTCCGGTGTCATCAACGGTCTCGGCACCTGGTTTGCGGTATATCTGTCTCAGATCTATCTCGTCCAGCTCTTCAACGAGAAGGCTGCCAAGACCGCGACTGCTAAAAAATAAAGTCAGCGCTTTCATTGAGGAGCCGTCCTCCAGGGCGGCTCCATCCTTAAGAAGGCCATAGAGAACCACTTTGACGACATCACCCCCCTGCGTGGGTCACGAGTACGGTTGCCCGGGCAATCCGGTCGAGCGTGTTCACCCGTGTCTTCTACGCGAGCATCGGTGACATAGCCGTCACAACAATTGAGATGCTGCCCCAGATCCTCACAGGCGTGTGCATGCCCAACAGGACTCCGCTCATGCGCACTCCGAAGAAGAACGGGGTTCACATCAATGTAAACACCAAGGTGCTGGAGGTCACTGACCACAACGTCAAGGTCCAGCGGAAGGACGGCACCGAGGAATGGCTCCGCGGCTTTGACTACGTCATCTTCGACCTCGGTGCCCGCAACCACTACCCGCTGAGTGAGGAGCTCCGCGAGTTCGTCCCCGAAGTCCACGTCTTGGCAAATTCGTCCCCGCCCTCCCGTTCAGCGACGCCATGTGGATGGGCTTCGAGGTCGCGTACAACTTATAAGTAAGGATGCGCTCCATCTGGGGTGAGGGATAACGCCCCGGACAGAGCCCGGCGAGCGCTTGGGCTGGGAAAAGCCTTCCGGTCGCAGCCTGAGCCATGTCAAGAAGGAGAAAAAGTATGGATGCTACGGTAAACAAAAATTACAAGAAGGGCTTTGTGCCTTTCGCAATGGCCGCGGCGCTGGTCAGCCTGGCCGGCGGCTTCACGGCTACCATCCCCAACAACATCGTCAGCTCCTGGGGACTTGACGATTCCTGGCTGACTTGGATCACCCTCGCGATGAGCATGGGCATGGCCGCCTGCGCGCCTGTCCTCGGTAAGCTGGGCGACATCTTCGGCCGCCGCGGCGCTGCTCTTTTCGGTATGGCCGTTATGGTCGTCGGCGAGCTTGGCCTCGGCCTCGCGCCCAACGGCGCCGTGTGGATGGCCATCCTTTTCCGCTTCGTTATAGGCGTCGGCGCTGCCGCTATTTCCCCGACCGTTATCGCTTACATAACCAGTGAGTTCCCGCCTGCCAAGATGGGTACCGGTTTCGCCGTTTACATGGCTCTGTCCAGCGGCATGGTCATCTTTGGACCCACCATCGGCGGCATCATAGTCCAGACCACCCAGAACTACCGCATCATCCTCTACATCTGCGCTGTCCTGGCTGCTGCCTGCTTCGTCGTCGGCCTGTTCACCATGCCCAAGGAGACCGGCCCGAAGAAGGGCTTCGCCGGTTTTGATATATTCGGCGGAATCTTCATCATCCTGTTCTTCTCCCTGGCTCTCTGCGTTCCCAATCTCGCTCAGGGTGAGGCCGGCTGGTTCGGCAAATCCACTCTCATCGTCATCGCCGCTACCATTGTGTGCCTTGTGGTCCTGGTCTTCGCCGAGAAGAAGGCCAAGAACCCCATCCTCAACGGCAAGTTCATGGCCCGCAAGCAGTTCATTCTGCCTGTCGTCGTGCTCTTCCTCACCCAGGGTCTCATGCAGGCCTGCATGACCAACACCATCCGCTTCACCATGATCCTCGACCCCACCAGCACCGTCGGCAACTACGCCACCAGCATACTGTACGTCGGCATGACCATCGGCAACATCGCCGTGGCCCCGCTCGCCAGCAAGAAGGAGCCCCGCTACATCTCCGCCCTTGCTCTGGTGTTCTGCCTGATAGGCGCTGCTATACAGCTGCTCTACACCGCTGAGTCCGGCTTCATCGTCTTCGCGGCCAGCCTGTTCTTCGTCGGCCTCGGCCTCGGCGGCAACGGCACCATCTTCATGAACGTCGCCCTGTCCGGCCTAGACCCGAAGATCGCCGGCGCAGGCTCCGGTACCTACACCGTGTTCCGTGACCTGTCCGCCCCCTTCGGCGTTGCCGTGTTCTGCCCGATGTTCGTTGCCGGCTACTCCGCCGCCATGGCTACCGGTGACTCCGTCCGCATCGCTGCCGACCTCGTCAGCTCCATGCACAATGTCGCGTGGGTCCAGATGGGCTGTGTCGTTGCCGGCATGATCGTCTGCCTGATGATCCCCAAGATCCACAACAAGAACGCCTGAATCCACTCAATGGCCCCCTGCCTCTCAGGCGGGGGGCCAACGCAGAAAGGAGCAAAACATTGACTATTCCTGCCGATAAGGAAATAATCGGTCTCGTCCATGAGATACTCTCCGAGGCCGGCAAGGGCTACACTCCCGAGCAGCTCGCTGAGATCCCCAACATTCTCGCCACCAAGTACAAGTACTGGTGGTGCATCGACATGCAGATGTGGGACCTCATGCCCGAGGTCTACACCGAGCCCTTCGAGGCCTATTCCAATGGCCGCCTCGTGCCGAACAAGTGCATTCAGGACCAGGTTGACCGCGCCGCGGTTGTCTGCAATGACTCGATGGTTCCCATGCACATGGGCCACAACGCCATTGTGCAGTTTACCGGCGAGCGCAGCTGCCGTCTGCTGACCCGTCTGAACGACTACCACACCTACAAGGACGACGGCTCCACCTACGAGGGCTGGGCGCTCTATGTCGACGACATGGTGAAATGCGACGACGGCGTATGGCGCATAAAGACCCTGCGCCTCACCTACCGCAACATCCTTGGCAAACTGCGTACAATGGGAGTATAACATGAACGACACCTGCTTCAAGCTGCTCGAGCCCGGCAAGATAGGCCGTCTCGAGCTCAAAAACCGCATAATCCTCGCGCCAATGGGCACTATCGTTGGAAACCTCGGTCCCAGGGGCGTTGAGTATTTTATAGAGCGCGCACGTGGTGGCGTCGGTATGCTCATGTGCAACATCGTCGTGTCCGACTACTTTGAGGACCCGAGCCACTCCATCTTCCTCAACGACAAGAGTACGCCATATTTCAAGGAGCTGTGTGAGCGCGCCCACGCCCTCGGCAGCAAGGTCTGCGCCCAGCTCCACCCCGGCAACGGCCGCATCGGCGGACCGAGCCTGCTCTACCCCGTGCCCATCAGCGCGAGCGCCTGCCCCTGGATGCACGCTCCGCAGGTAATGTGCCATGAGCTGACCATCGATGAGATACACAGGCTCGAGGACGATTTCCGCTCCGCCGCGGAGCGCGCCGTCGGCGCGGGCTGCGACGCCATAGAGATCCACGCCTACGGCGGCTACCTCACCGACCAGTTCCTCACCAAGCGCTGGAACAAGCGCATCGACGAGTACGGCGGCGACCTCGACGGCCGTATGCGCTTCCTCAAGGAGCTCATAGCCATATCCAAGGAAGTCGGCGGCGCCGACTTCCCGGTCATCGTCAAGTACTGCCCCGACCACTTCCTGCCCGTCGAGGAAGGCTACCGCGGCATAGAAGAGGGGCTTGAGCTCACGCGCAAGCTCATCGAATGCGGCGTGGACGCTCTGCATGTCGACGCCGGCAGCCACGACTCCTGGTATCTCGCCATGCCGCCCGACTACATCCAGGAGATGACCCTCCAGGCCCGCAGCGCCAAGGCCGTCAAGGAGATAAGCACCGTTCCCGTGCTGACACACGGCCGCTACTCCGACCCCGAGAAGGGCGAGAGCGTTCTGCGCCACGACGTCTGCGACTTCACGGTCATAGGCCGCGGCCTGCTCGCCGATCCGGAGATACCCAACAAGCTCGCCGAGGGCCGCGCTGAGGACATTCGTCCCTGCATCTCCTGCAACGAGGGCTGCATTGCCCGCTCCTATGCCCTCAAGAACGCGACCTGCGCGGTCAACCCCATCTGCGGCCATGAGATAGACGGCGGCATTCCGAAGGCCAAGACGCCGCTGCGCGTGCTCGTCGTAGGCGCGGGCCCTGGCGGCTGCACCGCCGCGCTCTACGCCAAGGAGGCCGGACATGAGGTTGAGCTCTGGGAGCGCAGCGCCTCTATCGGCGGCAACGCCCTCGCCGCGAGCATGCCCTACTTCAAGACGGACATGCACGCCCTCATGACCTGGTACAAGGTCCAGCTCATCAAGGCCGGCGTGCCAGTGCGCTACGGCCGCGAGGCGAATCACGATAACATCTCCGCCTGGAAGCCCGACCGCATCATCTGGGCGGCCGGCGGCGCGCCCATCATGCCCAAGAGCATTCCCGGCCTTGACGGCTACAATGTCTACTCCGCCACCGACGCTCTGCGCAACCTCGTCGACGTGGGAGAGAGCATAGTCATGGTCGGCGGCGGCATGGTCGGCATCGAGGCCGCCCTGCACTTCGACCGCATGGGCAAGAAGGTCACGGTCATCGAGATGGCCAACAAGATGCTGCCCCAGCCGATGTTCAAGATGAACGGCGATCTGCTCAGGAAGATGATGCGCGAGAGCAACATCACCTTCCGCACCAGCACCAAACTCCTCGCGGTCGACAGCAGCCGCACCCACACCAGCGTCACCGTCGAGGGACCGGATGGTCAGGAGAGCATAGACTGCGACACCGTGCTCATGGCTCTGGGCTTTGCGCCCACCGGAAATGCCGCGAAGGAGGCTCTCTCCGACATCTGCCCGGTCATTTCCATAGGCGACGCGACGGAGACGAGAAAGATACTCTACGCCACGACCGACGCCTACAACGCCGTGCTCGGACTGGAGAACCCGGAATGCATTGATTTCAGCGATAAGGGCTGAATTATACAAAGGAGGAAACAAACATGGATAGACTGAAGAACAAGGTATGCATCATCACCGGCGCTGACGGCGGCATCTGCCACAAAGCCAGCGAGCTCTTCTGCGCTGAGGGCGCTAAGGTTGTCATGGTCGACATCGACCCCGGTGTCGAGGCCAAGTGCGCCGAGATAGTTGCAAACGGCGGCGACGCCATCGCCATCACCGCCGACGTCAGCAAGCGTGAGACCTGGCACATGCTGCTCGAGAAGACCCTCGAGAAGTACGGCACCGTCGACTGCGTCGTCAACGGCGCGGCCGCGTTCTCCGGCTATAAAGACGTTTTCAACGGCCAGCCCGACGAGGAGTGGGAGCACGTTCTCGACGTCAACCTCAACAGCCTGCGCTTCTCCATCGAGGTCGTCTACAAGTGGATGACCAAGAACGGCGTCAAGGGCAACTTCATCAACTTCTCCTCCGCCACCGCCCTGAGCTTCATGAGCAGCGGCTGCCAGGCCTACCCCATCACCAAGGCCGGTGTCAAGCTGGTCACTCAGGACATGGCCGCCTACGCCGGCAAGTTCGGTGTCCGCTTCAACTGCCTCGCTCCCAACCTGATCTGGACCCCGAAGCAGGATCCCGTCTATAAGAACGAGAAGACCGCCAACTATTTCAAGGGCATCATCCCCCTGGGCCACTACGGCATGCCCGAGGACGCCGCCTGGCTGATGGTCTACCTCGCCAGCGACGAGGCCAAGTACATCAATGGCTGCTGCATCCCCGTCGACGGCGGCTGGCACACCTGCCATTGATCGGACTGACACTGAGAAAACCGTAAGCTACGGATCAAGGAGGTCAAGATGGCTGTTTTCAATATCCCGTTCAACGAGGAATTCCGCAGCATGGTCGTTGACGTCATGAAGCACGTCCGCCGCCAGCAGTACACCCCCGAGATGCTGTGCGAACACCAGAAGATACTCGAGTGCATGCACTTCTACTGGTGGAGCATGGACATGAAGAAGGAAGAGTACGCCACCGAACTTTTCGATGACGACTTCCAGTACTGGAACGGCAGACCTGGTACCACCGACAAGAAGCAGCAGGCCCTGGTTTCCAAGTGGTGCAACAAGAACATGCAGACCATGCACATGGGCCATCAGCCGATGATTTGGATCCAGGACGAGACCCATGCCCGCGGCATATTCCAGTATGAGGACCACATGTGCTATTTCGACGACGCCTCTGTCTGCGAGGGCTGGGCGGTCTACTGCGAGGACTTCGTGAAGAGGGACGGCGTATGGTACATCAGCCGCCATCGCATGGCGTACCGGCAGATGGACGGCACCTACAAAAACCCCTTCCCGCCGAAAGACTGGGTCCCCGAGGACTGGGAAGAGCCCAATTATTGAGCTATCCCTCAGCAATCTATACACAAGCAAGAGAGTCCGGCTTTTGCCGGGCTCTCTTTTCTCATTCCTGTGCGTGTTTTCTAAAAGTTTTTAATTTATTTACTATTATGTACTTGATAGTTGAAATACCTGGAGCTATAATCGCTAACATGGTTAGCAATACGGAGGTGACTGATGATGGACTTCACCGGAGCGGCCGAGGAGCTAATGGCTCTGCAGGCTGCGCTGCACAGATTGCCTATGAACGCGGAGATATCCAGGATGGCAAGCGGCGAGCTGTTCGTGCTGTATCATCTCCTGACTCATGACGGTCAGGCCAGCCCCAAAGAGCTGAGCCGCGAGATGATGGTCAGCACGGCCCGGGTAGCGGCTTTGCTGAATAATATGGAGTCCAAGAGCCTTGTACGCCGCTTCCCGGACCCCGCAGACAGCCGTAAGGTCATTGTGTCCCTTACCGAGGAGGGCCGGGAGCTGGTTGAACGCGGGCGAGCCAGGGTGCTCTCCATGCTGTCCCGCGTGCTCGAAAGTATAGGGCCGGAGGATACGCTGGAGCTTATACGTATACAGAAAAAGCTGCTGGGATGCCTTGCACCCCGGAATTGCTGATTTCGAATAAACGCAAAACTCTTATTGAATCAGGTGTAAAAATGGAACGTGTGAAATACAACTACAAGACAAAAGAGATTAAGTGCCAAGTAGGCGCACAGGAGATATACGGTGTCGCATATATACCTCAGACATACGGAAAAACACCTCTCGCCATCTTCGCCCATGAGCTCGGAGCCACTCATCGCTCCGGCATACCGTATGCCGAAGCTCTGGCGAGCTGCGGCATAGCCGCATATACTTTCGATTTCCGCGGCGGCAGCGCATCCAGCCGCAGTGATGGGGATACGGACAGCATGTCCGTCATGACCGAGGCCGATGACATTTGCGCTGTGCTGGATGCGGCCGCAACCTGGGACTTTGTAGACGCGGAACATATAGTGCTGATAGGTGCAAGCCACGGCGGAATGGCCAGTGCCATTGCCGCTTCCCGCAGGCCCGATGACTTGTGTGCGCTCATACTGCTCTACCCCGCTCTGGTAGCCTATGACGCCGTACATGAAAAATATAGTTCCCTCGACGAGGTGCCCCGCAGCTTCTGGCTTGGCAAGCTGATACACGTTGGCAAGCATTTCGTCTCGGATTCCTGGGACTACAACGTATATGCGGATATGCCGAAGTTTAAAAACCCGGTCCTCATACTCCACGGTGACAGGGATCAGGTGGTGGACATATCCTATTCTGAGCGCGCCGCAGCGACCTATCCCGACTGTGAATTCCACGTCATGCACAACGCGGGTCACGGCTTCAGCGGCGAAAACTTCGACACGGCAATGGGATATATAGAGCCCTTCCTGCAGGAGAAGCTTTTCACCTGACACAGGCCAAGGTATGCAGCAACGGCAGCAAAAAACCGTCTTCTGATGGCAAGTTTTTCGCGGGTATTGTCCCGGCGGAGGCGTCCTTCTCCGCCCTTTATCCGGTAATTTTGCCCACAGAAGGCGGCTTTTTTGCAGGCTTTTCGCCTCTTCAGCGGAGGCTGCTCCGGTGAGCCGGGCATAGTCTGGGTATTTGATTGTAATTCAAAAGAAAACGTCCTCACCCGCCGTTGATAAACCGCATAATGTTACCGTGTAGACAATCACATAAGTGTTATAATAATGACAATAAAGCCTGACGTCGTTTTCAGGCACAGCAACATGCTGACACAATAGAGAAAAGGAGCTTTTATTGGTATGGCAAAACTTGACCTTCTCAAAGGAATGAAAGTTATCGACATGGCCAGCTTCGTGGCCGGTCCCACCTGCGCCAAGATACTTGCCGAGTACGGCGCCGATGTTATCCGCATCGAGGCGCTCGTCGGCGATGATAAGACCCGTGACGTCGGCAAGAACGCTATGGGCATAAAGAACGGCGACCTGGTCCTGTACGACCTCGTCAACGGCAACAAGAAGCAGCTCGCTCTCGACACCCGCCGCCCCGAGGGCCTGGCCATCCTCAAGAAACTGCTCGAGACCGCCGACGTGTTTGTCTGCCACCTGCGTCAGAACAACATGGAGCGCCTGGGCCTCGACTGGGAGAACCTGCACAAGACCTACCCCGGCCTCATCTACGCCAACGTCACCGGCTATGGCACCAAGGGTCCCTACGCCGACCGCGGCGGTTTCGACTCCGTTGCTTACGTCAGCCGCGCCGGCGTCCACACCGGTGCCGAGCGTGAGGGCACCAAGCCCTACATGCCTTACGCTGGCCAGGGCGATATCCCCACCGGCAGCTACCTCGCCATGGGCGTTATGGCCGCTTACATAAACAAGCTGCGCACCGGCAAGGGCGAGATGGTCACCGCAAACCTCTACGGCGCCGGTATCTGGGCGGGCGCTTTCCCGATAATCACCGCTCAGGAGCCCTACAATGTTCCCTGGCCGAAGGATCCCATGGACACCTTCTCCCCGCTCTACAACATCTATCAGTGCGCCGACGGCCACTGGGTCACCATCTGCGGCAACGGTTGGGAAGTTCCCTGGCCGAAGTTCATACACTACGCCGGCTGGGATGAGGAGTGGCTCACCAAGTATCCCCACATGGTCGATGCCTACATGAACGGCCGCAAGCTCTCCGAGGAAATGGCCCGCTGGATGGCTACCAAGAACTACGACGAGGTCGATGACATCCTCAGCAAGAGCGATATCCCCCACGACGTCTGCCAGAGCTACCGCGAGGTCGCGCAGGATCCCGTCGCCTTCGAGGCCGACCTCATGCAGGAGATCCACTATCCGCGCAGCGGCAGCACCGTTCGCATCCCCCGTTCCCCCGTGCACTTCCACGAGGCCGGTCTGCCTGAGACCGTCAGCGCCGGCGTCCCCGGCGAGGACACCATGGAGGTTCTCACCAGCTACGGCTTCTCCGAGGAGGAGATCCGTAAGCTCGCCGATGAGAAGATCGTCGGTCTGGGCGACACCTGGACTCCCGACTACCTCGTTGTCAAGCGCTAACCTGACCTTCACGTCCGAGGGCGGCAGTACATACTGCCGCCCTCGTTTTTTTGCTGTTCTATGCGCGACACACTCGCGGTAAGAATCAAAATAGTCGGAACCATTGAACACCAAAAGCAGCTCCCGCAAGATCCCGGGCTGCTTTTCGCGCCTCTTGGGCCAATTCTACCGACATTCGGTTGTGTCCGGAGGCACTGTCGGATATGATGTACGCGAGGTGAACGGCATTGTATGAACTAGACAAGGAAAAATTCGGTGCATTTGTAGGCCAGCTCCGCAGGGAAAAAGGCTGGACACAAAAGGAGCTTGCACAGCATCTGTACATATCCGACAAGGCGGTCAGCAAATGGGAAACCGGTGCCAGTATACCGGACACGGCGCTGCTCATGCCGCTCGCTGAGCTGCTGGGCGTCAGCGTGACAGAGCTGCTGCGCTGCGAGAGACTGGGCAGCGGCATTGACGCCTGCCAGGTAGAGGCCATCGTCAAGACGGCCATCAACTATGGCGCTCACAAACCTGAGCGGGCCTGGGGCAAGAGCGGGCACTGGCCTCTCATATATGTGCTCTGTCTACTGTTCGGCGGGGCCTGCCTTGTTGGGAGCCTGCTCTCGGGCTATCTTGGTACATACTCGCCGGTGCTGTATCTGCTCGGCGCCATCTTCGGGGCGTATTTCGTGTTCTTCGTAAAACTCAGCCTGCCAGCCTACTATGACGAAAACCGTATCAGTTCTTTCAGCGATGGCCCCATCCGCATGAACCTGGCCGGAGCGTCCATAAACAACTCCAATTGGCCCCATATGGTTCATGCAGCGCGGATATGGACCTGCATATCTGTGGCTCTGTGTCCGGCGCTGGAGCTGCTGCTCTCATGGCTTGCCCCGGCTTTATGGAAGGCGGCGGAACCATACATCTTTGCCGCCGCAGTACTCAGCTTGTTCGCAGCATTATACGTCGCTGCCAAAAGGCACGAGCGGCAGGCCTGACAGCAAAAAAACGCCGCCACAGTTGTGGCGGCGTTTTTTGATTTCGCTTTACTGGATGGAGATCTGCCTGTTCTCAGGCACCAGCTCCGGCCTCTTGGGCAGGTTCAGGGTCAGGACGCCGTCATTGTACGCGGCGCTGATGGCAGAGGTGTCGATGCCGGAGACATCGAAGCTCCTGGTGAAGGAGCCGTAGCTGCGCTCGCGGCGGATGTAGCCGTTCTTGCCCTTCTCTTCGTGCTCGTCCTTGCGCTCAGCGGAGATGGTCAGACGATCGTTCTCAAGGTCGATCTTGATGTCTTCCTTCTTGAAGCCGGGCAGGTCGGCCTCCAGCTTGAAGGCGTCGCCGGTGTCGGTGATGTCGGTCTTTATCTCTCCGGCAGTGCCCCAGAAGTCGTTGTCGAAGAAAGTGAACGGGTTCATGATAGTACGGCGAGTGGCATAAGGCATAAGTTCAAACATGATCAAAACCTCCATGTATTAATATACTTTGTAATAGTTTGTGTAAACCTCGTTGGGTTATTCACTAACCTTGTCTGTTTACGTATATAAAAATACTATACAGATTTTAATAAATCATGAACTAATTATGAACAAACTATTAATATTAGCACTCGTAATTGTTGAGTGCTAATATTGGGCGCTGCAAAAAACGCCGGTGCAAGCACCGGCGTTTCAATGCGTATGAGCTTTATTTGAGCACCTTGCTCAGGAAGTCCTGAAGCCTGGGGCTCTGGGGATTCTCGAATATATCCCTCGGGCTGCCCTCCTCGACGAGCTTGCCGTCTGCCAGGAACAGCACACGGCTGCCGACCTCGCGGGCAAAACCCATCTCATGGGTGACCACGACCATCGTCATTCCGTCCTGTGCGAGCGTCTTCATAACGTCAAGCACCTCGCCTACCATCTCGGGGTCGAGTGCGCTGGTGGGCTCGTCAAAGAGCATCACCTCGGGGTCCATGCACAGCGCCCTGACGATAGCCACACGCTGCTTCTGGCCGCCGGAGAGCTGCTGAGGATAGTTGTTGGCCTTATCCTGAAGTCCCACCCTCGCGAGCAGTTCCATCGCCTTGGCCTCCGCCTCCTGCTTGGAGCGCTTGAGCACACGTATGGGGGCAAGCGTCATGTTGTGCAGTATGGTCATGTGCGGGAAAAGATTGAAGTGCTGGAACACCATACCCATCTTCTGACGGTGGAGGTCTATGTTTACCTTGGGGTCAGTTATGTCCGCGCCCTCGAAGAATATCTTGCCTTCGGTCGGCTCCTCCAGGAGGTTCAGCGAGCGCAGAAGCGTACTCTTTCCGCCGCCGGAGGGTCCGATGATGACCACGACTTCGCCGCGGCGTATCTCGGTGCTTACACCGTCCAGAGCCTTGACTTTGCCGTCGTTATAGTACTTTTTAACGTCCTCTACCCGAATTATAACGTCAGCGCTCACTCTGTCTCAGCCTCCTTTCAAGCTTGCCCTGCAGCCAGCTGAGTATCAGAACCATGACCAGATACAGGAAGGATATACCCAGAAGCGGGAACATCTGCTCCCAGGTCCTGTTCATTATGCCCTGCGCCGCGTGTACCAGCTCCTTGCCGCCTATTATCGTAAGCAGCGAAGTGTCCTTCAGGAGTATGATAAACTCGTTGCCCAAGGCGGGCAGCACGGCCTTGAAGGCCTGCGGCACGACGATAAAGCGCATGGTGTCCATGTATCCCAGACCCAGGCTGCGTCCGGCCTCGGACTGGCCCTGGTCAAGCGACATGAGGCCGCCGCGTATGATCTCCGCCACGTAGGCGCCGGAGTTGAGGCCCAGGCCCAGCGCGCCGACCATTGTGAAGTTGCGGCTGCTCTTGAACACGACGAAGCCCAGTATCATGAGCTGCACCATCATAGGCGTACCGCGTATCACAGTCACGTAGATTTTGCAGATCGCGTTGAAAAAGCCCAGAACTACGTTCTTTTTCCTGCGCTGCTGGTCGTGTGCCGTGCGGATGGACGCCACAATAACGCCGAGAACAATGCCTATGAGTATGGCAATGACCGTTACATACAGCGTGGTGACCATACCCTCAAGGTACTGCTTCCAGCGGTCGGCCTCGATGAAGGCCTGATAGAATTTTACGTAGATGTTCTGCCAGAAAGTTATATCCTCCCCGGCAACGCTCATGGCCTTCCAGAGTTCATAGGCCTCAGCCATGCTCACGGCGCCCACCTCTCTCTTTCTTCAGAATTTCTCGCTTCGTGGACAAAAGGGCGGCTGTCGGCCGCCCTTTTGGAGCTCATTATTGCGTTTCCGCCCTATTACTCGGCGGGGATGTACTTGTCGATGATGGACTGCACGGTACCGTCGGCGATCAGCTCGGCCAGGGCGCTGTTAATGGCGTCGAGCAGGGCGGTGTTGCCCTTGTTCAGGCCGATGGCATAGTCCTCAACGGCATACTCGGTGTCGAGAATGGCGAGGCCGGCGTTGTTCTTGACGAACTCCTGAGCGGGGGCGTTGTCAATGACGACGCAGTCTACCTGGCCGTTCATGAGAGCCTGGACAGCGGTGAAGCCATCGTCATAGGCCACAACATGATCCTCGCCGTAGTCGTCGGTGCAGTAGATGTTGCCGGTGGTGCCGCGCTGGGTGCCGATCAGGCCCTCGCCCATGTTGTCAATGGTGACGTCGCTGCCTTCCTTAACAATGACGACCTGCACGCCGGTGGCATAGCTGTCGGTGAAGTCCATGACGAGCAGACGGTCCTCGTTCACGGTCACGCCGGCCATGACGATGTCGCTCTTGCCCTGCTGGACGGCCAGCAGCGCGCTGTCGAAGTCCATGTCGAGAATGTCGAGCTCGAGGCCCAGCTTCTCGGCGATGGCGGTGGCGATCTCAACGTCGATGCCCTCGAAGCCGCCGTCATCGGTGGTCATCTCGTAGGGCGGGAACTGCGCGTTGGTGCTCATGGTGAGCTTGCCCTCGACGATGGTGGTGAACTCACCGTCAGCCGCAGGAGCTTCGGAAGCGGGAGCCTCGGAGGCAGGGGCCTCGGAAGCGGGAGCCTCGGACTCGGGGGCCTCGCTGGGGTCAGAAGCGGCCTCGCCGCAGGCGGCCAGCGCAAAGACCATGCAGAGCGCAAGCATAAGTGCAAGTATCTTTTTCATTTCATATCCTCTTTTCCATGTTCCGGCTTTCCGCCGGTTTGATGACGTCGACAATAATACACCCGCCGTCTTCCTTTGTCAACTAAGAAATTGCAATTTTATGCGAAAAATACGATTGTCAAGCCCTAAGTACCCGGAAATATTCAAAAATAAATGAATAACGCGTCCGAAACTGGATATTTTCGGACGCGTTGGAGATTCGTCTTGTGCAAATTGGTCAGAAGGCTATCTGCGCAGCAGTCGTCCGGCCAGGGCGAAGAGCGCAAAAGCTATGATATTCACGGCCACTACGCTGGCGCCGCTGGGCGTTTCAAGCGCGTAGGAGAGCGTCATTCCCAGCGTAAAGCACACTACTGAAAGCAGCGCGGAGCACAGGGTGACCGAGCGGAAGCTGCGGAAAACACGCATAGCCGAAAGCGCCGGGAAGATTATGAGGCTCGAGATGAGCAGCGCGCCCATCATGCGCATGCCGAGCACGACGGTGATGGCCGTAAGTATGGCGAGGAGCATGTTGTAGCCCTCAGCCTTGGTACCCGTAGCGCGGGCGAAGGTCTCGTCAAAGGTGACTGCAAAGATACGCGGGTAAAAGAGCGTGAACACCACGAGCACTGCGGCGCAGAGGATGACGCTGAGCACCGCGTCGGAGCTCGAGATGGTGAGGATGCTGCCGAACATGTAGTTTGAGACGTTGGTATTCACCCCGCTGGTGAGCGAGATGACCAGGACGCCAACGGCGAGCGCTCCGCTGGAGATGAGCGCGATGGCGGCATCGCCGCGCACCTTGCCGGACTGCGACACCCGCAGCAGCAGCACGGCGGCGATGACGACCACGGGCACGGCCACAGCCAGGGGTGCAACTCCAAGCGCCGAGGCTATCGCCAGCGCGCCGAAACCGACGTGCGAGAGACCGTCGCCTATCATTGAGAAGCGCTTGAGCACCAGCGAGGTGCCGAGCAGCGCCGCACAGAGGGACACCAGCACGCCCACGACAAAGGCGCGGACCAGGAAGGGATAGGACAGCATTTCAAGGAGTATCATTTGCAGCCGCCTCCCCTCAGTCTGAGCTCCGCCTCGCTGCCGTGATAGCCGGCTACGGAGCCGAAGTAAAGCTGCGAGTGGCCGAGCTGCAGAATGTGCGTCGCGTATCGCTCCGCCGCCGCGACGTCGTGCGAGACCATGATGACGGTCACGCCGTCGCAGAGGTTTATGAGCTTGAGAAGGTTGTACATCTCCCCCGTCGCCACCGGGTCAAGCCCCGCGACGGGCTCGTCCAGAAGCAGCAGCTTGCTCGTGGCGCACAATGCGCGGGCGAGCAGCACGCGCTGCTGCTGGCCGCCGGAGAGCTCCTGGTAGCAACGCCCCTTGAACTCGAGCATTCCCATACGCTCAAGGTTGCGCTCCGCCTCCTTCTTGTCCGCGGAGGAGTAGAAGAAGCGCCGTCCCAGGCCGTTGAGACGGCCGGAGAGCACGACCTCAAACACGGAGGCCGGAAAATCCCTTTGGAGCGCCGTCTGCTGGGGCAGGTAGCCTATTTCGCTGCGCTTGAGGCCGTCGCCGTATTCTATGCTGCCCGTCTCGGGCTCCTTGAGACCCAAAAGGCCCTTCATGAGCGTGGACTTGCCCGAGCCGTTCTCTCCCACGACGCAGAGATAGTCCCCGGCATTCACCTCAAAGCTGACACCGCGGAGCACCGTGTCGCCCCCGTAGGCAAAGGAGAGGTCCTTGCATGTGATGAGCGCCATCAGCTCAGCGCCTCCTTCAGCGCGTCCACGTTCTGCCACATGAGGTTGAGGTAGGTCACGCCCTCCTCGAACTGAGCCCTTGTGACGTTGTGGCAGGCGGAAAACAGCAGCTTCTCCGCGCCCGTGGCCTCGCATATGGTGTCCGCCATGTCCTCGTTTGAGAGCTCAATGTGGAACACGACGGGTATATTCTCCTCGTTTACCTTATCTATAAGGAAGGCCACCGTGGCCGCGGAGGGCTCCGCCTCATCGGCGCAGCCGGGCCACGCGGCATAGTACTCCAGGCCATAGGCCTTTGCGAAGTACAGCAGAGGGAAACGATCCCCGAACACGATAGTGTTCCGCACGCCGTTGGCGACCACGTCTGTGAAGGCCGCGTCGAGCTCGTCCAGCTCAGCGCAGTAGCTCTCGAGCGCGGCGCTGTACTCAGCCTCGCCCTCCGGGTCCGCCTCGCTGAGCGCCGCGGCTATTTTCTCGCAGATGAGCTTGGCGTTGCGCGGGCTGGTCCAGACGTGCTCGTCATACTCGACCTCGCCGTCGTCATGCTCGTGCTCGTCTATCTCCATGCCCTCGACGTGCTCCTCCTCGAGCAGCTCCACGCAGTCCATGAGCGTCACGGTCCTCACGCCGTCGCCCACAGACTCGAGCACGTCCGTGACCCAGGCGTCGGACACGCCGCCGACATAGATGAACACGTCGCAGTTTTGTATCTCAATTATGTCCTTTGGCGAAGGCTCGTACGAGTGCGCCTCACTGCCCGGGGGCAGAAGCAGCGTGACCTCTCCGCGGTCGCCCACGAGCTGGCGCGCAAAATCGTAGGGCGCAAAAACCGTGGCCACGACGGATATGCCGTCCGTCTCCTCCGCGGCTTCGGCCCCGCAGCCGGCCAGAGGCAGGCACAGGAGCGTCAATGCTATCAAAATGGCTGCTGTTCTTTTCATTTTTCCTCCATTCAGGCAAAAAACAAAAGGCGGGCGCCCCTTTTGGGACGCCCGCTGGCAGCGGGAGAAGGATTCGAACCCTCACATACGGAGTCAGAGTCCGCTGTGCTACCTTTACACAATCCCGCTATGCGCAAAAGATATTATATCCGATTTTTCAGCTTTGTCAAGCAAAATTTGCGCATTATATGTAAATCAATATCAAGCCCACCAAAACGCCCACGACTGTGGCAAATGCAGGCAGCTTCGAGCGCCACATGAGTATGGCCTCGGGCAGCAGCTCGCCGAACACGACATAGAACATCGCGCCCGCTGCAAAGCTCAGGGACATCGACAGCCACATGGGCGAGAGCGTACCGAGGCAGAAGCCCAGCACGGCACCGACAATGGTGGGGGCTCCGGAGAGCGCAGTGATGACGATCGCCTTGAGCCGCTTGGAGCCGCCGGTTATGAGCGGCACGGAGACTGCCATGCCCTCAGGGATGTTGTGCAGGCCGATTATGACGGCCATGATGAGGCCGGAGCCGCCGAGAGGACCAGCCTCAAGGTTGCCCGCGTAGGACGCGCCGATGACCATGCCCTCGGGCATATTGTGCAGCGCTATGGCGCAGGCCATGACCACGCCCGCGATGAAGAGCTGATACTTCGAAGCCGGGCCGCCGTCCTCAGAGCAGCTCTCGTGCCGGACGTAGTGGTCACTGTGGATGAGCTCGTCCAGATCGTCGGCGGTCTTGGGGTGGTCGTCGTCGATGTGCTCGAGTTCGTGGTTTGTCTTCTTGTCTATCCAGACGTTCAGCAGCCATATCACCACATAGCCCAGCAGCACGCCCGCGACAACGAAGAAAACGCTGACAGGCTCCGTCGCGCCGTCGGGCTCGAGGGCGCCGGAGATCATATCGAAACATACCACACCTGTCATTATACCGCCTGCGAAGGCCAGCAGCAGACTTACGATGCGGCTAGAGTCGCGTTTGAGCAGAGCGCCGACTATGCCGCCGAGGCCGGTGCCGCCCACGCCGGCTATCGCCGTGATGACTATTATCCAGCCGATATCGGACATGGATCAGATCACTCCCAAATCAGAGTCAGCTGAGGCTAACAAGCAGTTCAGACGCGTTTGAAACTATCTCCTCCGCGCCGAAGCCCACGAGCTGTTCGTGGGTGCGGAAACCCCAGTCCACAGATATGCAGTGTATTCCCGCGTTTTTGGCTGTCTGGATGTCAACCTCGGAGTCGCCCACGTATACGCTGCGCTCCGGGGCGCCGCCCAGCTCGCGCATGGCTGCGAGCACGGTGTCCGGCGCGGGCTTGCGCTCCACCACGCCGGGCTGATCGCCCACCGCGGTAGCGATGAGACCGCCAAAATATTCCGCGGCCAGGTCTATGGTCGCGGCGTGGGGCTTGTTTGATACTATGGCGCAATGCACGCCCTTATCCCTGAGCTCTGCCAACAGCTCGAGTATTCCGGGGTAGGGCCGGGTCTTGTCCGCGCTGTGCGCCCGGTAATGCGCGAAGTAGCAGTCAAAAACCTGCTGATACACGGGGCACTCCCTTCCTCCGGGAACGCTCTGTGCTATGAGATAATTTGAGCCGTAGCCCAGCCTTGCGCGAATCTCATTCCGGGTGGCCTCCGGGAAGCCATATTCCCGCAGCGCATGGTTCACGCTGTCCGTCAAATCATCCAGGGTATCGAGCAGTGTGCCGTCCAAATCAAAAATAACTGTATCGTACTTCATAATGTTAAAATAATAGTCCATTTCAACAGTCATGTCAACCTTGACAAGTTGGCAAACTTATGATAATATATGTGAGCTTTGACCTGCGGAAGTACCCAAGAGGCCGAAGGGGCTCCCCTGCTAAGGGAGTAGTCGGTGTTGAGCCGAGCGAGGGTTCAAATCCCTCCTTCCGCGCCAAGTAAAAAGCCTTACAGCTCTTGCTGTAAGGCTTTTTCTTTTTTATTCCCAGATCACCGTGCCGCCCACGGGGCGTATGCTCAGCACGTGGCAGCTGCCCTCGCCCAGGATGGCCTCGACGCCGGTTTTGAAGCCCTCAAGCGCGTCCAGCGGCACGAAGGCCTGTATGGTGCCGGCAAAGCCGCCACCATGGACTCGGCAGGCGCCGCGTCCGGCAAGTGCGCGCTCCGCAACTGCCAGCGCCACGGCCATGGCCTGTTCCTTTGCCGCGCCGGTGGGCGTTATATCCTGCAGCAGCTCCCAGGAGGAGCGTCCGGATTCGCGCACCAGAGCAAGGAAGGCGTCCATGTCGCCGCGCTCCAGCGCGTCAGCCTCCTCTGAGGCCCTCCTGTCGTCAGCGAAGAAGTGCATTGCCCTCAGTACGGCGCGGTCGCCCGCGGCGCGTCTGAGCTCGGGAATGGCGCTCAAAAACTCGGCCTCGTGCACCTCACGGAGCACCTTTTTCCCAAAGTACGCCGCGACGGCGCACATCTCCTCGGGGATGGACGCGTACTCGCCCGTCAGGGCTGCGTGGCTGGCACCGGAGTCGATTATGCACAGCGCGTGACCCAAACTCTCAAGGTCCACGGCCACGCTGCGCACTTCGGGCTCGGCCGGGTCGGCGAAATCTATGGCAACCGCGCCGCCTACGGAGGATGCGGTCTGGTCCATCAGTCCGCTGGGCTTGCCGAAATATACGTTTTCCGCTCTCTGGCCCAGCTGGGCGATGGTAACGGCGTCGAGCTCACCCGCGCAGAACAGGCAGTTCTCGATGACGCCCAGCAGCACCTCGCAGGCCGCAGACGAGGACAGTCCGGAGCCCGGCAGCACCTCTGAGACGGCGTAGGCGTCGAAGCCCGCCACCTCGTAGCCGCGCTCCTTGACAAGCCCGGCCATGCCTCGTACCAGCGCAGCTGTGGTCTCGCGCTCGTCCGCGCGGGGCAGCAGCTCGTCCAGGCATATTTCAACCATGGGCCAGCCCTCAGACTGGAACCTTATCTTATTTGTGCCGTTCAGCGCCGCGCAGGCCAGGAAGTCCAGGTCCACCGCCCCGGCGAGGACCCGGCCGTGCTGATGGTCTGTGTGGTTGCCGCAGATCTCGGTGCGGCCCGGCGCGGAGCAGAGCACCATGAGCCGCTCATCATCCGCTCCGAAGCTGCGCGCGAAACCATCCAGCACATTTGACACCTTTGCCCGGCCGTTCACGCCGTATTTGAGCCGGCCCAGTGCCTCGTCCAGTTCGCCCGCGCCCAGCGCGCGGCGCACGGAGCCCAGTTTCTGCATCTTCATTCTCCCCTCTTTCCGCCCCCGTCCGGAGCGTAATAAAACCGCTGCAAAGAAGGCGGATCTCTCACATCTGCTTTGCAGCGGTTTACTGCGTTCTTTAAATGCGATTACTTCTTCTGGACGTACTTCAGGCAGTCCAGCATGACCGCAACAAGGATTATAATACCGGAGAACACAAACTGCAAGTTCGTGTCAATACCAAGCGTGGTCAGGGAGTAGGTCAGTGCGGTGAAAATGAATACGCCGACAACTACGCCTGAGATCTTGCCTATGCCGCCGGTGAAGGAGATGCCGCCGACAACGCAGGCCGCGATGGCGTCCAGCTCGTAGAGCTTTCCTAACTCATTGGGGTCCAGGGCCGCGTTCCGGCACATTTCCAGGATGCCGCAGGAACCCGCCAGCACCGCGGAGATCACGTACACCGTAATGATCACGGCCACGGTGCGCACGCCGGTCAGCCGGGCCGCCTTTGGGTTGCTTCCCACGGCCTCCACATACTTGCCCAGCAGGGTTTTGCGCAGCACAAACACGCTGACAATGACGATGAAAATGAAAAATACGATCTGAATCGGCACTCTGCCCGGAAAGCGGTAAATGCCCAGGGTCTTGATCTCCGGGTAGCCGCCCAGCACGAACACCGAGGATTTGGCCATGAGCACCGTAACGCCGCGCATCACGATCTGCATCACCAGGGTCAGAATCACCGGCTGCACGCCCACGCTGGAGATGAGAAAACCGTTGAACACGCCGATGGCCGCGCAGGCCGCCAGGCCGATCAGGCACCAGACCCAGAAATTCCCGCCGTTGGTGATTCCCAGGGACACGATGATGCCGCAGAACGCCATCATGGACCCTGTGGAGATATCAATCCCTCCCGAGCTGATCACAAAGGTCATACCCACCGTCATAAACAAAATGGGGGTAGACTGTTTAATTACCAGCCACAGGGTGTTGAGGGATAAAAAGTTTTTTGTGACAATTCCGTTAAAGACGATCAGCACCGCCAGGGCGATCACCGCGCCGTAGCTGATAAAAATCTCTCTGAACGTCATCTTCTCTTTCTGTATGTGATCCGCCATACAACCAGACTCCCTTCCGCGTATGTAACCGTCCGCTGCCTCCGCAGCCTCCCACGCTCTATATATCGATTTGGCCGGACGCAATCACGTTCATGATGGCATCCGAATTAATCTCCTCATTCACCAGTTCCCCCACGTTTCTCCCATCGTGCAGAATCACGATGCGGTCGCATTCCCGCACCAGTTCGTCCAGCTCGGAGGAAATGTAGAGCACGCTGATCCCGCTGTCGGAAATCTGTTTGATCAGCTCCTCAATCTCGCCCTTTGCGCCCACGTCGATGCCCCGGGTGGGCTCGTCCAGGATAATCAGGTCCGGGTGGGTGGCCAGCCATCGGGACAGAATCACCTTCTGCTGGTTCCCGCCGCTCAGATCCTTGATCTTGGTGGAGGTGCCCGGCGTCTTGATGGCGATCTTCTGAATGTATTCCAGGGTGACTTCCTTCTGCTTTTTCTTATTCAGGATTCCGAACCGGCTGATCTTGGGCAGTATGGTCATGGTCAGGTTGTCCTGAATGGACATGTAGG
>URDK01000012.1 GCA_900546485.1 uncultured Eubacteriales bacterium
CGAGAGCTCGTGCTCCGCTTTGCCGCCGAGGGCAAGCGCGTGGCCGCGCTCTGCGCCGCGCCCAGCATACTGGGCCGCCTCGGCCTGCTCGACGGCCGCTCCGCCACCTGCCACCCCGGCTGGGAGGATAAACTCGGCAGCGCGGAATACACCCGCACGGGCGTGGTGACCGACGGCAACATCACCACCGGCCGCGGCGTCGGTTTTGCCATCGACATGGGCCTCGAGCTCGTGCGGCTCTTGAAGGGCGACGACTTCGCCGCCGACCTGCGCCGCCGCGTTCAGTACCCCGGCTGCTGAGGAGGGCTGCGTCATGTTTGACCTCATCATCCGAGGCGCAAGCATAATAGACGGCACCGGCCGCGAAGCGTTTACCGGCGACGTCGCCGTATCGGGAGGGCGCATAGCCGCCGTGGGCGAGCTCGGCGCAGCGGAGGCCGCGCGCGTCATCGAAGCCCGAGGCCGCTGCCTGACACCCGGGTTCATCGACATCCACCGCCACGCTGACGCCGCCGTCTTTCGCCCCGGCTGGGGCCGTGCGGAGCTTGCCCAAGGCCTGACGACCATAATAAACGGCAACTGCGGCCTCTCCCTCGCGCCCGTGCGCGGGCCCTTTGCCGGGGAAATACTCAGCTACCTTTCCCCCATCGTCGGCGCGCTGCCGGAGGGCCGGGACTTTCCCGGCATGGCAGAGTATCTCCGCGCCGTCTCCGAGACCACACTGCCGCTCAACACGGCCATGCTGGCCGGTATGGGCACCATCCGTGCCTGCGCCGCGGGCTTTTCGGACGCGCCGCTCACGGACGGGCAGTACCGGGAGATACACGCCCTGCTCGAGCGCTGCCTTGCCGACGGGGCCGTGGGCGTCTCACTTGGCCTCGGCTACGCGCCGGAGTGCTTTTACGACACAGCGGGCCTCATCCGCGCGCTTGAGCCCCTGCGCGACGGCAAAACCGTCGTCACGGTGCACATGCGTCAGGAGGGCGACGGCGTGGTGGACGCCATGCACGAGATGCTCGCCGTCGCTCGCGAGCTGAGGATGCCGCTGGAGATAAGTCACCTCAAAGCCATAGGCCGCCGCAACTGGCGCTCCGCCGTGCCGGAGATGCTGCGGCTCATCGACTCGGCGCGTCAGGAGGGTCTCGACGTCATGTGCGACGTCTACCCCTACCCCGCGGGCTCGACGCAGCTCATCCACGTCCTGCCGCCGGAGTTTCAGGCGGGCGGCACAGAGGAGCTGACCGCGGCGCTCTCCGACCCGGAGCAGCGCGCAAGGATGCGCCGTAGGATGGAGACGGGCTCGGACTTTGAGAACATATCCCTGCTTGTCGGCTTCGAGAACATACGCGCCACGAGCCTGCACCGGCCGGAGAACCTCGCCTTTGAGGGCCGCTCGATAGCCGGGATCGCCGCCGAGCGCGGCTGCGATGCCTTCGACGCGCTCTTCGACCTGCTCGCCTCTGAGCACTGCGCGGTCTCGATGATAGATTTCATCGCGGACGAGGAGGACATCCGCGATATACTGCGCGCGCCCTTCTCGGGCGTGATTTCTGACGCGACCTACCCCGTCAACGGGCTGCTGCACCCTAGGGTGTACGGCACCTTCCCCCGGCTCATTGAGCGCTATGTGCGCGAAACGGGTACGCTGAGCCTGACCGAGGCGGTGCACAAGGTCACGGGCCAGCCGGCGGAGCGCTTCCGCCTCGCCGGGAAGGGCGTCATAGCCCCCGGCGCGGATGCTGACCTCTGCCTCTTCGACGCCGCGAACATCCGCGAGTGCGGGAGCTACTCTCAGCCGGACACCCTTGCGGCCGGGATGGACTATGTCTTTGTTGGCGGAACCCCCGCCATTGCGGATGGCCGGTTCACAGACATGATGAACGGCCGGGTAATAAAAGCATAAATCCAAAAACGCCGGGACGGGCAAAAGCCCGCTCCGGCGTTCCGCTATATTCAGGCTTCCACAGCGGGGATATTGAGTATAGGCTTGATATCCTCGCAGTCGGTGCAGATATCCTTCTCGGAAGCGCCGTTGCAGTTGACGTAGGAGTCTCCCACAGTGGCAACCGCGCCGAATTCGACGGGGACGGCCACACAGATGTCCTGCGTGATTGTAAAGAAGCAGGAGCCGTTCTTTATCCCGCCGCAAACCTCACGTCCCGGCGTCACGACCGGGTCTCCGCAGCACTTGGTCACGGTAACTCCAGTCTGGGCAAAGGGCGTCACCGTGACGGGCACGCAGATGGACGCAGACTGATAACCTACCGCGGGGCAGGTCTGGGCATCAGTGAGAAGCTCGGCGTTGAATTCATTAACCATTTAATGGTCTCCTTTCCGGCTTTGGCCACTCCCATTATATGCACAGCTTCCATGTTTGTGTTGCCTTGGCGAGACCTGCGATGGTATCATATTGAAAAAGGAATAACAGCCGACTCATCTTGCCCGGGAGGTGCAGACGTGGTAAACATTCTGAACCGCAAGCTCATTCATTCCGGCAGCGACGCCGAGGATGCAGCACGTGTATGGTCCGCTCTGAAAGCGGCCGGTATACCCTATTCCATGCAGACCAAGGGAGTCCAGAGTCGCCTTGTCGGCTGCGTGCACGCCCGAATGGGCATGAACCTGACAAGCGGGAACTCCCGCTATTCCGACTTTGCCGACGGCGCATGCTTCACCTACTACATTTATGTGAGAAAAAGCGACTACCCCCACGCCCTGGCGCTTATCTCCTGAGCCGCGAAAAATAGAAAGAGGGCCACCCGTATAGGGGTGGTCCTCTTTGTGTTCTATCAGTTGTATACGTTGTTTCTCAGGATATGTACCTTGTCGAAGTCACGGTTAAAATAATGCAGCGCGTTATCCGCCGAACATTTGCACAGCAGGTACATGGAAGTATCTGAGAAAAATCCGCTGTGTGGTGTAATTATCACGTTGTCGCGTCCGACGAGCGGGCAGTCGTTGAGGTCGGGAAACTCAGACTCGAGCATGTCCAAACCGGCAGCCTTTATGAGTCCGTTATCAAGTGCCCAAGCAAGGTCCTCTTCACTTATCATCGCACCGCGGCCCTCGTTGATGATTATCGGCTGCTTTTTGCACTTGGCGAATTTCTCCTTGTTGAAGAAGTGCACATTGTCGTCCGTCAGATTCATATGAACGGAAATAACATCCGACTCGGCCAGCAGCTCGTCTATGTCTACCAGTCTCGCTCCTACGCTGTCCGCAAGCTCCTTGGGAATATAAGGATCATAGGCTATGACCTCCATATCCAGCCCGTGCGCCTTTTTTGCAACGGAACGGCCAATTCGCCCCAGTCCGACAATGCCCATCACCTGACCCTCTATGCGCTTGAGTCCGGGCGCCTTGTCGTATACCCACTCTCTATCCTTCTGTACACTGCGGTCGTAGATACGCAGTCCACGTTGCAGCATAAGCATCAGGGCTATGGCATTTTCCGCCGTCTCCTGGGTGCAGTAGTCCTCGATAGACACTACGGCTATGCCTTTCTCCGTAGCGTAGTCTATATCCACTTCGTTAAAGCCTGTGGATTGGAAGGAGATTACACGACATTTTTCAAGTGCATCAAGCTCCTTGCGGCCGAAGTAGATATAACCATTGATAATTATGTCCGCATCTGCTATGTCCTTATAAAACTTGTCGTTATCCTCACTGTGCTCGTCATAAACTGCAATGCCGAACTCAGTCCCCTCAGGGAACACGGATCTCTCTATGCTCATATCTCTGGTGCAGGTGCTTGGGGCCTCTGCAAATACTACTTTCATATTCTGCACTCCCTGTCTTTCATATTATCGCGTTTTTCATGCGCATTTCGGAAAGCTCATCGTCCGTGTAACCCACGGATTTCAGTACTGCATCTGTATCCTTTCCCAGTCTGCCGGCCGGGGCATATTCGCGGATACCGTATTCGGAAAAGTGCACCGGCGGACGCGGCATCATGACCTCAAGTCCCCCTCCAAAGCCTACCTTCTGGACATAGCCGTTTACAAGTGCCTGTTCGTCCGTGCTCACGTCCCTGATCGTGCGCATGACCTCACAGGAAACGTTGTTTTCAAGCAGAAATTCCCTCCATTCCCAACTGGTTTTGCCAAGGAAAATGTTGTTGAGCTTTTCTGTTATCTCTACGATCGCACCGGAATCAGCGAGATCCTCAAGAGTAGCGCAACGCGGGTCGTTTTCAAGTTCGGGAATACCGAACAGCTTGGCAAATTTGGGTATTTCACGCTTATAATCGTTGTCGTAGACGCCTATCCAGCGTCCGTCGGCGCACAAGTAAGTTTGAGAAAACGGGTCGGGCGGCCTGATAGGGTCAACGGGCCGCTCGCCTCCGAATTGCGGCTGATGCGAAACCACAGCTATGGAGTTGCACCATATGCCGCTTGCAAAAAGCGAGGTATTCACAAGCGTACCAGTCCCTGTTCGCTCTCGTCCCAGCAGTGCCATAAGCACACCGGAAAGCAGCACTGAACTCGTGGCCATGTCGCCGAACGCATAGGTCGGTACAAAGGGAAACGAACCCGGTACTTGCCAGTCTGCCATAGGCCCGGAGCGAAGCCAGAAAGCTGTGCTGTCGAAGCCCGGATTTGTCGCGTCCGGCCCCTTAGGGCCAAAGCCTGACAGATGAGCGTATATGAGCCTCGGCAGTTTTTCATGTATCGACTCGTAGTCCAGTCCCAACCTCTTTAATCCCGCTGAACGAACATTTGTAACCAGCACATCCGCTCTTTCCAGCAGGCGCATGAATGCTTCCTTACCTTCAGGCGACTTCAAATCAATGGATGTGAGAAGCTTTCCGCTATTCTGTATGGTAAAAAGCGGGTTGCGCTCGTCCTCACATATCACGCGTTCAAAATCGCCCACGCCGCGGAGCTCGTCTCCCCTGGGGCTCTCCACCTTTATAACCTCGGCACCGTAAGCGCTTAACATTCTTCCCACAGTCGGCGCTGCAACAACCGTCGCCAGCTCCACAACCTTAATTCCTTCCAGCGGCAGTCTGACTGCATCAGTCAATGATTATCACCTCTAAAAGTTGATTTTTTTAAAAAAACAACGACATTACGAATTATTTCGCCATTTAATGTTGCTTAAGCGCCGGCTTTATGATAAAATAATAACCAGTCCGGCACATCCCGGCAGATATTTGCAAGGAAGTTGAAAAAGTGTTTACATCCATCTCTAACAGCAAAAACTATCAGCAGATAATAAAGCAGATAAAAGACGCAATCATATGCGGTCAGCTCAAGGTGGGCGACAGGCTGCCGAATGAGCTGGATATGGCACAGGAATTCAATGTCAGCCGCTCCTCGGTGAGAGAGGCTCTCAAGTCACTCGAGGTTCTGGGAATCGTTGAGTCCCGTAAGGGCGGCGGCAGCTTCATCGCCAACAACATAAACCGCAGCATGACCGATAGTCTCTCCATATACTTTATGCTCAATGGCTGCTCCATACAGGACCTCATCGACATGCGCGTGGCCCTGGAACTTGGCGCCATCCGTACGATAATAGACAGACGCACCGACGAGGAGATTGAGACCCTGGGCGCAGCACTCCGGGATTATATTGACGCACCCGACTTGGAATCGCGCAAGCTGTGCGACCAGAACTTCCATGCCGTTCTCATTTCCCTAGCACGCAATCCGCTTTACGACTTTCTACTTAATGCGCACCTTTTTATCTTTGCCAAGGACGTATCCTATTCCCACCAAGTAGTGGAGGAGAGAGGTCAGCTTGACGACTCGGTAAAGATGCACACGGCCATATATGAGGCCATCAAAAACCGCGATTTTGCAGCCGCAGCCAAGGAGCTTTTTGTCCACTTCAACTTCACGGACGAAGATTTGGAGCTTCAAGGAAAATACTTTTATTCCGAAAATCCCGAGGAAACCTTCCGCTCAGACCTTGGATATGATTGAAACTCGCATTCCCGCCATCCGCAGCCGGTGTACCGGCTGCGGATTCTTTATTCTTTGTCCAGGTTGAGAAAGGCTGCGATCTTCTCTGACTCCTCCCTGCTCTGTCTTCCGAAGATCGAAATGGGGAAATACAGCGCCACGGATACAGCAAGTCCAGGCCAAAGTGCATCGATGGCAAAGATGCTTCCCCACCCCGCAGCCGAACCGACGCTCCAGATGATGACTACAACCGTGGAAACCAGCATGCTGTAAAATGCCGCGTCTGAGCTCCCTCTTTTCCAGACAAAGCCCATTACCGTTGGCACGAATAGTCCGGCGGACAGGATGGTAAAAGTGATGAGCAACACATTCATGATATCCTGCTCATACCACGCCAGAAGCGCCGCAACAAGCCCTATGAGCAGTGAGCTCGCGAATCCCAGCCGCATAGTGGTTTTTTCGCTGACGTTTTTGTCGATATAGCGTTGGTAGATGTCCCGGGTTATGTTGGCCGAGCCCGTTATTATCGCAATATCTGCCGAGGACATTATGGCCGCAAGAATTCCGACTATCACAAGCCCCTTTATTCCAACGGGGAAAGTATTAAGGATGAGACCAGTCATAGCGTTCATGCCCTGAGGAAGCTCCGGCATTATCACCTTTGCGGCCATACCCTCATAGGTGGCGCAAAGCGCGATGGGTAGTGTGACCACAGCCGCCAAGAGTCCTCCCTTTTTTGCGGCAGCCGGGGTCTTGGCCGACATGCAGCGCGTGTAGCTGTCCATAGTGGTATAGAACGACATCACAGTGGAAAGGCAGAACGCGATTATGGTTGGCCAGCCCCAGGCTCCGATGTCGAAGTAGCTTTCAGGCAGCACGGACACCGCATCCAGCCCGCCCATAGCTTTGGCGGCAAAGGGTACGCCCAGCACCACGCCTGCCAAAAGCAGGGCCACCTGGACCCAGTCGGTGAATACGACCGCCATATATCCTCCCAGAGCGGTGTACAGTACCAGTACCACTGACGCTGCTGCGAAGCTTACGCCGAGTCCCCATCCTGTCAATGTGTTTAGTATTTCTCCCGCAGCAACCAGCTGTGCTGCCGTTACGCCTATCATGCCCAGCAGCGTGCATACCGTAGCCACAGCGCGGGCACGCGGATCATAGCGGCTCTCGATGAACTCGGGATATGTGAGATGATGCAGCTTGTCTCCGATCTTCTTGACCTTCTCGGAAAAAAGCAGCGAAAACGACAGGCAGCCTATGGCCAGGGTGCCGACATACCACACAGCCGTCACTCCAAGTTCATAGCCCTTTGTGGAAGTACCTATGACCGACGCCCCACCTATCCAACAGGAAAGCCAGAGACACATTATCGTGACTGAGCTTGACCTTCGGCCGGCCACATAGTAGTTTTCCACTCCCTTGTGCTTTTTGTTTGAATACAGGCCGATAAGTAGCATAGCGGCCAGATATACGATTATAAAGCCAATATCTACTGCATCCACATATATCACCCTCCGAAAACCCGCGTCTTACTTCGCGCAGGCAGCGCCTTCGCGGCAGCACAGGGCATTCTGGGGATTAGTCTTGCCCTTACGCGCGAAGAACTCGTCTATTGCCTTAATAAAGTAATCGAGGTCAAACAATCCGGAGGCCTGGACAGCCGCGCCAAGCATGACTATGTTGGTGCCGCGCGGGTTCTTGTGGGCGTTGGCTATCTCATTCGCAGGAACTTTCACGACATGTATGTCTTCCCTGAAACCGCGATCCGCACTGCACAGGGAGCTATTAACAATGAGCCAGCCTCCGGGCTTTATCGTCTTTTCAAACTTGTCGATGGAGACCTCATTCATGCATATCACTATGTCCGGGTGCTTTGCGTAGGGGCTGGCAATCTCCTCCTCGCTTATCTTTACATTGCAGTTCGCCGTGCCGCCGCGCATCTCAGATCCGTATGAGGGATACCAGGTGACCTTCTGACCACTCAGCATGCCTGCAAAGGCCAGGATATTTCCAGCGACGAGCACACCCTGTCCGCCAAAGCCGGCACATATCATTTCTGTCATCGCTCAGCCCTCCTTCCTGTCCACAAATTCTCCGAGCTCGTAGTACTTCAACGACTCGGTACGTACACGCTCACAGGCCTTAGCCGGAGTCAGGCCCCAGTTCGTTGGGCAAATACCCAAAAGCTCGATTAGGCAGAAGCCCTCGCCCCGCAGCTGCTTTTCAAATGCCTTTTTTATGTACTTCTCCGCTTGCATGATATGCGCGGGACTGTCAAGTGCGGCGCGGGCAAGATAGGCAATGTCCATGTCGCCGAGTACCTTTGTTACGTCAAACAGGCCGCCCTGCTTGTGTACGTCGCGTCCGGACGGGCAGGAAACGGTCTTTTGCCCTGGCAGGGTAGTAGGTGCCATCTGTCCGCCGGTCATGCCGAACACGCCATTGTTGAGCACTATGGCAACTATGTTCTCATTGCGCAGTGCGCAGTGAACGGTCTCAGCGGTACCGATAGAATATGCAGCACCGTCTCCCAGATAGGCGGCCACAAGCTTGTCCGGCCTCGCGCGCTTCACGCCTGCTGCCACTACCATGGGTCTGCCATGGGCGCACATAACTGTGTCGAAATTCCAGTTGTCCATACTCCAGGCGCCGCAGGCCACATCCACCGTTGCAATGAAGTTCTCCTGCATACCCAACGCCTCTACAGCCTCGGCTATCATCCTGTCGGACACGCCGTGCGAGCAGCCCGGGCAGAAAGAGCCGCCGGGATTTATTACGCTTTCAGGTGCTTTCAGCCTCATTTCGCCGCCTCCTTACCGCCAAGAATTTCTTTTGCCATCTCTACTATCCGCTCTGAATCTGGCACATCAAAGAACGTTCTATATGACTCAACAGGATATTTGAACTGCGTAGCCGTCCTTATGTCTTCCACCATCTGCCCAAGTATGTTCATCTCAACACTTATTAGCGCCTTTACGTCGGGCCCAAGCTCTCTGAACGCCTTCTCAGGGAAAGGCCAAAGCGTTATGGGCCTGATGAGGCCAAGCTTTATGCCGGCAGCACGCGCGAGCTTCACCGCCTCCTTGCAGATGCGGGAGCTGATACCGAAGGCCACTGTGACGATCTCGGCGTCCTCAACTGCCACGCTTTCCCAGCGCTGCTCGTTCTCCTCGATCTCCTTATACTTGTTCCACAGGTAATTCTCATAATCCTTGTGCCCGTAGAAGCAGACGTTGCTGACTACCTTGTGCTTGTCCCCTTTTCGTGTGCCCTTCACAGACCAGTCGTAGGCGTTGATATCGTGCTCGCGCATCTCAGGCAGCTCCACTTCCTCCATCATCTGGCCTATCGCGGCGTCAGATCCTATTATGACCGGGTGGAGATATTTCTCCGAAAGCTCAAAGGCTTCGGCAACGAGATCCATGCCTTCCTGCACCGAGTTTGGGGCGAGAACTATGGTGCGGTAGTCACCGTTTCCGCCGCCACGGGTGAGCGCCCAATAATCGCCCTGACCCTGGGCGATATCACCTAGGCCGTTACCTATACGCATGACATTCACCAGTACGGCCGGCAGATCGGCTGCGCACAGGTAGGATATACCCTCCTGAAGCAGCGCAAAGCCAGGTCCGGAGGAACTGGTCATGGCTCGTACGCCTGCGGCACTGCCGCCATAGAGCATGTTGATTCCGGCGAGTTCAGATTCGGTCTGTACAAATGTTCCGCCGGCTTCAGGCATGCGCCATGCCATATATTCGAGTATTTCGGTCTGCGGAGTTATAGGATAACCGCTGTAAAAACGGCAGCCGGCACGTATAGCGGCCTCAGCCAGTGCCTCGTTGCCTTTCATAAGTACCTTTTCCATGTTCACACCCCCTCAGTCGGTAAGTTCAATGCAGCAGTCGGGACACATCCTGTAACACATACCGCAGGCTATACACTTGTCCTGGTCCGCAACTGCGTAAAAGTATCCATTTTTGTTCATTGCATCTCCCAATTTGATAGCATCCTTTTTGCAAACGCTGACGCACAAGCCGCAGCCTTTACAGTTTTCCTGTTTCAAGATAATCATTTCAGCTTTGTCCTCCTTTGCTTTTGCACATTTCAAGCCGCCTTTTTCGCGCTGATCCTGTTGCTCACGAGCAGCGTCACAGACGCTGCAACGCCGATAACACACATGGCACCGAGAAGTGTAAACACCCGCCCGTAGGCCGCGTTGCCGTACTTGTCAAGCCAGTTTCCTATAAGCGTGGGCAAAATGAGGTCGGGCATGTTGAAACCGATGATTGAAGCCACAGCTATCGCGGTACCGGATATCTCCTTTGGTACGCCGGCCTCGTCGATGGTCGCCCACATCGTGCCTCTGGACATGAAGCAGAGCGTTGCCAACACCAATGTCAGCACAGTCAGCGCAGTTATGAGCTCAGCACCGCCGGAAACGTTGGCAATGTACATGATGATACCGAACATGAGCACGAAAACAACTATCTGAAGTTTAGAAACTGCTCCAAGCTTATCTGCCACTATACCGCCAATGGGTCCGCCTACAAATTTGAGTGCATACTGCTTTAGGATGGACAGGAATCCGGCAAAAGTCACCGACGCGCCCAGCACACTGGTGAAATACGGCGTTATGAATGACTGACAGGTGTAAAGGCCGTAGGCGCAGAAGACTATCAGACAGGAGAGATAGAATTTAGGCATGGTAAAGACCTTGAGCGTGGTCTTTATGTCCACCTTCTTATGGGCCGCCTCAGCATAGTGTACCTCAGTGGTCTTCTGATCAAAGAACACCTGCACAAGCACTGCGCCCACCAGACTCATAACGCCCATTACGGCGACCGCCCACTTGAGCGCCGTCACCGAATCATCAAAACCCGCGAAAACAGCCAGCGCAACGGCGTTAGTTATCGTTGCGGACACTCCACAGAATGCCTCATAATATCCGTATGTGCGACCCTGCTCGTCCTTTGATCCCACCATGGATACGGCCTTGAGTATAGCCGCCCAGAAAGCGGTAACTCCCGCGAAGCCGGAAACTATCCATGTTATCATGGCGCATACATAGCTGTGCATGGTGAACACGAAGAAAATGCTTATAAGACCCTGCACCACGGCTGACACAACAATGATTCCCTTGGTCTGGTATCGGTCCGCTATCCATCCTCCGGGCAGCAGACCGATGCAGCTTATCGCTGTGTATACGGTAACCAGAAGACCCAGCTGGGCATTGGTGCAGTTCATTCCCTCTATCATAGCGTCGTAGAATATGTACTTCATGTACGGAAGGTTAAACATCGTTCCGTATACAAGCCCCAGAGAAATTATTGCAAGAAAGTACTTGGCTCTGCTGTTTTTCATGTTTTTCCCCTTTCAAACCGTTTTGTTTGTCACCGTCATATGTCCGCCAGCAACGCCTGAAACTGCATCCCACCTTTGCTCCATTTGATGTCTGTATGTCATTTTGTCTGACAATGTGTCACAAATTAAAAAACGCATATTGCGTTCCAATTACATATGCACTTTGTTGTTAAATCTCTATCTTTTAGCGCTTCTTTTTGTAAATCATATACCAAGCATTCTCATTTGTCAATCTGTTTACGTCAATGTTCGGTGTTAATCTTTTAACTATTTATTTTGCTAAATTATCACGCTTTTCCCTTGACAACTGCTGACAAATTATGATACTAATGATGTGTCTCCGTCATATCGCCGCAGCCGGCCCTGTCCAAGGCCGGCAATTGTTGTTTGCGGCAAAAAGTACAGGAGGAATCTATCATGATATATCAGCTTCCATCCAACAATCTGTATGGAGACAGACCAATACCTATATCAATTCCAGACAGCTGGGATGTTCACATTTCCGAAATTGCAGGTTTTCACCGACCCGGACTAAGCGCAGATGCCATTGCGGAGAGAGTACGCTGCGCCATAGGAACCAAGCCTATCCATGAAGGGGCTTGCGGAAAAAAGAGTGCCGTCATCATTTTTGACGACATCACACGTCCCACTCCCTGTGAGCACATTGCCAAGGCTGTTGTAGCTGAACTTCTCGCTGCCGGTGTGCCGAAACAGAATATCTGGTTCATTGCCGCTCTCGGCACGCACGCTTGCATGTACCGTGAGCACTTTGTCAGAAAGCTCGGAGAGGATATAGTAGACGAGTTCGAGATACACAATCACAACCCATTTTTCAACCACGTTTTTCTTGGAAACACCAGTCACAATGTCCCTGTTGAAATCAATTCCGACGTCATGTCCGCTGAGTATAAAATCGGCATAGGCACCATAATGGCTCACAGCTTCTTCGGCTTTTCAGGCGGGGCTAAGTGCATACTTCCAGGTGTGTCATCAATGCGAAGCATAATAGCAAATCACAGCCGAACAACTCCATCCGAATTCAACATGGGCAATCCGGACACTGTTATGCGAAATGACGCAGTCGAAGCTGCCCGCATGATGGGGCTGGACTTCAAGATAGATGCTGTACTAAACGGATACGCCCAAGTCTGCGCACTGTACGCCGGTGACGTTGAGGCAGAGTGGGCTGAGGCTGAGCGTGATGCGCGTAGTCACTATCTTGCGCAGTTTGTTCCGGACTGTGATGTTGTGCTCTCAAACTGCTACTTCAAACCTGCGGAGGCCGGCTGCGCATACACGCCCGAGACCATAGCCTCTCTCAAGTCCGGTGGGACATATATTTTATCAGCAAACTCCCCCTTCGGCTCCTGCGTACACTACCTTTATGACAAATGGGGGCACTCCGCTCCCGGCGGGCTGATGTGGGCTGGATGTTATCCCAAAGACCAACGCATGGGAAACGCCATTGTCTTTGCAGAACATACGGTAAAAGGCATGCGTGACCCCTGGTTCATAGACGAGGACACAGGCGCCACCTACGTAAAAACCTGGAGCGAAGTCCTTGCGCTCACTGATGACGGCAAGCCAAAGAAGATGGTCATTTATCCAACAGCAGGTTGTCAGGTCCTCACCAACTCCTCCGATTTTTATAGAAAATAGTTTCGACTTGCGGCGTGTTGACGGCCGCAACATGCAAAAAATGATTCCGGGTGTTGGATACTCCAACACCCGGAATACTCTTAATTGCGTTTTCTGTTCAGTTTGCCGCGGGGGCAAGTTCGAGGGAGCAGAGGCCGTAGCTCTGGATGAGCTTTATCTGGCCGTCTTCGGTGTTCCAGCACTCCCAGGTGCTGCCGGACTCGGAGGCTTCTCCGTCGCTGGTCTCGTCAGGCTCGCCGTAGATGGCCTTGAGCTGCTCGCTGTACGGAGCGCTGTCCTCACCGGCGAGATAAATGGACACGGCAACCACTTTGTCTTCACTATACATGGTGCTCGGCTCGGTCTGCTCGCCGAAGAGCTCCACGCTGTATATGCGGCCTATCATGGTCTCTCCGTCGGCCGCCATATTCTCGGTTCCGCCGCCGAGCATATCCTTGGCAGCGGCGTCGTCCATGCCGAGCAGCTTCAGGCACTCGGCAAGGTTGGCGGCGGTGGCGTCATCTTCGTCAGCTTCAGGCTCTGCCGTCGGCTCCAAGCTGGGCTCGACAAGTTCCTGCTCGTCCGTAGGCTCCACCGGAGGCTGGCTTTCTTCCGTGGTGTCTGTGCCGCAGGCTGCGAGCAGGGATATGGACAGGATCGCGGAAGCAATAAAGACAAATTTCGATTTCATTGTTTGGTTCTCCTTAAACGAATTATATGCTGTCGTGCTCACGCACGCATATATTAGACGCATCGCGCCGCAAAAAAGGCTCAACCCAGAAAAAAATTTTTATCTGGCCGCCTGTATCTCGCGGAGCATGATGCTGCCGCACTGGCCGGAAAAGCTCAATTCAACAGACACGATGTCGGAAAGGTCAACTTCACCGAAGCTGTCCAGCGGGAGGCGCAGGCTTCCGAGCGGAGTGAAGGTACTGTAACTGTACTCCACGCTCTCAGGATCGTCCCAAGCAGGTCTCTCCAGGAGCTCACCCGCCTGCCATTGCAGTGCCGGGGTCCCGGCGGGTACGTCCACGCTCGCGCTGCGGCCGCCGCCGTCCGTCAGCGTGACGGTCAGGCTCTGGTCGCTTTCACCGTTGAGCGGGTCCGAGCTGTCCTGCGCGATATCTAGCTGGAGCCATGCATATGCGCTCAGGTCGGCATCCACGGGTATGCGCGCAGAAGCAGGTCCCGAGCTCCAGCTGATGCGCAGCAGGTCGTATTGCAGGAAGGAACCCGGCAGGCGGAAGCTTCCGGCGGTGTTGTCCACCGTGGAGCAGGCATTGACGCATTCGGTATCCGCGCCATCCGGCTCAACGTTCCCGCAGCTCTCCTCGGACGCTGTAAAAAGCGCCTTTCCCGGGGAATCGATCTGCACCATGACACCGCAGTCCGCATAGCTGTCCGGAAGCTCCTCAGTCTGTGAGAACACCGTACCGCCTTCCAGGGCGGTGGCAATGAACTCCAGCGCATATTGACTCAGAAAGCTCTGCTGCTCCTCGGCCGCCATGGTCGCGGCTATGCTATCCTCGTCCGCAAATGGGTCAGGGCGAACGAGCGCCGTACTGAATCCGCCATGATTGCCGCCCTTGAGATACACGAGTTCGGCCGGTGCGGTACGCTCGCCGTCGGTTTCGAGGGCATCGAACACCGTCGCGCCGTCCAGCGAGGCAACGTCGCCGTCGTACTGGGGTATTATTATGCCCACAGGCACGTCGGGCAGTTCGTCGGGCAGCGGAGTCACGAGCGCCGGTGCCAGTGACAGCAGGCCGGCGATGCCGCAGTCCTCCAGGTTCTCTGCGATGGTGTATATGTCAGTTCCGGAGCGCGAGTGCCCGATGAGTATGACCTTGCTGAAATCCGCCTTCCCCGTCAGGTCGCGCTTGAAAACCTGCTCGCCCTCGTTGGCCTCCATGAGCAGTTCGAGCTGCTGCTGCACTACCTGTACGCTGCGCTCGCATCCCGAAGGCTCGCCGTCCTCAAAGGAGAAGTTAATGCCCACGTTCATCGACACCGCAAGGTACCCCGCCTCCGCCAGCTTATCAACAAGATAGCCGAAGCCAAGGTCGTAACGGTTCTCTGAAGCGCGGTCTATTGGGTGTGAGCCGTGGAGGATGATGACCACCGGGCAGTTCTCGCCCTCGGGCACGCCCATTACGCCCTGTATGCGGTATACGGTATCTTCCCTGCCCGAGCTGTTGCTCACCGCGGCCTCTCCCAGGTCATAGCTGAACACTCTCCCGGAGGGTTTGTCCGTTTCAATGATAGCGGTGTTGGTGGCCGGATCCCATGCAAAATTCAGGCCGGGAACGTTCTCCAACGCCTCCGGGCTGACGTATTTCACCCCGTCTATCTCAACGCTCTGTTCTCTGAGCTCACCGGCCTCCGCCCCGCAGTCCGCGAGCTCAAGCACGGTATCCAGCGGCATCAGCGCCTCGCCTTCGGAGTATATGGGCTTATCCCCCGTTTCCGCGGGCAGACCGTCTACAACTATGCGGGTGGGATAGGCGCTCATGTCAGGCAGCACGCTGTACTCTGGTCCGGCATCCGCCTCCTCAGACGGAGCGGGCATTGTTTGCGGAGCGGTGACCTCCGCGTCCGGCGCTCCACAGCCGCTCAGCAAAAGCGCGCAAAGCGCGGCGGCGGTCAGCTTGACTGCGCTCTTTCTCATTGGGTTCAATCCTCCGGAAGCTCATTTGCCGCACTGGAGGCGACAAACAGCCCCTTATCTCCATGGGTTTCATTGAGCTCCTCGAGCGCTTCAAGAGCTTCGCTCTCAGTCTCATACTGGCCCACAGTGACAATATAGTTACCGCTCGCTGTCTTGAGCTGAGTCGCACCCTCGTTGTGGTACTCCTCGCAGAGCAGACCCAGCTCATCGGTATAGGGCATGGCCTCCGTGCGCAGATAGTATACCTCGTCATCTGCATCCTCACTCTCGGCTTCGCTGAAGTTTATCATCAGCGCGCCCGGGTCGGAGTACTCGGCCACCTCGCAGCTCCATCCATCGTTGAGCACAATAACTATGCCGAAGGCGGAATCATCAAGTATCATCATCCGATAGGCATCGCTCACAGCCTCGCTGGCGAGCAGGCTCTCGCGCAGTTCGTCGAAGTCCATGCCCCTCACGCCTCGGAAGGTCATCACCACACGGTTGGGCGCTGAATAGTGCGCCACGCTGTAATGCGGCACATAATCGAGCGACCCCGCTTCGCTGCCGAAGCTCAGCTGCACGCTGTCGCCGTAGCTTTCCGCGTCGCCGTGCGCGCCGTCGGTCACCTCGCCGCCACTGCCTATCTGAAGTACCTGCACTATGCTTCCAAGCACCGGTATTCTCGCCGCATAGGTGTATATCGGCATTATGTTGGCACTGGCAAACAGCACGCAGAACACCGCAGCTACGCAGGCGGCCGAACGCTTCAGCGCATGCAAGCGCTTTGACCTCTCCGCGCGGCGGATGGAGCAGGCTATAACCTCGTCCAGCGCTTCTGGGATAGGGATGCTGTCGTATTTTTGCTTTCCGATGTTCATGCTCAATTTTCTCCTCTCTGTAAAAACATCCTCATTCTGCCGAGCGCCCTGTACACACGGGATTTAATTGTGGATTCAGGTTCGCCAAGTATACGAGAGATGTTTTCAAATGCGTACCCCTCAAAATAGTGCAGGACCACGCAGGTCCTGTCCTTCTCCCCAAGCGCGTCGAGCGCAGCGTACAGGTCAAGCGAGTCCTCCGGCGTCAGCGACGATTTGTCCGGCGGTTCCCATTCAGGCGGGAGGGCATCGTCGATAAAAGACACGCGCGAGCTTGTGCGCAGATGGTCCAGCGCGCAATTTATTACGATGCGCGTCATCCACGACCGGAAATACTCCGGTTTTTTCAGCGACTTGAGGCTGCGCAGGCCCTTGTATGCCGCCTCTCCGACTATGTCCAGAGCATCCTGCTCGTTTTTGACGTAGGAATACGCGATGCGATAGTATTTCTCCTTGTTCGACTGCAGCAGTTGGGCAAATTCATATTTGTCCATATAATGATTCTTCCCTTTCACAATTGTGACGAGCAACCGCTCTGTAATATAAGACAGCCGACGGGCCGAAATAGTTGTCTTTTCCGCGGTATTTTTTCAATGAATATTATTACCACCATCATAAAACGAAAAAATGAGGCGGCCCATAAGAGCCGCCTCGTCCTTATTCATTTTTGGGCCGCTGCCATGCCTCGGCGCAGAGCCTCGGCATTCAGAGCGCGGACCGTATCCGACTTCTTCGCAAACTTCTTGTCCAGGCTGCGCTGGAACTCCTCGGCTGATACTATGCCGGTGAGCGCTATCAGCGCGCCTATGACGATGACGTTTGCAACCTTCGGGGAGCCGACCTCCAGTGCCATAGCGTCAGCCGGAACGCCTATTGCGGTGACGTCCTTGCGCTCGATCGGCATCGTTACCAGCGTACTGTCATACAGAAGTATGCCGCCGGGTTCCAATTCGTTGATAAACTTGTTGTAGGCCATGTTATTCATGGCCACCAGGACCCCTCCTTTCCCGGCCATGGGCGAGATTATCTCGTCCTTGTCAATGATGACGGTGCACTTGGCGCTGCCGCCGCGCTGCTCGGGGCCGTAGCTAGGCATATAGGCCGCGTGGCGACCGCTCTCAACTGCACTCTGGGCGAGCATCATGCCCATGCTCATGACGCCCTGGCCGCCGGAGCCGCTGAAGATGATGGCGTTTTTCATCTATCTCACACTCCCTTCTCAACATCGCGGAACACTCCCAGTGGGAAGGCCTGGATAGTGTTCTCCTCCATGAACTTCAGCGTATCTATTGGAGCCATACCCCAGTTTGTGGGGCAGTTCGTCAGCAGTTCCACAAAACTGAAGGCCTTGCCGTCGAGCTGATACTGGAACGCTGTCTTTATGCATTCCTTTGCCTTCCGGATATTGGCCGGGTTATTGAGGGCACAGCGTGCTATGTAGCTGGGTGCCTTGAGGGTGCTGAGTATCTCGCACATGTTGGTCGGATAACCGTCTACCAGAGCATTGCGGCCCTTGGGGGTAGTGGTAGACTTCTGCCCGACCAGAGTAGTCGGCGCGAGCTGACCGCCTGTCATACCGTAGGTAGAGTTATTGGCAAAAACCACCGTGAAGTGTTCTCCCCTGTTGGCGGCGCACATGATTTCCGCGAGGCCTATGCTTGCAAGGTCGCCGTCGCCCTGATACGCGACAACGAAAGTCTCGGGCTGAGTACGTTTTATGCCGGTAGCCACGGCAGGAGCGCGGCCGTGCGCACAGCTGACCATGTCCATGTGCCAGAAGCGCAGGCCCATGGTGGAGCAGCCGACAGGAACAACCACTATCGTCTTGCTCGCGAGGCCCAGTTCGTCAATGCACTGACCGATGAGCTTGTTGGCCATCGAGTGCAGGCAGCCGGGGCAGAACGTATTGGGAATAGGGTTGAGGCACGAGGGCCTGAGTATCTCCCTGCTCATTTATTCATACCTCCTATCAGCGCCTTGATAGCGGCGGTTGTCTCCTCGTTCTTGAGCGTGATGCCGCCGGAGTGGCCGTACTGCAGAATGGGCGCACGCTCCATTACCTGCTGGGCGATGTCGTCCATCATCTGGCATGGGATAGCCATCTCGACGTCGATTATTGCCTTGACCCGAGAGTAGTCCAAATCGTGCAGCACCTTTTTGGGGAAGGGATACAGAGTTATCGGGCGGATGAGGCCCAGCTTGATGCCCTCACGGCGCAGCTCATTTATTGCGTACTTGCAGATGCGGGCGCTGGTACCGTAGGCAACGCAGACATATTCCGCGTCGTCAAGCATATACTCCTCCCACTTCACGTCGTTAACAGCCCAGCCCTGCTGGAGCATTGCCGCGCGCTTGTTCATGAGCTCCACTACCTCATCGTCGGCGATGGAGGAGATGAGCCTGGGTTCACGCGGGGTGTCGGTGAAGTTGCCGAGCGCCCAGTCGGGACGGGGCGGGAGCTCCTTCATGGGAGGCAGCTCTACTTCCTCCATCACGGCGCCGAGGCAGCCATCCATGAGTATGTACACGGGATTGCGGTCACGCTCGGCGAGTTCAAAGGAGTCGTATACCAGGTCCACGGCCTCCTGTACGGTGTGCGGGGCCTGTACTATGAGCCTGAAACCGCCGTGGCCGAGCGCCTTGGTCGCCTGCAGATAGTCCTGCTGGGCCGGCTGGATGCTGCCCAGTCCGGGACCGCCGCGGCTGACGTTTATAATGACCGCCGGCAGCATGGCACCGGACAGATAGCTTATTCCCTCGCTCTTGAGGCTGATGCCCGGGCCGGAGGAGCCGGTCATGGCCCTCACGCCGCTGGTGGCAGCGCCGTAGACCATGTTTATTGACGCTACCTCGCTCTCGCCCTGGATGAACACGCCGCCGACCTCGGGCAGACGCGCGGAGAGGTACTCGGGTATCTCGCTTTGGGGGGTGATGGGGTAACCGGCAAAGAACCGGCAGCCGCCGCGCACAGCGGCTTCCGCCACAGCCTCGTTGCCTTTCATGAGCATCTTAGCCATTTTTGTCCTCCTCTCTCAGCTCAAGTGCCGCATCCGGGCAAACGGTAGCGCATATGCCGCAGCCAATGCACTTTTCTTCATCGACTACTGGGAAAAACACGCCCAGCCCGTTGCGCACCTTACCGAAGCTCAGCGCCTCTTTCGGGCAAAAGTGTACGCAGTATCCGCAGCTCTTGCAGTACTGGCTGAGTACCTTTACTCTCATTGCTTATCCTCCTTAAATGATTATTCCTGCCTTCCTGGCCTCAAATGCAAGCTGGTCGCGGAAGTCGGGGTGTGCAATAGCTATCAGCCTCTTCGCACGGACGTCCAGAGGCTCGTTGCGCAGGTCAGCAACACCGTATTCGGTGACTATGTACTGCACATCTGCTCTAGGGGTAGTGACCACACTGCCTAGCGGCAGCACAGCGGAAATCTTGCTTTTAACCTCACCAGAACGTGTAGTCAGGGTACTCGGCAGAGCCAAGAAGCTCATTCCGCCCCGGCTCCAGTTGGCGCCGCGCACGAAGTCCGCCTGACCACCTGTACCGGAGAATTGTCTCGGCCCTATACTTTCCGCGCAGACCTGGCCCATCAAATCAACCTGCATGGCACCGTTTATGGATATCATGTTGTCGTTCTGGGCTATGACGCGCGGATCGTTCACCCACGCAAAGGGCCTGGCCTCTATATCCTCATTGTGGTCCATGAAGTCATACATTTCCTGGGAGCCGAGGGAAAAGCCCAGCACAGCCTTGCCCGGGCACAGCGTCTTTTTAGAATTATTCACGGCGCCGCATTTCATGAGGTCCACGAAGGCATTTACAAACATCTCAGTATGTATTCCTAGATCCCGCTTATCCTTCAGGAACCCGCCTATCGCGGAGGCCACACCGCCTATGCCAAGCTGGATGCACGCCCCGTCCGGAACGCGTTCGACTATGTATCCGGCCATCTTTACTTCGTTCTCGGTAGGTTCCGCGGCCGGAAGCACGGGCAGACTCTCGTCCGCTTCCACGAACCAGGTGACCCGGTCTGCGGGATACATGCAGTCGACGCCGTACACATAGGGCATATTCTTGTTAACTTGGACGATCACGGTCTCAAATCCGTCCAGAAGAGCCACATCCATCGGAGACGGTCCAAGGCTTATCATTCCGTTTTCATCCGGCTCCGTACCCGACAGAACCAAAACGTTTCCTCGATGCCTGTGCAGTCGATCCTCTGTTGTCTGAGACAAATGTATCGGCTGGTAAGGGAACCTTGAACCCTGAGCGACAAACATACGCTCTATCGGACCGTAAAAGCAGCTCGTCACATTCAGATGACCATTATATTGAGGAAGTCCCATCTTATACGGCTTGAAACCCGTGCCGAAATAGAAACTTACATTCTCAAGGTTCTCAAGAGAGTAGTCGGCCAGAGCGTCAAGAAACTTGTATGGCACGCCCGTGGCTATGCCGCCGGCAAGAATATCTCCACTGTGTATTTTTCTTACCGCCTCATCCATGCTTATCAGCTTCGAGGCATACTTTTGTCTCCAGTCCATTTTCATTCCTCGTATTGCTTATCGTAGTTTGCCTGCATGCAGAGTATTTGTTTGGTGATGATATCGCAGGCCGGCGTGGGAATGCCAAGCTGGCGCCCATACTCAGCCACTGCACCGGTCAGCGTCATTATCTCAGTCTGCCGCTTGAACATCAGCATGTCCTGAGCCATAGACGGGTAGTAGTCGACGATGCCGGAACCGCCCGACTGCTTTACCACCATCATGAACTCCTGCGGATCCATCGGGCATCCCTTCGCCGTGGCCACTGCACAGCACTCTGTGACGACCTGAACCACCAGTGCCCTACCACTCGGGTCGGCCAGGATGTCCTTCACCTTGAGCCTCGTCAGTGCGCTGAGGGGATTGAAGGTGGAGTTTACCACGATCTTCAGCCAGAGCGCCGGACGCACGTCGTCCCAGAATTTCGCCGGGCATCCGCCGTCGTTGAAGCACTTCTCAAGGTGGCGGCCAACCTTTTCGGTGAGAGGGTTGGAAATGACCGCGCCGAAATTCATCTGGTATTCCCCTGCCGCCGGGGACGAGATACATTTGCCCGGTCCGTCCAGAGCCGTGCCCAAGGTACCGGAACCGCAGATCACGCGTTCAGGTCCCACAGTCTCGATCAGCTTGTCCTCGTTGCCCAGTCCGTTGAGCAGGCTGACCAGCACGGTGTTTTCGCCTATGCACGGTCTGGCCGTCTCAATGGCTCCGGCCAGCTGTGTGGCCTTGGTCATGAAGATGACCGCATCCATAACACCGATGTTCTCCGCGTCATAGGCCGTCTTGAAGCCGGTCAGCTGATACTCCTCACCCGGATATATGACAAAGGTAAGCCCGTCCCGCGCGATTTTGTCCATGTGTTCCTTGTAAGGGTCAACCAGTGTCATATCCGCTCCGCCGCGTCTGAGGTATCCGGCAAAAACGCTGCCCGCAGCCCCTGAGCCTATCATAGCTATCTTCATTTTTCACTTCCTCCTGACAGTATTTTCTGAGCCGGTCTCCCGCGCTCTATTTGGGTAAAGTTTAGCATCTGTATGTGCAATATGTCTAATTCCGAAACACATATACCAGAGTTCATAGATGTAATATACAAAGGCGTAAGATTTTAAATCTAGCGGCTCAAAATGTTATTGGTTTAAACAGCATATTTGCGCAACCATAAGGCAAAAAATATCCCCGGGCCGAAGCCCGGGGATTCCGCCGTGCGGGAGTGGTGAGTCATCGCTCATCCCGACACAAATTTCTGTTTTGCAAACATGTGCTTGCGCAAAAGTCTATATGCTTTTCCATAATCGAGCGTGCGAGGTCAGGAAATCCCTGTCTCACTGCCCGATATATGGAGATGTGCTGGCTGCCTATGAGCAGCAGGTTATCGGCGTTGCTTTCTCCTATCATAAATTGATTGGTTCGTATTGAGAGATACTCTATCGTCTTGCTGATAGCCTCGTACATACTTATGAGGTACTCGTTGCGGGTTGACCTCACCAGCAAGCCGTGAAAGTCCATATCAAGCCCCGCGGTTAGATAGACGTTGGGTTCGGTCTCCTCATTGGATGAAAGATGATTCTTCACCGCACGCTGAAAGCGTCCGGCAATTCTTCCGAGCTCGGCCATATCGACGAGCCAGTTCTTTTCAGCGCATATATATGCCGCCATACCTTCTACGGATTTTCGGGCGACAAAGAGGTCCGCAATGGAGCTATTGTCGATGTCGAAAACATAATAGTTGCTGTACCGGCCGTCGCCCTTCTGCTCGGCGCGCACCAGTCCTCGGGAGCAGAGCTGGTCTATGGCCTCGCGCACGGGCGTGACGCTCACTTCAAGCTCCCCTGCAAGCTTTGCCACGTTCAGGCGCGAACCCGGAGCAAGCTCCGAGCTGAGTATTGCCCGTTCAAGTATGGAAAAAACTATGCTGCCAAGTTTTTCGAATTGATTCTTCTCCAGCGCCATGCGCACGGATTCACCGCAAATGCTCCTGTTCTGCACTGGTTTCACCATCCCTAAAGGCCAAAAATTGTCTTATGCGGAGTAGTTATGATTATACCAGCAATCATCAAACAGCGCAATCTCGTCATATACGCATATAAACAAACAGAGCCTGGTTTACACCAGGCTCTGTCTTTATCTGTCGGTACTCAGGCGACGGTCTCGACGCTGATGAACTTGAAGTTCGCACCCTCGACGGCGGCCTTGAGGGCCTCGTCGGTAACGCTCTCGTTGCAGACGACGGAGGCGGTGCCCTCCTCGTGGCTGGCCTCGGCGCTCTCGACGCCCTCCATAGCCTCGAGGGTCCTCTTGAGACGGCCGGAGCAGCCGCCGCAGTGCATGCCTTCAACCTTCATGAGCTTCTTCATTATGAATTTCCTCCTTAATTGCATTTATATCCGGGCCCGGGTGTATCACTCGATGCCGAGGAAAACGTAACCAGCCTTGGCAACGGCGGCCTTAATGGCCCCTTCATCCGTGCCGGACTTCACGGTGATGATTGCAGTGCCTGCCTTGGCATCAGCCTTGACGCTCTCTACGCCTTCAACGGCACTGAGCGCGGTGGTTACTGCCTTTTCGCAGTGCTCGCACATCATTCCGTCTATCTTCACGGTTTTCGTAAGGCCATTGTCGACGGCACCGGCGCCGTCTTCCCCCGCAAAACCGTGGGGGACGTAACCGGCCTTCTTCACGGCCTCGGCCAGGGCTTCCTCGCTCGTGCCGGGCTGCAGGCGTATGGTCGCCGTGCCCGCCTTGGCATCGGCGGTGACGGTCTCGACGCCTTCGACGGCCTCGAGCGCGGTCTTGACCGCATTCTCGCAATGGCCGCACATCATGCCCTCGATCTTCATGGTCTTTTCGACCGTGCCGGTGATGGGGCAGGCGGTTACGTTCTCACCGAAGCCGACAAATATGTAGCCGGCCTTGGTAACGGCGTCCTTGAGGGCCTGCTCGCTGGTGTCGGGGCTGATCTTGAACTTCGCCGTGCCCTTTTCGGCGCTGGCGGTGACGTCCTGCACGCCCTCGACGGCCTCGAGGGCCTCGGTGACGGTCTTTTCGCAGTGGCCGCACATCATGCCGTCGATGCGCATGGTGACGTCGATGAGCTCCTCGTCGTCCTCGACAGGGGCGGGGGCGGCCTTGTGGCGGCGCGGCTTATCCTTGCTCGAGTTATACATCTTGAACAGATTCAGACGCAGGGCGTTGGACACGACGCAGAAGGAACTGAGGCTCATCGCGGCGGCGCCCAGCATTGGGTTGAGCGTCAGGCCCGCCCATACGAAGCAACCCGCTGCAATTGGGATGCCGATGGTGTTGTAGAAGAAGGCCCAGAACAGGTTTTCGTGTATGTTCCGCAGCGTGGCGCGGGACATGCGGATGGCAGCAGGTACGTCCGAGAGCTGGCTCTTCATGAGCACAACGTCGGCAGCGTCGATGGCGACATCGGTGCCGGCGCCGATGGCGATGCCTATGTCGGCGCGGGTCAGTGCGGGCGCGTCATTGATGCCGTCGCCGACCATGGCGACCTTGCCCTGCTTCATGAGCTTGCGGATAACGCTCTCCTTGCCGTCGGGCAGGACGCCTGCTATGACCTCGTCCACGCCCGCCTGAGCGCCGATGGCCTTGGCGGTGCGCTCATTGTCTCCTGTGAGCATGACGACGCGGATGCCCATATTGCGCAGCTCCTGTACCGCGCGCGGGCTATCCTCCTTGATAACGTCGGCCACGGCGATGATGCCGGCAAGCTTGCCGCCCTCAGCGAAGTACAGCGGAGTCTTGCCCTGCTCGGCAAGCTGCTCTGCCTTCTCGCGCATGTCGTCGGTGACAGTGGCCTTGGTGACGATGAATTTGTGGTTGCCTGTGGCAAGCTCCTTGCCGTTCATGCTGGCGATAACGCCGTTGCCGGGCAGGGCCTCGAAGGAGCTGACCTCGTTCGGCTTCATGCCCAGCTCCTCGCCTCGCTGCATTATGGCGCGGGCAAGCGGGTGCTCGCTCTTCTGCTCGAGCGCAAGCGCGAGGCGCATAAGCTCCTCCTCGCTGACGCCCTTGGAGGGTATGATATCGGTGACCTTGGGCTCTCCGGAAGTGATGGTGCCGGTCTTGTCAAGGGCGACGATATCCATCTTGCCGGCCTCCTCAAGGGAAGCGGCGGTCTTGAACAGTATTCCGTTCTTTGCGCCCATGCCGTTGCCGACCATGATGGCGACAGGCGTCGCAAGGCCGAGCGCGCAGGGGCAGCTGATGACAAGGACGGAGATGCCGCGGGCCAGGGAGTAGCCGAAGCTCTGGCCTATTAGCAGCCACACTATGGTGGTGATAACGGCAATGGTTATTACGGTGGGAACGAAAATGCCGGAGACCTTGTCCGCGACCTTGGCGATGGGAGCCTTGGTTGCGGCTGCGTCGGATACCATCTGGATAATCTGGCTGAGGGTCGTATCCTCACCGACACGGGTGGCCTGGCACTTTATGAAGCCGCTCTGGTTGAGCGTGGCGGCGGACACGGTGTCGCCCTCCGCCTTGTCGACCGGGATACTCTCGCCGGTCAGGGCGCTCTCGTTCACGGCGCTGTGGCCTTCAAGCACAATGCCGTCGACCGGGATATTCTCGCCCGGGCGGACAACGAAGATATCGCCCTTCTCCACTTCGTCCACGCCGACGGTGACTTCCTGTCCATTGCGGACAACGGTGGCGGTCTTGGGTGCGAGCTTCATGAGGCTCTTGAGGGCGTCCGTGGTCTTGCCCTTGCTGCGAGCCTCGAGCATTTTGCCTACGGTGATGAGGGTCAGTATCATAGCCGCGGCCTCGAAGTAGAACTCAGTGTGCATGACGTGCATCTGGTCCATCGGGTCGCTGTAAGTCGTCATCTCAAAGAGCGCGTAGGAGCTCCACACAAATGCGGCTGAGGAGCCGAGGGCGACCAGGGTGTCCATGTTCGGCGCCCTGTGCGCAAGGCTCTTGAAGCCGGAGATGAAGAACTTCTTGTTGATGATCATGACTATAACAGTCAAATAGAGCTGGATGAGCGCCTGTGCCATATAGTTGTGGGCCAGGAAATCCGGCAGCGGCCAGCCCCACATCATCGCGCCCATGGAGAAATACATGAGCACTATGAGGAAGCCGACGGACGAGATCAGGCGGCGCTTGAGCACCGGTGTCTCGTGGTCCTCAAGAGCGGCTTCAGCCTCGGCCATGGAGCTTGACGCGCTCTTCTTTTCAGCGCCCGCTCCCTTCTCGCTCGCGCCGTAGCCGGCGTCAACCACGGCCTTGATTATGTCCGCGCTGGAGGCCGTGCCTTCAACGCCCATGGAGTTGGTCAGCAGGCTGACCGAGCAGCTCGTGACGCCCGGAACGGCGTTCACGGCCTTCTCGACTCTGGCACTGCATGCCGCGCAGCTCATACCTGTTACAGTATACTGCTTCATATGATACCTTTACCTCCCCATTGCAGTTACCTCATCAACTTCTGCAGGGTCTTGAGCAGTTCGTCGATGGTCTCGTCATTGCCATCGCGGATATCATCGACAACGCAGGTGCGGATGTGGTCGCTCAAAAGCTCGCGGTTAAAGGCATTCATGGCCGCCGTCACGGCCGCGGACTGTACCAGGATATCGGGGCAGTAGACCCCCTTCTCCACCATTCCGCGTATGCCGCGCACCTGGCCCTCAATGCGGTTGAGCCGGTGTATGAGCTTCTTGTACTCCTCAGGAGTCCGCTCCTTCGTTCGCTGGCAACAACATTTTTTTGTTTCTCCCATGATAAGCTCCTTCCATGCAGATACCCATCAGGGGTAATTATAGTATACCCCTGATGGGTATAATGTCAATACCCATTTTGGCAATTTAGCGTATTGCAACACGTTGCACATTTCTCAGGCATCTGCCGTTGAGCAAAGTGCTCCATTGTCGGTATAATACACCGTAATGCCAGCTATTTCAAGCATTTCAAGCTCGTCCGTATCCAGGGTATCGGCAATGAACAGCGGCGCCAGCTTGAGTGCAAGGCCAGCGCAGCCGCTGTCGAAGGAGTAGCCGCAAAGCTCCGGTATGCTGCTGCGGTCAAGTCCGTCCTCCGGGTCGAGAAAGGTCGAGCGCAGCTCACCGTTTCCATAGAGGTAATACCCCCCGCCGTCGGAGTTCTCCAGCGGGTAGTCGTGGAGATATACTATGCTGACCCTGCCCGAGAACTGGAGCGCGGCCAGGTTAGTTACTGTGGAGCCGTCTCTATGGGAGAAATTGAAGGAATATTCCGTGCCCGTCTCTTCGTCCAGGCACCTCATGAAGCCGTCGTCGCTTATCAGGGCGCCGCGGGTGTAGCCGGCCTCAGTCAGCACCTCGGCCATGTAGTCGGCGATGAAGGCGTTTTCAAGCCAGGCCAGATCGACGAAGCCGCTGATGCCGTTGGCCTTTGCGAAGTCAAGATACTCGCCGGATACGCTCAGCATCACCTTTCCGTCGCCCAGCAGCTCGATATCAACGGCTGTCTCATCCGACGCAAAGGCTGCGACCTCGGCAAAGAACTCACCCTGTGCGGCGTCCAGGCGCGGGTCGTACTGCGCCGCCTCCTCGTCGCTCACCGAACTGCAAAGCGCGTGATACTGCGCATACAGCGGGGCGAGGAAATGATAACGCGTGCCGCTCGCCTCAAGCTCTTCGAGCGCGGAATACAGCGCGGCGTCCACGCTTACCGCCTCGTTCGGGTGCTGATTTATATAGTACAGGTTATTGCAGTCCTCCGCCTCGATATCGGCGTCAAACAGCTTCAGCGCATCCGTCGCGGCCTCGGTATATATGCTCCGCAGCTCGCGACGTTCATCAGTGGCGTCGGCGCCGTCGTAGCCGAGGTTGTAGTAAAAGGTGAAGCTGCTGCCGGCGTTCATTTCGCCGCTTAACGCCGTTATCTCCGCAAGGCCGGCGTCCGTACTGACGAGGGAATTTATGCCGAGGGCGAACGACGCCACGGCAAGGATTATCAGGGCTATCACAAGCGCCAGACGCAGTCCGAGTTTGCCTTCGGGCAGCTGGATCTTAACGGTCTTTTCGACCACCGGCTTGTCATTTGGAAGCGAGTTTCTCTTCATCTTTACAAAATTGCGATGACAATAAACAACAACAGCAAGGCGACGCAGACACCCAGGGTGGCGGCGAAGGCGATCACGCCCTTGCGGCAGGCCTTATAGTTGCGTATGTAGTTGTGCCGCCTGAAAACCAGGGCCGCGATAAGCCCGAGTATGGGCAGGAAGAAGGAAAGGATCGCGTACCAGGCGCTGCCCGTGTCGTGTACCGGTCTGTCAAGTATGACCTCGCTGGCGGCCACGCTTACTTCGCTGCTCTCGTCCGCGGCGTCGGTGTTCACACCGACTATGGAGAGGGTCTTGAGCGGCTCCCCGCGTTCGCGCAGAACGCGGTATTCCGCTATCTCCTCCGGGCTGCCGTAGACATAGTGCTCGTGGCCTATGTTCACCAGCTCCGGCTGCGACTCGTCGGAGTAATCATGCATGGACGGGTCGTAGGTATACAGCACCTTGTGCTTCTCGAGCTGCGGGTCTGGCAGCGGAATGGCGGAGATGAGCGAGCGGGTGTAGGGGTGCAGCGGGTAGTTGAAAAGCTCCTCCGAAGAGGCTATCTCTACTATCCTGCCCTTGTAGATGACGCCTATGCGGTCGGATATGTATCTGACGATGGACAAATCGTGCGCTATGAACATATAGGTCGTGCCCTGCTCGGCCTGGAACTTGTTCATCAGGTTGAGTATCTGCGCACGTATGGAGACGTCGAGCGCTGAGATGGGCTCATCCGCGACGACAAACTCCGGCTCCATGACCATGGCCCTGGCCAGGCCCACGCGCTGGCGCTGACCGCCCGAGAACTCGTGCGGATAGCGCGTAAGATGCTCGGGCAGCAGGCCGACGGCCTCGATGATATTCTCCACCTTCCGCACGCGGTCGGCCTCGCTTTCATAGAGGTGGAAGTTGTAGAGGCCCTCGGAGATGATGTAGTCCACTGTCGCGCGCTCGTTGAGCGAGGCGGCGGGGTCCTGGAAGACCATCTGGATGTTGCGTATGATCTCGCGGTCGAGGCTGCGGGGTATCTTCCCCGATATTCTGACACCCTTGTAGAGTATCTCGCCGCTCGAGCAGCTGTTGGCGCGTATGACTGCCCGGCCTATCGTCGTCTTGCCCGAGCCGGACTCGCCGACGAGCGAAAAGGTCTCGCCCTTGTAGATGTCAAAGCTGGCGTCCTGTACGGCTCGGACCTTGTTCTCGCCCTTGCCGAAGTTTATGTCGACGTGTCTGAGCGAGAGGAGCACTTCCCTGCCGCTTTCGTCTATCGGGCCGTGTTCCGGGAAATGGTCCGCGCTGGCGTCCAGGACCGCTGTGTTTTTCTCTCTAGCCATGCGTGACCACCTCCTATATGTTGAATACTTTCATAAGCGTGCCGTGTATGTCGCGGATTATCTCAGGCTTTTCCACCGCCGGAGCCCGCGGGTCGAGCAGCCAGGTCTTGGCGTAGTGCGTATCCGAAACCTTGAACATAGGCGGCTCGCGAAGGGTATCCACACGCAGGCAATAGGGGTTGCGCGGGGCGAAGGCATCGCCGACAATCTCGTTATAGAGGCTTGGCGGCGTGCCTGCGATGGAATAGAGCTTCATGCCCCTGTCCATAAGCTGTGGCAGTGAGCTGAGCAGCGCCCAGGTGTATGGGTGACGCGGGTCGTAGAAGACCTCCTCCACCGTGCCGAGCTCGACTATCTGCCCGGCGTACAGCACCGCGACGCGATCGGCCACATTCGCAACGACGCCGAGGTCGTGCGTGATGAACACGATGGTATAGCCGAATTCCTTTTGCAGGTCCTTGATGAGCTTTATTATCTGCGCCTGGATGGTGACGTCCAGCGCCGTGGTCGGCTCGTCGCAGATGAGTATCTTCGGCTGGCAGGAGAGCGCGATGGCGATTACTATGCGCTGGCGCATGCCGCCGGAGTACTGGAACGGGTAGTCGTCGAAGCGGTTCTCCGCGTTCGGAATACCGACCTTCTTCATGAGCACGATAGCGCGCTTTCGAGCCTCTACTTCCGAGACGTTCTGGTGTTTCATGATGACTGAGGTTATCTGGTTGCCTATGGTCATGATTGGGTTCAGGCTCGTCATCGGGTCCTGGAATATGGTCGCTATCCTCTGGCCTCGTATCTTGGTCCAGTCCACAACGCAGTCCGTGCGTGCGAGGTTGAGCACAAGAGAGCCGCGCATCCTGACGCCGTCTTCACCCAGGTACTTCACGCGGAAGACGGCATTCTCGAATATGCCGTTGAGCTGCGCCTCATCGGAGAGGTCGGCGCCAATGGTCATTGCCTCTTTTATGGCGCGGTACAGCTTGTCCTCAAGCTTTCTGCGTCCCTTGAGCGGGTATCTCCCCAGCGAGAGGCAGACCTCCCGCGCAAGGATGCGGTTTCTCTCGCGCTGCTCGGCGGATATTTCTCCCGCGCACTCGCGGGAATAGCGCTCCTTGAGCTCCGCCATGCGCTTCGAGTACTCTGCATTATAGGCGGCATCGCTTTTTGTCTTGGCTGTGTGCTCACGTACGGTCGCCTTGCGCCTGCGCTCAAGCTCGATCAGTTCTGCGTCGAGCTCAGCTATTTTACGCGAGGCCTCTTTAATTTTGTCTTTTTCCTTGGAGCGGTCCAGCGTCTGCTTGCTGTTTTGCAGCTGAGTGCGCCGGAATTCAAGCTCACGCCGCTGCTTCTCGAAGGCTTCTGCGTCCTCGCTGCTCAGCGTGAGGCGCTCCTGCCTGTCCTTCTCTAGGGCGCGTATCTCAAGGAAGGTCCGCGCACCGAGCTCCAGCTTTGAATACTCATTGAGCTTTGCCTCGGCCTTTGCTATCGCTCCTGCTCCGATGTTGAAGCTCACTTCCGCAAGCGATTCGTCGTTGAATATGATGTCGCCGCCGTCGATGAATCCGTTGTTGTCGAGCATGCCGGCGAAAGTCTTGGTGAGAACACTCTTGCCGCAGCCGGACTCGCCGACGATGGCTATGGATTCGTTCTCGTATATGTCCAGCGATACGTTTCTGATGGCTGTCAGCACCCTGCCGCGGACGCGGAACTTGACCCACAGGTCTTTTATTGACAGCAATACCTTCTTTTCTTCCATGTCCCGCTCCCTCGTTACATGTGTGTCCTGGGGTCGGCGGCGTCGCCGAGGTTCTGGCCTATCAGGAACAGCACGACCGAGATGAACGCGCTGAGCATGACCGGGCACCAGAACTCCCATTCCCAGCCGGGCGTGACCATGGCGCTCTGTGAATTGAAGAGTATCTTGCCGAGCGTCGTATCCGAAATGCCGAGGCCTATATAGCTCAGGAATGCCTCGCTCGCGATATACGCCGGTATCTGCTGTGCCATGATAGTGACGATGAAGCTTATCATAAAGGGCAGGATGTTCTTGACCGCGATCCGTGCTGTGGACGAGCCCAGGCAGCGGGAGGCAAGATTGTACTCGCGGTCGCGTATTATGATGACCTGCGTCCTTAGCGAGTACGCGATGCCTATCCAGCCTGTAACACACATCGCAAAGAGCAGCGTGCCGAAGCTCGGGGAGAACACCAGGACCCAGACAGAGATGATGAGCGTACCGGGCACATTGCTGACGACGTTGCGTACCTCATTCATGAAGAGGTCGACCTTTTTTGAGAAGCCCCATATTGCACCGACGACGATGCCTATGGAGAAGTTGATGATGGTGCACAGGAAGGCCAGCGACAGGCTGATCCTGGCGCCGTACCACATGGAGTCGAAGGTGGACTGACCCGAAGCACCCGTGCCGAATATCCACCTTATCGAAAAGCCGAACTTCTCTATGGCTTCGAGCGGCGACAGGTGCTTGGCCGTGGGGTCCATGATGTTGCCGTAGCGGTCATAGCCCATGACCGCAGGGTAGACATAGGTGAAGACAATGATGACAGCAAAGAGCACGAGGATGATTATATTGGTCTTTTTGCGGAAAAACACCCTGAAAACACTGTGCCAGTACGAGTATCTCGGCGCAGTTATCTTCTCTACCGCGGCCTCATCCTGAGGGACACGCTCGAAAAGCTCCTCGTCCGTGAAGCCGGTGTCGTCCAGACGCACAAAATCTTCTTGTGTTGCAACAGCCATCTCAAATCACCTCGCTTTGGATGTGTAGGAGATACGCGGGTCCATGACCGCCATGAGTATGTCGCCCGCGATGGCGGAGATGATGAACAGTATCCCGTAGAACAACGCAACGCCAACGATGACGGCGTTGTCATAGGCGCCGATCGCCTGCACCAGCAGTCCGCCTACGCCGGGGATAAGGTAGACCTGCTCCATGATTATCGCGCCGGATAGCGCGCCGGTTATGGAGCCGGGTATGCCGTGGACTATCGGTATCGCCGCGTTCTTGAAGATGTGCTTGGTGAATATCTCCCGCTCGCTCAGGCCCTCGCTTCGCGCGAACTTGACGTAGTCGGAGTTCATCTGGTCCACCATGTACCGCCGCATCCAGCGCATCTCGCCGGCTATGGCGCTTATGGCCGAGGACGCTATCGGCATGATATACATCAGCCAGGTCGGGTTATCGAGCGAGAAGGTGGTCGGCAGGCCCATCTTATTGCCGACTGCCTTGAGCATGAGCATGTAGGCAAGACCAGGCACGGCCATGATGAGCACGACGTAGGCGTTGCCAAGGCTGTCTACCCAGGTGTCCTTTCGCTTCGCCATCAGGATGCCCAGCGGCAGGCCGATCAAATAGGCCAGCGCCGAGGCGATGATACTGACGATGAAGGAGTAGTACATGCGCGAGCCGCTGTCCTTCACCAGCGAGACATTGGTGTAATCGTCGGTATAGAGGTCCGCATAGACCAGGTTGAGCTCGCGTGAACCGGAGAGGTAGGTGGCCGAGTGCAGGTCGTCCGCGCTGTTCTGCACTGCGCCGCTAGGGTAATACGTGGTGGAACGCACGTAATTTCCCTGGGGCTGGACCATGGTCTCAAAGGCGTCCACGCCCTTGTTGACACTGTAACTGGTGCCAAGGTGCACCGTCAGGAAGTTCTGGTGTATGTATGGAAACCTGTTGTCGAAGTAGAGCAGGTACTTGTGATAAGTGCCGTTGCCCATGATCGCCGGGGAAAATTTCTCCCCGCCGTAGGCCGGGTCATAGAGCGTGAAGGTCAGGCCCCTGTCCTCAATGTCTTCTTCGACATAGTTGATGTTGTCAAATTCAAAGATGCCGGTGAAGAAGTTCCACAGGCGTATTGGAAGCGGAGTGTTCTGATAGGCGAAAAGGCTGGCGGTGCCGCCGGTCGCGACGCGGTTCGGCGTGGCCATGACCGCGTCCAGACGGACAACGGTATAGCCCATGGCCTCATACTCCTCGGTAAAGCGCGCGATATACTCGGCCGCTTCTGCGCTGTCGCGCTCGGGAGTGCGCCCTATTGTGGCGGCCTCGGCACGTTCTTCCTCGCTCAGCTCCCCACTGGCCACAAGCTGGTTGAGCCAGTCGGTGTATGGGACATAGTCGAGGTAGTCATACTCCTCCCATTTCTGGTACATATAGAGGGTCCTCTGGTTGTTGCTCAGCTTCACATACTGCTCGTCCTCGGCAAATATGAGAGTATCGTCCAGCCAAGAGAACACCATCATCATTATTAGTGCGATGGCTATAACTGCCGAGATACAGCCTCGGAAAAACCGTCTGAAAAAATACTTTACCATAAGCGCGCTCCCTTTAATGGGGAGAGGCGGATGGCGCTAGCCATCCGCCCCGCCTGGATTGCTTTAGTTGCTCTTGTGGTGGTATTACCAGATGCCCATCTTGCGGATGGCAAAGCCGTCGCCGTAGGGCAGCAGGCCGTCAAGATAGGTCTCGGGGTCGCCGAAGTCGGCGCCTATGCCGCCCAGGCCGCCGAGGTCATAGTTGTACTCGGCGCCGGAGTTGGTATTGAACCAGGCATTCAGGTTCTCAGTGGCATCCTGGCACTCAATGAGGGACAGGACGACCATCCCGCCGAGGGCCTCCTCGATGCAGGTCTTGAGCACCACCGCCTGATTTGTGGCGGTCTCGTTATAGGCGCTGTACGGGTAATCGAGGACGATAGGATTCTCGGCGCTCACCTCATAACCCATCTCCTGAAGCTCTGCTACGGCAAGTTCAAGCTCGCTCATGGCGTTCTCGACATTGTACCAGCCGTCAAAGCCGTCGCTGGAGTGAGTCTCCTCGTCCCAGACCTTGAAGGGATAGCCGTCGGCCGTGACCTGTGCCTGGACTATCTCACCGTAGAAGGTGCCGGCCTCAAATGTCATGGGCGTGCCGTTGATGTCGATGGTGACGTCCTCCTCGAGGCTGACGAAGTCGCCGGGGACGTAGCTGTTGCGCAGGCAGACATATTTGAGGTCCTCGCCCAGGCTCTGCGAGATGTAGCTGGCACGGTCGATGGAGTAGCCGAGAGCCAGGCGGAAGTGCTGGTTCTGCAGCGCCGCGCGGCTGACCTCCTTCTGCTCCTCGGTCTTGCTAGACACGCAGGCGCCGTCGGGGACGTTGGCATAGACCTGGCGGTTCTCGTTGAACCACATCATGAATATGTTTGTGACGTTGGGCGCGATGTGGACATACTTCTCGAAGTTGCCGTCTTCCTTGGCGATCTCCAGCTGGGCGGTGTCCAGCACCATGGTGGTGCCGACGCCGTTCACTGTGAAGTCGTTGTACTCGCGTGTCACGTCGCTGCCGTCGTCATAGATAAAGTTCACGGCCTTTATCTGGACGTTTTCGGCATTCCAGTAGCTCTCGTTAGCTATGTAGTTGATGGAGTTCTTATCGGTAACATTGGTGCACAGATACGGACCGCAGTAGGCGATGTGGTCCTGGTCAGTACCGTACATATAGGTATTGCTGGCGATGGCCTCGTCGTACTCGGCAATGCCGAACACGCCGCCCTGGCTGAGGTAATAGCTGCGGCTCATGGGCGTGAAGCACGTATCAGCTATCATGCTCATGAAGTACGGGCACTCCTCAGTGAGGGTATACTGCAAAGTATAGTCGTCAATCGCCTTGATACCGACGGTGGAGAAATCCGTGGTCTCGCCGTAGACGTAGGCATCGAGGCCGTCGAGCACGCCGAGCAGTATATTGATGGCACTGCCGCCGGCGTCAGCCACATGCTGAAGCCCTGCGACCCAGTCGTCAGCGGTCATCTCCGCGACTTGGCGGCCCTGGCTGTCGACCCAGGCAACTCCCTCGCGTATATAGAAGGTGTAGGTCAGGCCATCCTCGCTGACATCATAAGCCGTGGCCAGGTGGGGCTGGAGCACGCCTTCGCTGTCGTACTGGTAAAGATAATCGACAAAGCTGGCATTGTCATGGAAATCACCGTCGCTCAGGAAGTCCCAGGTGGTACCGACGCGATCAAATGTAGTCGTGGCGGTATCCGTAAAGGTATAACCCTTCTCCGTGAGGTAATCCACGGCGCTCTGAGTATATGTGCCGGTCCCGGTGAGCTCGTACCACATATCCACGAGGTGCTCATAGTCCTCGGTGGTGATTATCTCGTTTGTAAGAACCATCTGATCATAGTAGACGCGGTCGCCAAGCCAGGAGGCATAGCCGCCCGCACGGAAGGGCATGCGGCTCATGGCGTAGCAGCCACCCGCAGTATACATCGGCGTGGCAACGCCGCTCTCGAGGAACTTCGCCTCGGCAACGGCCATTAACGCCCAGCGCTCGCTGAGTGTCTCGGCTTCAAAGGCCGCCATGTAGGCGTCGTAAAACTCGCCCATCGCAGCCATGTAGATATCCTCGTCGCTTTCGAGGATGCTGCTGCCGGCGGAGCCCTCATCACTCGGTGCAGGCGTGCCCGCAGTTTCCGTGGGCGTTTCCGTTCCACCGCACGCGGCCAGCGACAGCACCATGGCAAGGCACAGCGCCATGGCCAATGCTTTTTTTATCCAATTACTCATCATGTCCTCCCCCTTTGAAGTTTTATATCCTAGTTCCGCCCTGAAAAGCGGGATTTCGGGCAACTTCTTCAAATACCCCTAGACCCTATATATATTTATGGACAAAATGCTACAACAATTCACCGTCATTGTCAATGATGACATACTACAATTTACGGCAAAATTCTTTCACTTATTTTTGTCGGTGTGCTGCTAAATGGCTAAAGTGGTACACGCAGCAAGGCCGTTTTGGCTGTCTTACGCCAAAACGGCCTTGCTGCATTTCTGCAATTTGTCATATCTAATTATGCAAAACGGAGCAATCTTCCTCGCAGGATTCAGCCGGTCACATACCAAATACGGGTATTAAAAAGCCCCTTCCGATATTGGAGGGGGCTTTTAGATATAGACTTTTACAGGCTGAGTATCTCGTCCAGGGAACAGCGTTCCAATTCTGTCCTCTGTGCAAGGACACTCACGCCCGGATGAGTAAAAATCCGCTCCAGGCTGTCGGCGATTCCGGACAGATCGGCGCTCTTGCTGTTGAGCATCTGGGCGCGGCGCGTGCGGCGCATTTCGTGTGTTATGCCGCGGAAATACAGGTCGTCGGCCTCCTCGCCCTTCGCGCGCGGGGTCAGCAGGGGCTCTCCGGCCGATATCGCACCGGTTATAAGGCCGTCGATATCGGCGGCGTTCGCGGCGAAGTCACGCAGGAAGCGCGGGACCCCGGCATAAGTCTCCAGGGTTCCGGCTGCGCTGGGGTCCCTGTAAGAGTAGCAGCCGTCAAAGCCGCTCACACGGGTGACCATTCCGGTCCCGTAGGCCCCTCCCTGTACGCGGACGGCATTCCAGAGGTACTCGAGCGAGATCACGCGTCCGGCCAGCTGCCAGAGGCCGTCGAATTCTCCGCTCAGCGCGCCCATGGCGGCATAACCGACGTCCGAGGGGATCTCAATGCCCTCGCGGCGCACGCCTCGGGGAGCCACCCCCGGTCCGGACACTCCCTCGCCCTCCGGCACAACTGCCAGAAGCGCTGAAACGGCCTCGTCCACCGCGCCGCTGTGCATGCCGGTGACACTGACCGTAAGGCCGCGACGGCCAATCACGCGTGAGGCAAGGGTGGCGAGCGTGTCTGAAAGCGCGTCGAAATCGAGCGCGGCGTTCTGCCGTTTGAGCCAACAATAGTAATCGTAGCCATTTGCCCACTCGTTGGCAGCGGAGCCTGCCGCAAGCTGAGAGGACACACGCCCGATGGCTGAGACGTGTCCGTTGTTCATTAGCTGCTGCATCATGCTGGTGCGCCTCTGGCGCAGGATATCCGTGACCTCTTTCTCGGAATCGAGACGGCTGGCAGTGAGCACCTCCCCGAGAAGTTCGAGCGCCTTGCCGATCTTGCTCTCTATTGCGCTGACTCTGGCTGTAAACTTGGCACAGTATTCCTCGGCGCTCCGCTCGTACACATCCACCGAAAAGCTCATGTTACCGCAGTACAGCTGGATAAGTCGGTTGAGCTCCTGAGCCGTGTGCGTGGCTGTATCCACCTTTCCGAGCAGCTCGCCAAGGAAATTCACGGCCGCTATGTCCTCGCCGCCCAAGCCGGTAATGTCAAAGTAGAGCGAGACATAGCTTATCCCCGACGTCGGCAGCTCGTGGCGCAGCAGCGTGACGCCGTCAAGGCTGTCCGTGCGCGTCGGGTATTCCTCCGGCTCCGGGCTGATGTCGGCAAGCTCCAATCTCGGCAGCGCGGCCAGGGCCTCCGGTCTGTCTGCGGTACCTTGCCAGGCATCCAGCGCGGCCTGCTGCGACTTTACGGTCTCGCGGTCCGCCTCGCTCCACGATGCGGCTATGCACTCGAGCTCCTTCACGTCCCGCTCGCGCCGCTCCTCTCCTACACTGTGAGACGGGACCATTACAATCTCACAGGCGTGGGGATTGTCCAGCAGCACGGAGCGGATGAGCTCCTCAAAATAGCCCTCGGCCATTTTGGCGCGCAGCGCGTCGAACAGACCGCCGACCTCCACCAGCGCTTCCGGCTCACCGCCGCGCAGCCAGCTGTCGAGCACGTTAAAACTGATGCCCAGGCCCTGCGGATAGTAACCGTAATCCCGCTCTCGCATCTGGAACTCCAGGTTAGCCATAGCGGCCTCCAGCTCATCGCGGTCAAGTCCGTTTTCGGCGAGGCCGGTGAGCACCGCGCGCAGCTTCTCCCCCGCCGGAGCTATGTTGTCCTCAGTAACGTTGCGGACTTCAAGCTTTACGAAAGGCTGGGCGCAGCCGTCCCAGACCATCATGCTGACGGCCTCACCCAGCCCGGCGGCAAGCATCTCACGCGTCAGCACAGACTGGTTGTTCCCGCAGAGCACAGTGCATAGCACCTGCATCGCCGTCATGCGCTCCCGGTCGGTTATCTCGCCAAGCACGCGGCCCCAGGCCAGGCGGAAACGGTCGCGCTCGTCCTCTTCCGTCGGGAGCTCGTATACGACCCGCTGCTCCGGCGCGTGCACGGGCCGCTGCAGTGCCGGCACCGGCAGACGTTCTCCCGGCTCGAAGGAGCTGAGATACTCCCCATCGATTATGCCGAGCACCGCATCTATGTCCACGTCGCCGTCGAGATATACATAGGCGTTGGACGGAGAATAAAAGCGGCGGTGGTAGTCCAGGAATTTCTCATACGTCAGCTCGGGAATGTGCTCCGGGTCCCCGCCGGAAACGAAGCGGTAGGGCGTGTCGGGATAGAGGGCGCGCATCATCGCATTCTCCTCGAGCTCATCCGCGTCGGCAAAGGCTCCGCGCATCTCGTTGTAGACCACGCCCTTGCGAGTGAGCTTGCCGTCCCCGGAGAGCTCATAATGCCAGCCCTCCTGGCGGAATATCTCGCTCTTGCTGTATATCATCGGACGGAAAACGGCGTCGAGATACACCCGCATCAGATTCAGAAAATCCTTCGGGTTGCGGCTGGATATGGGGTAATAGGTCTTATCCGGGAAGGTCATCGCGTTCAGGAAGGTGTTCATGGAAGTCTTCATGAGCTCGACAAACGGCTCCTTCACCTGATACTTCTCCGAGCCGCAGAGCACAGAGTGCTCCAGGATGTGGAACACACCCGTGTCATCCTCCGGCAGCGTCGGGAAGGCGATACCGAAAGTCCGGTTGACCTCGCTTCGTTTTATCCAGACAAGCTCCAGCCCCGTGCGCTCATGCCGCATGAGGTACATTACCGCATCCAGCTCCGGCAGAGGCTGAGTGCGTATTACAGTAAAACCGTGATTGGTTGTTCCTTTGAGCATATTTCCCCTCCTTGGTCTTCTTGCCGACATTATAGCCCAAATATCCTGCATTAGCCATACATTTTTAGGCCAGGGCAGAATACTCGATTGCGTATAGTGCTGATACGTCCTCGCCAAAATGGATTCGCTCACGCGCTACAGTATATCGACCAAGCACATCCTCAAACGCAACGCATGCCGCCTCAGCCTTGACAATCACAAAAACCACCGCTATAATGAACGTCGTTCATATTGAGGTGGTTGGATGAATACTGTCGTAACATCAAAAGAGGAGATTTTGAAAGCCAGCCGGGAGCTGATCCAGCAGCAGGGCTGGTCCGCTGTCAATATCCGCTCTGTTGCGGCAGCCTGCGGGGTATCTGTTGGTTCTATCTACAATTACTTTGATTCTAAAGCGGAGCTGGTAGGCGCTGCAGTAGAAAGTGTCTGGGGTGAGATCTTCCGCCGTCCAGAAGACGGTACTGTGTTTCAAGATACACAGGCCTGCATCACCTGGATGTATGGGCGGATGGAATATGGCTGCAAGCAGTATCCCGGCTTCTTTAACCTCCACTCTCTGGGGTTCATGCAGGAGGATAAGGCGGACGGAAAACGGCGAATGCAGCAGACCTGGCAGCATATTTTGGATGGACTGTGTTCTGTCCTGAAGAGGGATACCAAAGTTCGTCCCAATGCTTTCACCGAGCAGTTTACAGCGGAGAAATTTGCAGATGTTTTATTCTCTCTCATGCTGTCTGCCCTGCTGCGAAAAGACTATGATCCCGGCGCTGTGCTGGAGCTTGTCCGCAGAACCATTTATTAAATTCCCACTGCGCTGTGGGAATTTTTAACCCCGGAAACTGAACGTTGTTCAAATTAAGGAGGCAGACTGTGAAAGTAAAACGGAACACCCTGTTGCTCCTCGCCTGTCTGGTGTGGAGCGCAGCGGGCTTTAACATCCTTCGGATAGGGCTGATCGTCTATCCAGCCTATCTAACAGTGTTGAATTTCCTGTTGTCCGTGCTGGTTTTTGCTGTGTTCCAAAAATTCATCTTTGGAAAACTGGTGAAAAAGCATACCGCCAGGATAAATGCTTATACGGAAGATCGGCATTTCTTTCTCAAGTTCTTTGATGGAAAAGCCTTCGCCATCATGGCAGTAATGATGACCGTGGGCATTGGCCTGCGGGCAAGCGGACTTGCTCCAGAGCGGTTTATTGCTGTTTTTTATACCGGCCTTGGGGCTTCCCTTCTGCTGGCCGGATTGCTGTTTGGCCGCAACTTCGGTCAAGCGGTGTTGGCCGATGCCAGAGTTCAAAATAGAATTGAAGATAAAGGAGAATAAACTATGCAGGCAATCGTAGAAACATTATTTGATGCGGTCTATCTTATTTCCGTCATTACCATCGGCGTGCTGATGATTCGTGGAAGCAAGGGAAACCGCCAGTTCCGGTTGTTTGGGTGGATGGCTGTGGTGCTGGGCGCAGGCGATTCCTTTCATCTGATTCCCCGGGCTCTGGCTCTATGTACCACCGGTCTGGAGAACTACACCGTCCCCCTGGGGCTGGGCAAATGGATCACCTCAATCACCATGACCGTTTTTTATGTGCTGCTCTACTACGTGTGGCGGCAGCGGTATAAAATATGCGGCAAGGTTGGTCTGACCGCCGCGGTGTACGTTCTGGCCGGTGTTCGGATAGCCCTGTGCATGATGCCGCAGAACCAGTGGCTCAGCGCTGGGGCGCCGCTCTCCTGGGGCATATGGCGAAACATCCCCTTTGCCTTGCTCGGGCTTGTTGTGATAGTGCTGTTCTACCGCAGTGCGAGGGAGCACGGGGACAAGGCGTTCCGCTGGATGTGGCTTACAATCGTGCTGAGCTTCGGCTTTTACATACCGGTGGTGCTGTGGGCGGACGCAGTTCCCATGATAGGCATGCTGATGATCCCCAAGACCTGCGCCTATGTATGGACGGTTCTCATAGGGTACCTTGCCATGAAACGGGAAGGCGAAAGAACATGAAACGACACATGAATGCGGCCCTGGTTTACGCCATTTTTGCGATAACTGGCGGCACATTTTAATTGGATAGTCAACAAAATAAAGCGGCCTCCTGCGATATTTTACTATGGCAGGAGGCCAATGTCTATATTTTTGCCGCCCGGCGGGCGGT
>URDK01000013.1 GCA_900546485.1 uncultured Eubacteriales bacterium
GATATAACTTGGCTTATGACAGCTTGCTCGCGGCGGCCTCGTCCAGATAGATCTCCACGTCGTCGTGGAGCTGGAGCAGAGACGCGGGGACGGCTATCTCCGGACGGCCCTCGACCGTCTTCTTGATGATGTCCGCCTTGCCCTCGCCGAAGGCCATGAGAATGATGCTCCTGGCCTGCATGACGGTGTGGATGCCCATGGTGACGGCATGAGTCGGCACCTCGTCGATGGAGGCAAAGAAGCGCTTGTTGGCCTCTCGCGTGGAGTCCGTGAGCTTAACAATATGGGTCATGGACGTGAAGGGAGTCAGCGGCTCGTTGAAGCCGATGTGGCCGTTGTTGCCGATGCCGAGGAGCTGCAGGTCGATGCCGCCCGCGGCCTTTATCTCTGCGTCGTACTGCTCGGCCTCCTCGTCGCTCTTGACGGCGCCGGAGGGGACATGCGTGGCCTCCATGCGGACGTCGACCTTCTCAAAGAGGTTCTTATTCATGAAATAGCGGTAGCTCTGGTCGTGCGTCCCGTCGAGGCCTATGTACTCGTCGAGATTGAAGGTGGTGCACTTTGCAAAGGACAGCTTGCCCTCGGCGCAGAGCTTAGCAAGCTCGGCGTAGAGTCCGAGCGGAGTGGAACCGGTGGCAAGGCCGAGCACGGCCTCCGGCTTCTCATTGAGGAGCTTTACATATCTCTGTGCTGCTTTTTTGACTACTTCTTCCTGGGTGCCGATTATGAGTTTCAAAACAGTTTTCCTCCTGTCTTATATGATCCTCTTTATCCTCTCGACAGCCTCGGCGGTGTTTGCTGCGTCGCCAAAGGCAGTCAGGCGTATGAAGCCCTCACCCGAGGGACCAAAACCCGCGCCGGGAGTGGTGACAACGTTCGCCTCCGTGAGCAGGCGGTCGAAGAACTCCCAGGAGCCAAGTCCGCCGGGGGCGCGGAACCAGATGTACGGCGAATCCGTGCCGCCGTAGACCTCGAGCCCCGCATCAGTGAGCCCCGCGCGGATGACCCTGGCGTTGTTCATATAGTAGCCGATCATCTCGGCGATTTGGGCCTTGCCGGCCTCACTGTAAGTCGCCTCGGCGGCCTTCTGTATGACGTAGGCAGTGCCGTTGAACTTGGTGCTCTGGCGGCGCATCCAGAGGTCGTATATGCTCTCGCCGCCGCGCTTGAGCGCGCGCGGGATGACCGTCCAGCCGCAACGCGTGCCGGTGAAGCCCGCGGTCTTGGAAAAGCTGCAAAATTCGATCGCGCACTCCTCCGCGCCGGGTATCTCGTAGATGGTCCGGGGCAGCTCCGGGTCCGACATGTACGCGCGGTAGGCCGCGTCGTAGAGAATGATGCTGCCGTGCTCGTTGGCATAGTCCACCCAGGGCTTGAGCTGTTCCTTGGTCGCGGCCATGCCGGTGGGGTTGTTCGGGAAGCAGAGGTAGATCATGTCGGGCACGGTTTTAGGGAGCTCCGGGAAGAATCCGTTCTCTGCCGTGCAGGGCATGTAGACTATCTTCGTCCACTTGCCGCCGTCCCAGTCCCCCGCTCTGCCGCTCATGGCGTTGGCGTCGATGTACACGGGGTACACGGGGTCGCAGACGGCGACGATGTTGTCCTCGGAGAAGATATCGCCTATGTTGCCGCAGTCGGACTTTGCTCCGTCGGAGACGAAGATCTCGTCGGCCGTTATCTTTGCGCCGCGGGGGGCGTAGTCGTTCTTCACAATGGCCTCGCGCAGGAAGTCATAGCCCTCGTAGGGGCCGTAGCCCATGAAGCTCTCCTTGCGGCCCATCTCGTCGGCGGCGGCCTTGAGGGCCTCCACGCAGGCGGCGGGCAGGGGCAAGGTCACGTCGCCGATGCCGAGCTTTATGAGGCGCTTATTCGGATTCTGCTCCGAATACGCCGCAGCGCGGCGGGCTATCTCGGCAAAAAGATAGCTGCCGGGGAGTTTTCCGTAGTTATCGTTGAGTTTGATCACTTACTGGCACCTCACAGGAGAAGTTCGCCGTCAAAGACGGTGACAGCGGGACCGGTCATATAGATGAGGTTCTCGTCGCGGTTCCACTCGATATTGAGCTCTCCTCCGCGAAGCTGCAGCTTCGCATAGGGCTCGCACTTGCCGTTGACGACGGCGGCGGCCAGAGCCGCGGTCGAGCCGGTGCCGCAGGCGAGGGTCTCGCCGCTTCCGCGCTCCCAGACGCGCATTTTCAGCGTGGTGCGGTCAATGACCTGTACGAACTCGGTGTTTATCCTCTCCGGGAAGATCGGGCAGTTCTCAAAGAGCGGGCCTATCGTGGGCAGGTCGAGCCAGTCGACGTTGTCCGCAAACACCACTGCATGGGGGTTGCCGACGGACACAGCCGTGACGTTCCACTGCATGCCGCCCACCTCCATGGGCTGATTTATGAAGCTCTCGCCGTCGGTTATGACGGGGACCTTCTCAGCCTTGAACTCCGGCTGGCCCATGCAGACGCGCACACTCTCCACAACGCCGTTTTCAACGTTCAGCCACAGGGTCTTTACGCCCGCGCCGGTCTCAACGTCTATGACGGTCTTGTCGGTCATACCGCGCTCGTAGACGTACTTCGCCACGCAGCGGATGCCGTTGCCGCACATCTGGGCGCAGGAACCGTCCGCGTTATACATATCCATTGCAAAATCAGCCTTGTCGGACGGGCAGATGCAGATGAGCCCGTCGCCGCCTACGCCGAAGTGCCTGTCGGCCACAAGGCGGGCCAGCGCAGGGCGGTCATCCACCGTCTCCTCAAAGCAGTTTACATACACATAGTCGTTGCCGCAGCCGTGCATTTTTGTAAACTTCATGCTGTCACTCCCAATCTATGGACTTATATGCACATTATATACGACTTTCCCCTGCCTTGCAACGATTGTTTTGTTTCATCAAAAGCGCCGGAGCGCCAAAAAACGCGCCCGAATCGGGCGCGTTTTTTGGTATTGGAACTTAAATCCCGGTCTTACTTCTTCGCGAAGGGCTTAGAAAGGGACTTTATAGCTATCGAGCCATAGCGCTTCGCCACGTGCGGAGCGACGCTCGGGACCAGCTTATCGTAGTCGAGGCCCTCAACGTCGCGCACGCGCTCCAGGTGGATGGCGTCAAACTTGCACTTGGTGGTGCAGATGCCGCAGCCGATGCACATGTACTCGTCGAGCACGACGGCGCCGCAGCCGAGGCAGCGCTCCGTCTCCTTCTTGAGCTGCTCCTCAGTAAAGGTGCCGCGCAGATCGTGGAAGGTCTTCTTGGCCTCTTCGGGCGAGCCGTCCGCAGCCTTCTGCCTCGGCGTGGAGTGCAGGCTCTTGATGGGCACGACCACGTTGTCCTTGTCGAGGGACAGATAGTCCTTCACAGCCCTGCCGAGCACCAGGCTCTGGCCCTCATGCACAAAGCGGTGGATAGAGATGGAGCCCTCCTTGCCTGCCGCAATGGCGTCGATGGCAAACCTAGGTCCGGTGACGACGTCGCCGCCCGCGAAGATATCGCTCTCGCCGGTCTGGAGGGTGACGGGATCAACGACCACGGTGCCGTTCTTGCCGCGCTGGACCTTGGTGCCGTCGAGCATATTGCCGAGGTCGACCTTCTGGCCGGTGGCGGCGATGACGCAGTCGACAGCCAGCTCCTCGAAAACGCCCTTGCGCTCAATGGGCTGACGCCTGCCGGAGGCGTCCTCCACAGCGGAGAGCTCGAGGCACTGGAGCTTCAGGCCTGTCACGCTCTCCTCGCCCAGCACCTCGGCCGGGGTCATCAGATACTTGAACTGCACGCCCTCGGCCTCGGCCTCAGCGACCTCCTCGGCCGCCGCAGGCATCTCGTCCGCGGTACGGCGGTAGACTACATACACGTTCTCCGCGCCCAGCCTTATGGCGGTGCGAGCAACGTCCATCGCGGTGTTGCCGCCGCCGATGACGGCGACGTTCTTGCCTACCTTGACTTCATCGCCGGCGTTAACGGCCTTGAGGAACTCTATGCCGCCCCAGACACCGGCCTTGTCGTCGCCGGTGCAGCCCAGAGGCGCGCTCTTCCAGGCGCCGGCCGCGAGGTAGAACGCCTCGTAGCCCTGCTCGCGCAGCTGAGCGATGGTGACGTCCTTGCCAACGTCCACGCCACAGCGGAACTCAACGCCCAGCTCACGCAGGACGTCTATCTCGGCCTCGACGACGTCCTTCTCAAGCCTGAAGGACGGGAGAATGCGGGTAAGCATGCCGCCGACCCTGTCGCCCTTTTCGAACACGGTGACGGGATAGCCCTTGACCGCGAGGTAGTAGGCGCAGGAGAGGCCGGACGGGCCGCCGCCGATGACGGCGATCTTGTTGGTGAAGGGCTTGCCTGTCTGGTTGAGCATCTTCGGCACGAAGCGGGTCTCGGCGGAAAGCTCCTTGTCCGCGATGAACTTCTTGATGTCGTCGATGGCGATGGGGTCATCGATGTCGCCGCGGGTGCAGGCGTCCTCGCAGGCGCGGTTGCAGATACGACCGCAGACCGCCGGGAAGGGGTTCTCGTTCTTTATGAGCTCCAGAGCCTCGAGATAGCGGCCCTGGGAAGCGAGCTTGATGTAACCCTGGACAGGAATGTGCGCCGGGCACTGGGTCTTACATGGCGCGGTACCCTCGTCGGCGACCTTTACGCGGTTGGTACGGTAGTCGACGTTGTACTTGTCCTTGCCCCAGAGGCTGTCCATGGGGGTGAGCTGAGGCTCAGCGGGCTTCTCTTCCTTCTTGCCGCAGAGCTTGGTGCCGAGCTTGAGCGCGCCCATCTGGCAGTTGTCGACGCAGAGGCCGCAGGCCACGCACTTGTCGCGGTCAACCTTGGCGACGTAGTTGGTCCTCAGCATATCCGGGGCGTTGAAGTACTCGCCCAGGCGCAGCGCAAGGCAGGAACAGCCGCAGCAGTTGCAGATGGCCGTGGGGCCGTCATAGCCCTCGGCTGCGTTTATCTCGTGGACAAGGCCGTTGTCCTCGGCACGCTTGAGGATCTCGAGCGCCTCTTCCTTGCTGACCAGCCTGTGGCTGCCCTGCTCGGAGAAGAACTTGGCGTTGTCGTCTATGTACATGCACATGTCTTCCTCGAGGTGGCCGCAGCCCTCGCCCATGAGGCGCCTGGTGCGGCGGCAGGAGCAGGGGCCGACGGAGATCGCCCAGGCTCTCTCGATGATGTGCTCTACCTCATCATAGGTAGCAGCGTGGGAGTCGTTCTTGATCGCGCTGCCCACGGGCATGGCGCGCATGGGGCCCATACCGACCGGGAAATTCGGAACAAGTATGGGTGTCCTGTAACGCGTATAGCGCTCGAAGCACTCGGCGATGACGGGGTACTTTTCAACCTGCTCCTTCACGGAGAGCATGCCTTCCATGATGCCGGGGACCCAGATGGGATAATAATAGGTCTCGATATCGTGGTTCTCGCCCTCGTACACGCAGCGGACGATGCCGCACTTGACGAGTTCGTCGACCATGGCCTGCGCGTGCTCAATGCTGGTGCCGGCCTTTTTGGCTATGACCTCAATGCGTCTGCCCTTACGGACCTTGATGTGCATGCCAACATCCGCCATTTCGTCGGTCACGACCGGGTCGAGTATCATGTACTCTGGATCCGAGGGCGTAACGCCCGTATAGGTACCGGACTCAAGGCTTATCTTGGAGGCAAGCAAAAGAATCTTTTTTCTGAAGGCCATAAATCCCCCTCTTTTCATATTAAAAATTTCGTTTTTCAACACAAGTGCTTCTTTTAACATTATAAACTTCCTCCTTCCTTCATTCAATTCACACCTTTACAAATTAAAAAGTCAAAAAACTGTCAATTGTCACAACTGGTCAAGGTTAGACCATCATTTAGGGTGCTGGCATGGCCACGAAAAGGCAAAATACGTCTTTTCTCCCGCCCGCGCTTGACCCCGGGCTACGTGCGTGATATCATCAAACAGCAAGGCAAAATATGCTCCGGGAGGTCTGGTCTATGCACGAGATAGGAGTTATCAGGCAGGTACTCAAAACCGTCGAAAACTTCGCCAAGGAAAATGGACTTGATAGAATTGACACGATCGTTCTCGAGATCGGCGACCTCTCGCTGGTCATACCAAAGTACGTCGAGGATATATATAAGGTCATAATCAAGGACACGCCCTTTGAATTTACCAAGCTTAAAATCGAGGTCGTTGAGGGTCAGGGCGTCTGCCGTGACTGCAAAAGGGCCTTCCCCATTGTCAAAAATGAGGGCTATTGTCCCCGCTGCGGCAAGCGCAATGCGGACGTAATCAGCGGAAGGGACTTTCTCGTCAAGGAAGTCATTGTTCCCTGATGCGCGGACAATTTGTGCATTTTGCTCAAATCCGTCCTTAGCATCATGTAGCAGATTTATGATTTTGTCCGCTTGACTTTAGTGATTTCAAGCGGTATTTTAGATGCAGCAAAGCAAATTCGGCCTGAGCCGGGAAGGAGATAAAGCAGCATGAAAAACCTCGTTTGCGCTCTCAATGTGAATACTGCCGCTTCCTCCCGTCAGGCTCGCTTCTCCTTTGCGGGCTTTTATTGCTATGCCTATTTTTACTTTTATGGCATGGACAATCCAAGAGCCTGTATAGGATAGAGCGATTTGCCGAGTAAATATTTTTTGCGGTAAATGCAGCCCCGTCTTAACAGGCGGGGCTGTTTTTTTGCTGCCAGCCAAAAGGAAAAGGAGAGACTGAAATGAAAAAGATTCTTGCAATGCTTCTCGCGGCAATTATGCTGCTCGCCCTGGCCGCCTGTGGTACCACGGCCGATGAGACCTCCGCTCCCCCCTCTGACGATGCCGCCGTGTCTGAGGCACCCGTCGATGAAAGCGAAACTCCCAGCGAACCTGCTGACACCCAGTATGTTGTCGGTATCTGCCAGCAGATGACTCATGACGCGCTCGACGCCGCCACTCAGGGCTTCAAGGATGCCCTGTCCGACATTCTCGGCGAAGGCGCCGTTGAGTACAGCGAGGGCAACGCCGGCGGCGAGCAGCCCAACTGCGTGACCATAATCGACGGCCTCGTCTCCGAAAACGTCGATCTCATCCTCGCCAACGCCACCTGGCCGCTGCAGGCTGCTTACTCCGCCACCTCCGAGATTCCCGTGCTCGGCACCTCCGTCACCGACTACGCCACCGCGCTGAACATTGACGAGTGGACCGGCACCGTCGGCGGCAACATCTCCGGCACCAGTGACCTCGCCCCCCTCGATCAGCAGGCTGCCATGATCCAGGAGCTCTTCCCGGAGGCGACCAACGTCGGCCTGCTCTACTGCTCCGGCGAGCCCAACAGCGTCTACCAGATCGAGACCATTAAGGGCTACCTCGAGGAAATGGGCTACACCTGTGAAGCCTACGCCTTCACCGACGTCAACGACCTTTCCTCCGTCACCCAGACCGCCTGCGACAACTCCGACGTCATCTACATCCCCACCGACAACACCGCCGCCGGCAACACCGAGACGATAGCCAACATCGTCCTCGCCGCGGGCGTCCCCGTCGTCGCCGGTGAGAGCGGCATCTGCTCCGGCTGCGGCGTGGCCACCCTCTCCATCGACTACTACGAGCTCGGCTACACCACCGGCGAGATGGCCGCACAGATCCTCAAGGGCGAGGCCGATATCTCCACCATGCCCATCGAGTACGCCCCGACCGTCACCAAGATGTACAACGCCGCCAACTGTGAGGCGCTGGGCATCACCATTCCCGAGGGCTACACCGCCATCGAAGGCTGAACTTTGATTCTTTCCGGAGGGGGCAATAAAACAGCGCCCCCTCCGGGCACCACCGCGCATGGAGGATAAGTAATGGATTTCATAGTTTCGCTGCTGAACGGACTGCCCGGTTCCGTGGGTCAGGGCCTCATGTGGGGCATAATGGCCATTGGCGTATATATAACCTACCGAGTGCTCGATATTGCCGACCTGACGGTCGACGGCTCACTCGCAACGGGCGGAGCCGTTTGTGTGCTGCTCACGGTCAGCGGAGTGAACGTCTGGCTGGCTACCATAATAGCAATGCTGGTCGGCATGCTCGCCGGACTCGTCACCGGACTGTTTCACACCAAATGCGGCATACCTGCCATACTCGCCGGCATACTTACCCAGCTCGCGCTGTATTCCGTGAACCTTCGCATCATGGGCTGGGGCACGACGGCAGGCACGCAGTCGACCCTCGCCGTTAGCGTAGACAAATACGGTCTGTTAGTCTCCTCCCGCTTTGTCCGCGAGCTGTCGCTGAGGAACCCGATACTGCTGTTGGTGGTCATCGCCGCCGTGGTTGTGGCCCTGCTCTACTGGTTCTTCGGAACAGAGATAGGCTGCGGCATCCGCGCTACTGGAGCAAACCGGAACATGGCCAGGTCCCAGGGCATCAACACCGAGCGCAACGCCGTCATCGGTCTCATGATCTCAAACGGCATCGTCGCCCTGGCCGGAGCGCTCATCGCCCAGTATCAGGGCAGCTCCACCGTGGACATGGGCCGCGGCGCTATCGTCATCGGTCTTGCGGCCGTCATCATCGGCGAGGTCATACTGGGCCACAGGCTCAACAACTTTGCCGGGAAGCTGGCCAGCTGCATTATCGGCGCGATACTCTATTACGTTGTCATCCAGGTGGTGCTCCGCCTTGGGCTCAACACCAACGACCTCAAGCTGCTTACGGCGCTCATCGTCGCGCTGTTTCTCGCAATACCGCATTGGAAGGATAAGCTCATGTCTGGCCGCCGCGCGGTCGCAGGAAAGGGGAATAACGATGCTTGAACTCAAACACATCAGCAAGACCTTCTACCCCGGGACGGTGAACGCCAAGACCGCGCTCTTCGACCTGAACCTCACGCTCAACGACGGCGACTTCGTCACGGTCATCGGCGGAAACGGCGCTGGCAAAAGCACCATGCTCAACGCCATAGCGGGCGCTTTCTCCGTGGATTCCGGCAGCATGACGATAGACGGCAAGAATGTCACCAAGCTGCCCGAATACAAGCGCGCCGCCTTCATCGGCCGCGTGTTCCAGGACCCCATGATGGGCACCGCGCCCACCATGAGCATCGAAGAAAACCTTGCCCTCGCCGCCAGGCGCGGCAAGCGCCGCACGCTGCGCTGGGGCATCAAGAAGGTAGAGCGCGAGGACTACCGCGAGCTGCTGCGCTCGCTCGACCTCGGCCTCGAGGACCGGCTTACCGCAAAGGCGGGTCTGCTCTCCGGCGGCCAGCGTCAGGCGCTGACGCTGCTGATGGCTGCGCTGGTGCAGCCCAAGCTGCTGCTGCTCGACGAGCACACCGCTGCGCTCGACCCCAAGACCGCCGCCAAGGTGCTCGAGCTCTCCGAACAGATAGTCAGCGAGAACCACCTCACCACCCTCATGGTGACGCACAACATGCGCGACGCCATCCATCTCGGCAACCGCCTCATAATGATGAGCGAGGGACGCATAGTGCTCGACATCAGCGGCGAGGAGAAAAAACGCCTCACCGTTGAGCAGCTCATCGCCCGCTTCTCCGCCGTATCCGGCAAGGAATTCTCAAACGACCGCGTCCTGCTCGGCGCGTGAGAACGCACGAAATACAAAAGCCCGGCTTCTGTTGAAGCCGGGCTTTTATTATATTGTATCCGAGCAGCGCACCTCTCCTGAATCCAGAGCCTCTATGCTTCCCCGCTCCGTGCGTATGAGGAGGCAGAAGTCACTGTCAACGCCGAGTACGTTGCCGCGCCTGCCGATGCCATAACTCACTCGACGGCCCTTCAGGGTCAGTCGGCGATCATACTCGACACGGAAGCCGCACTCCGGCATGACCCTGTAAAGCCCTATGAGGCGCTCTATGGTCTCTACGGCCAGCCTTGCGGCGGCGTCCTCGGGAGCTTCGCCTGGGAAAACGGCTCCAGCAGTGGCGCTTATCTCGGCGGGGTAGCCGCCCTCAGGCGGGCAGACGTTGATGCCGATGCCGGGTATGACCCAGGCGAGACCGCCCGAGCCGTCGGGCGCGGCCTCGGTCAGAATGCCGCAGACCTTGCGGCCACGCGCAAAGATGTCGTTAACCCACTTTATACCCGCAGTCTCGCCCGAGACGCACTCTATCGCCTGTGCCGCAGCCACAGCCGCGGCGGGTGTGATCAGCTTTGCCGCCGTCTCCGCCGGGAACTTGGGGCGCAGCAGCAGAGAAAAGTATATACCGCAGCCCGCAGGTGAGAAAAAGCGGTGCTCTCCCCTGCCCCGGCCCGCCGTCTGCGTGCCCGCGATGACCGCCGTGAACTCCGGCGCGCCTGAGCGCGCCAGCTCGGCAAGCACGGTGTTAGTGGAACCCACGCTCTCGTAAAAGCGCACTTCAAACGTACAGCCACGCTCCGCCATATATGCGTTTATCTGCTCTGCAAGCACGATATCACCCCTAAAACAAAACTCCGCCAGTTACCTGACGGAGTTTGGAGCTGGCAATGTGACTCGAACACACGACCTGCTGATTACGAATCAGCTGCTCTACCGACTGAGCTATGCCAGCATGCTTACGCGCTTAAAGAGTTTAGCACAGGCCAAAGTCAAAGTCAAGCAGTATTGTTGGAATTCAGGTGATTACACATAGTATAGATGAATCAAAAATTGTGACGGTTTTGCGACAAGTTGCGACAGCACCCCACAGACTGTGCCAAAATTCGAGCCTACGGCCCCGGGCGTTTTTTGCCACTCTGCCCGAAAAATCCCTCAGTTTCGGCTCTTGCGCCCCACGTCCGTCACCCGCAATAAGTTGACGAAAAGTTTACATAAAAGTTACACGGAAAAGTTATTCTCAGAGTTATAGACATTTTCAACAGGCTTATCAACATTGAATTTTCCTTGAACGGTGGGGCTTTCAGCGATTATTTACAGCAATTGTCATTCCCTGCATTGAAATCGGCGGCATCGGGCGATTTTAAAAATCCTTTACATAATAACCCGAGCCGCCGGTTTTCTAGCTTCGCCGTTTTAATTTTGAAGGAATCCGTTCATACGATCTTGCGGTAATCACGGTTGCACTTGTATATGCTTCCGGACTGAGTACCGCTTATGATTATATGGTCGAGCACGCGCACACCGAAGCTCTCCAGAGATGAGGAGATCATCTCTGTGGAAGCATAGTCCTCATGCGAGGGCTCAACATTCCCGTACGGGTGGTTGTGTGCGAGGACGACGCGGCTTGCGCGGTAGTTTACCACCATCTCCACTACCTTGCGTATGTTCAGGCTCACGCCGTCGACACTGCCGCTGCCGAGTTCACGACAGGTCAGCACGCGCAGCATATTGTCGAGAAACAGAGCGTAAAGACGTTCCGTCCGCGCGAACATGAACAGAGGGCGGAAATATTCGCAGGCCTCATCTGTATTTAGTATGACCGTGGCGTGACGTTTGCTCATCATATACCTGCGGCTGACTTCAGGGATAAGGCGCAGAAATATGGCCGTCTCCCTGCCCACGCCGTCCACGGTCACGAGCTCCTCGATCGAGGCCTCGAAAACACCGTCCAGCGTACCGAAACGGTCGAGAAGCTCGTGAGCGATCTCATTGGTGTCACAGCGGGCACGTGCATAGAACAGCAGGAGCTCAAGGGCGTTTATGTCGTTAAAGCTGTCAAGGCCATGTTCCGCAAAGCTCTCTTTGAGTCGCTGTCTGTGTCCATCATGCGTGCCCATTGTCTCACAGCTCCTTTGTGGCGTAAGCGTTGAGTTCGCTGCCGGCCGTGCTTCCGGCGAGATATTCGTAGTAGGCCTGCGCGCCTATCATTGCGGCGTTGTCTCCGCAGAGCTTCAGCGGCGGGATATAGAGCTTTGCACCCTCGCGCTCCGCCGCGGCGGTAAAGTCGCGCCTGATGCGGGAGTTTGCCGCGACGCCTCCGGCGACGACGATCTTCTTATAGCCCAGCTCCCGTGCAGCTGCCATGGTGCGCGGTACCAGGCTGTCGCTCACTGCCTTGCAGAACGAGGCTGCGAGCCCCGGGCGGTCAATCTCCTCTCCCCTCTGCTCCGCGCCGTGGACGAGGTTTATGACGGCGGTCTTGAGCCCGGAGAAGCTCATGTCGTAGGGGCTTCCCTCGATGTGCGACTGCGGCATAGCATAGCGCGTGTCGTCGCCCTTCTGCGAGAGCTCGTCCAGAGGCTTGCCTCCGGGATATGGCAGGCCCAGAACTCGAGCCGTCTTGTCGAAGCACTCACCCGCCGCGTCGTCGCGCGTGGAGCCGATGATGCGGATGTCGGTGTAGTCGCGCACGTCGGCAATGAGCGTGTTGCCGCCCGAAATAGCCAGGCAGAGGAACGGCGGCTCCAGCTCCGGAAACGCTAGATAGTTTGCCGCGATGTGGCCGCGTATGTGGTGCACAGGTATCAGCGGCACACCCAGCGCCAGCGCCGCGGCCTTGGCGAAGTTCACGCCCACCAGCAGCGCGCCTATGAGCCCCGGAGCGTAGGTCACGGCCACGGCGTCTATGTCCTTGCGCTCCAGACCCGCGACCTGTAGGGCGCGCTCAGCGAGCAGGGATATGACCTCGACGTGACTGCGTGAGGCTATTTCCGGCACCACGCCTCCGTAAACGGCGTGCAGGTCGGCCTGGGAGAACACCTGGTCCGTGACCAGCTCCCTGCCATCCCGGACAAGAGCGACAGCAGTCTCGTCGCAGGAGGATTCAACAGCGAGTATCAGCATATTTGCTACCTTCCTTATTATATATCGTCACACGAGGGCGAGGTTCATTATCATCGCGTCCTCTGTTGGCTTTTCGTAGTATCCCGGCCTTAGGCCGACGTTCACAAAGCCCCTGCCGGAGTAGAGGCTTATGGCGGGGACGTTTGAAACGCGCACCTCAAGGCTCATGAACGAGAGTCCTAGCGCTCGGGCGCGGCTTACCATCTCATCTATCAGCGCGCCCGCCACGCCGCGGCGGCGGAAATCCGGCGCAGTGCAGACGTTGGAGATGTAACCCTCGTCCAGGACGTATTGCAGACCCATATACCCGGCAAGCATCCCGTCCTCGTCAGCCGCGAGCATGATCTTGCCCTCACCCGTGAGCTGGGAGGCGATTATCTCCTCCGACCAGGGCAGAGAGAAGCACTCGCGCTCGAGCGCGGCAATGCCGGGCACGTCGGTGGGTACGGCGTCACGAATCTTCATCCTCGTTCTCCCCCGTCAGCTCGTCTATCAGATAGCGTATCTCTTCCGCCAGGCGGTCCGCGAGACGGTTCCATGCGCCCTGCGTGGCGAACCTGGGCGGCCTTATGTCCGTCTCGCCCAGGCAGAGGATGCGCTCGTCCATATCCGGCCAGAGAGCGGCAAGGGCGTCGCCCTGCTCCTCCGTCATGCAGAGCGCGGCGTCATAGCTCTCCAGCAGCGCGCGGTCAGCGCGGCGCGGCACGGCTCCCGAGATGTCGATATCATATCTCCCGGCGGCTTTGACGGCCTTGGCGTCCGGTTCTGAGACGCACTCGCCGGCTGAGGCGGCGGCGCCGCGCAGCTCCGGGCAGTTTGCATCCTTCGCGGCCTGGGCGAACATCGCCGCGGCTATGGCCGCGAGCCCCGAGCCGTCCGCGTCCACAAAGAGCACGCTCTCTGCCTCCAGGGGCTCGTCCTCCAGCCCGGAGAGCAGCCAGGCCACATGGTCGTCGTCCCAGCGCTCAAGGCTGCGGTCGTATGCCAGATTCTCAATGTGGTGGGTCAGCTCGTGCTTGAGCGTCTTTGTGAGCTCGCGCTTCCAGCGCTCCGGCGGCGCGGCGGCAAAGCGCTCTCTGAACGAGCCGTAGTATATCTCAACGTGCCGGCCCATCTGGTCCACGAAATACATGCCCATGACCAGCAGTCCGTGCTCATCAGTGCGCCGTGCGGGCAGGAGGTTCACGCCGCCGTTGAGCTTGTCGAATATCTCCTCAGGAAGGCTGTCGGCCGCCTCGTCCAGCATGGCGGCGGCTTCTTCAAAAGTCACCATGTCAATGCGCCTCCGCCCAGGAATGTCCGCTGTGCGCCTCTGCAATGAGCGGCACCGAGAGCTGCACGGCGCGCTCCATCTCCTCCTCCAGAAGCGCGGCGACGCGCTCGGCCTCGGCGGCGGGGCACTCTGCTATCAGCTCGTCGTGCACCTGCAGTAGCAGCCTGGCCTCGAGATCCTCGGCGCGCAGGCGGCGGCGGACGTTGACCATGGCGAGCTTTATGATGTCCGCGGCTGCGCCCTGGATGGGCATGTTGCGCGCCACGCGCTCGCCGAAGCTGCGGGTATTGAAATTCGAGGCCTTGAGCTCCGGCACTGGGCGGCGGCGGCCGAAGATGGTCTCGACATAGCCCTTTTCCTTGGCCTCGGCTATGACGCGCTCCATATACTCGCGCACGCCGTGATACTTTTGCAGGTACGCCTCGATATACGCCCTCGCCTCGGCGGGGCTGACTTTGATGTCCTGCGCCAGAGAGAAGGCGGAGATGCCGTACACGATGCCGAAATTGACGGCCTTGGCGCTGCTGCGCTGCTGCGCCGTGACCTCGGAGAGCGGCACGCCGAACACCTGAGAGGCCGTGACGGCGTGTATGTCCTCCCCGCTTTTGAAGGCCTCGCGCATAGTCTCGTCGCCCGAGATGTGGGCAAGCAGGCGGAGCTCTATCTGGCTGTAATCCGCGTCGACGAGCACGCAGCCGGGCGCGGCGACGAACATGCGGCGTATCTGCGCGCCCAGCTCGCGCCGGACGGGGATGTTTTGCAAATTAGGCTCAGTGCTCGAGAGGCGGCCCGTGGCGGTGACGGTCATCTTGAAGCAGGTGTGGATGCGGCCGTCGGCGGAAATGACCTTCAGCAGGCCGTCCGCGTAGGTGCTCTTGAGCTTCGTGAGCATGCGGTATTCGAGGATGTCGCCGATTATCGGGTGCTTGCCGATGAGCTTTTCGAGGACGTCGGCGTTCGTGCTCCAGCCGGTCTTGGTCTTTTTGCCCGCGGGGAGCATCAGCTCCTCGAAGAGCACCTCGCCGAGCTGCTTGGGCGAGTTTATGTTGAACTCGTGCCCGGCCATGTCCCAGATGCCGCGCTGCAGCGCGTCTATGCCTGCGGTCAGGCTCTCGCCGAAGTCGGAGAGCGCCTTGCGGTCAACGAGGAAGCCCGCGCGCTCCATCTCGGCCAGCACCTCACAGAGCGGGAGCTCTATCTCGTCATAGAGCCGCGCCGCACCGTTTTCCTCAATTTTGGCGCGCATGGGGGCTATAAGCTCCAGCACCGCCTGTGCGGCGGGCAGCTCCGCGCCGAGATGGCGCTGCGCGAGCTTGGGAAGGTCGTAGGAGCTCTCTGTCGGGTCCAGGACGTAGGCGGCGAGCTCCGTGTCAAACACGAAACCCTCTGTGCCCAGGCCCTCGGCCAGCACGAGGCCCATTAGGTCCTTTACGCCGTGCGCGGACTTCTTGACCTCACCCGAGAACAGCAGCCGGAGCAGACGGTTATAGTCCTCGCCGAGCTCGGCCCAGTTGAGCGTGAAGATGCTCTCCCCGTCGCAGACCATGATGCTGTCGAGGTTCCCCTCCGGGCAGAAGATGCCGACGGTCGCGGCAGCGCGGATGCGGCGCTCCGCCTCCTCCGCGCTGATAGGCGCTATCTCCGGCAGGGCGCGCCGCACTGTCTCAGCGGCTTTCTCCTCTCCCGGGGCGAGGCCCCATTTTTCAATGAATTTTCTAAAACCAAGGCGATTGAGCACCTCGTAGAGCTCCGGGCCGAAGTCCGCTTTCCACGCCGCCTCGGCGGGATCGAGCTCAACGGGGGCTTCGCGGCTGATGGTGGCGAGGGTGTAGGACATTTTCGCGCTCTCACGGCCTGCGTCGAGCTTCTTGCGGACGCTGTCCTTGATATCCAGCGTCTCGAGGCCCGCGTAGATGTTATCCACGGCGCCGAAGCGGCGCACGAGGTCGAGGGCGGTCTTTTCGCCTATGCCGGGCACGCCGGGGATGTTGTCCGAAGCATCGCCCATCAGGGCCTTGAGGTCCACCATAAGCGGCGGGGCAAAGCCGTATTCCTCCTCAAAGCGCGCCTTGTCGTAGAGTATAGTCTCCGTCTGGCCCATGCGGGTCTTGACATGCAGCACGCTGGTCGTGTCGGTTATGAGCTGGAAGCTGTCCTTGTCTCCGGTGACTATCACGCACTCCCAGCCGGCCCTTTCGCACTTGGCCGCGACTGAGCCGAGCACGTCGTCGGCCTCCCAGCCAGCGGCCTCGAGGCGGCGGATGTGCATCGCGTCGAGCGTCTCCTTCAGCAGCGGCATCTGCACCGCAAGGTCGTCCGGCATCGGCTTGCGCTGGGCCTTGTACCCCTCGAACATGTCATGCCGGAAGGTCGGCGCGGGCAGGTCGAAGGCCACACAGAGCGAATCTGGGGCCTCGCCGTCCAGGAGCTTCTGCAATATGGCAAGGAAGCCGTAAACCGCGTTCGTCGGCGTGCCGTCCGGCGCGTTGAGGGGCCGGACGCCGTAAAAGGCGCGGTTAACTATGCTGTTGCCGTCGAGTATCATCAGCTTATTCATTGTCGGGCATCTCCAAAGTTCCAAAGATACGCTCGCAATCCGCAAGCGCCTCGCCGAGCGCGGCGTACAGCGTGGGAGTTATGACCCCGCCGCGGTCGTCCCCGGCCTCGTAATCGGCCATGGCGGCGCGGATATCCCAGAGCCTGCGGCCCCGAGATACGCCGTAGTCGGCCAGATTCAGCATTATCATGGGTATGTATTCACAGGAGCTTATCTCCGTCTCCCCCGTCGCCGGGTCCTTCGTCAGCTCGAGCTGCACCATGGCCGTGAGGTCGGTGTAGGGCTTCGTCTGGGCTGACAGGAGGTTGCCCAGGCAATAGCAGACAAAGCCCGTGCGGGTGCTGCCGTCCGCGTCCGTTATCTCGCGCAGCTCCATCGGCTCCGGGACGTGCGGATGGCCGCCGATGACGAGGTCCGCGCCCTCGGCAAAGAAGTAGTCCGCAAGCTCCTGCTGCGGCTGCGTCGCTCCGGTGACGTACTCCCCGCCCCAGTGGACGCTGACGGCGATGACGTCGGTACCCAGCGCCCGCGCCGCGGCCATGTCGGCGTCAAGCATGTCGTAGTCGACCTTGGAGCAGTAGGTCATGTAGTCCGTCGTGTAGACGTTCAGCCCATATTCCACGCCGTCCACCGGTATGCCGTTGGTGCCATAGGTGTAGTTGAGGAAGGCTATGCTTATGCCGTTCAGCTCCTTGACAAGGATGCCGTTATTCTTGTCGCGCTCCGCCTGCGTGCGGTAAGCGCCCACATGCTCCAGCCCCGCGTCGTCCAAGACATCCAGCGTGCGGACTATGCCCTCGTGCCAGGCGTCCATGGCGTGGTTGCTGGCCATGTTCACCTGGTCGAAGCCCACCTCGCGGAGCGAATACGCGAGCCCGTCCGGGACGTGGAAGAGCGGATAGCCCGTCCACTTGCCGTCGCCGGTGAAGGCGCCCTCGAAGCAGCAGAGGGCCCAGTCCGCGTCCGCAACGTAGTGCGCCACGTCCTCGAAGATGGGCACGTAGTCGTATTCGCCCTCCGGCGTGAGCGCCTCGTCGTTGAGCGGGGTGTGCATGACGAGGTCGCCCGCGAGCGTGAGCGTCAAGCTGACCGGCGTCGGCTCCGGAGTGGGCTCCAGCGTCGGAGAGGGCGTGGTCACAGGAACGGGCGTCGCGGCGCTTACGGGCTCGGGCAGCTCCGTCAGACCGGGGGCCTCACCGCAGGCGGCAAGGCTCAGGAGCAGTGCGGCGCCAAGCAGCGCCGCGGCGGCACGTTTCATTATTTTTCACCCCTCAGCTTGATGAGCTGGTCACGCAGTACGGCGGCGTACTCGAACTCGAGCATCTTTGCAGCCTCGCGCATCTTCTTCTCGAGCTTGGCGATCTCCTCGCGCCGCTCGGACTCGGTCATCTTCAGCCCGTCGCGGCGGCGGGCAGCCTTGTCGGTCTCGGGGGACAGTTCTATTATGTCGTGCACGCTCTTGATTATCGTCTGCGGCACGATGCCATGGGCCTTGTTGTACGCGTCCTGCTTCTTGCGTCGGCGCTCAGTCTCGGTTATGGCCGCCTTCATGGAGGGCGTCTCGGTGTCGGCGTACATTATGACCAGGCCCTCAGCGTTGCGCGCTGCGCGGCCTATGGTCTGGATGAGGCTCGTCTCGCTGCGGAGGAACCCCTCCTTGTCCGCGTCTAGGATGGCGACCAGGCTGACCTCAGGCAGGTCCAGGCCCTCGCGCAGGAGGTTTATGCCCACGAGTACGTCGAACTCGCCGAGGCGCAGGTCGCGGATTATCTCCATGCGCTCTATGGCGCCGATGTCATGGTGCATGTAGCGGCACCTTATCCCCGCGCCGGTGAGGTAGGCGGAGAGGTCCTCGGCCATTTTCTTGGTGAGCGTCGTCACCAGTGTGCGCTGATTTTTGGTGATGCGGGCCTTTATCTCGTCCATGAGGTCGTCTATCTGGCCCTCGACGGGGCGGACGGATATTTCGGGGTCGAGCAGACCTGTCGGGCGGATTATCTGCTCGGCTATCTGTCCGGAGCGCTCGCGCTCATACTGACCCGGCGTGGCGGAGACGTACACTGCCTGGCCGATGCGCTGCTGGAACTCCTCAAACTTTAGCGGCCGGTTGTCGAAGGCCGAGGGCAGACGGAACCCGTAATTCACCAGCGCTTCCTTCCTCGCCCGGTCGCCGCGGTACATTGCGCGCACCTGCGGGAGCGTGACGTGGGACTCGTCCACGAAAAGGACAAAGTCCTTCGGGAAGTAGTCGAGCAGCGTCATAGGCGCGCTGCCCGGCTCGCGGCCGGAGATTATGCGGCTGTAATTCTCGATGCCGGAGCAGTAGCCGAGCTCCTGTATCATCTCAATATCAAAGTTCGTGCGCTGCTCTATGCGCTGGGCCTCGATATACTTGTCCTGGCTCTTGAAAAACGCCACTCGCTCGTCGCACTCGCGGCGTATCTCCTTCACCGCGCGCTGGAGTTTCTCCTTGGGCGTTATATAGTGGCTGGCCGGGAATATGGGGATGTTCGTCAGTCGGCGGATCACCTCACCAGTGACGGGGTTTATCTCGCTCACTCGGTCTATCTCGTCGCCGAAGAACTCCACGCGGATGGCGCTGTCCTTGTAGTACGCGGGCCAGACCTCGACCGTGTCGCCCCTGACGCGTATCATATTGCGCTCGAAGGCGATGTCGTTGCGCTCGTAGCGTATCTCGATGAGACGCTTTATGAGCTCGTCGCGCGGCGTCTCCAGCCCCACCCGGATAGGGACCATCATCTTCTCAAAGTCCTCCGGCTCGCCCAGGCCGTAGATGCAGCTCACGGATGAGACGACGATGACGTCCCGCCGCTCGAGCAGCGAGGCCGTTGCCGAGAGACGCAGGCGGTCTATCTCCTCGTTGGTTGCCGCGTCCTTTTCGATGTAGGTGTCGGTCGTCGGGATGTAGGCCTCAGGCTGGTAGTAGTCGTAGTAGGAGACGAAGTATTCCACGGCGTTGTCCGGGAAAAACTCGCGGAACTCTGAGCAAAGCTGCGCCGCGAGGGTCTTGTTGTGCGCCAGGACGAGCGTGGGCCGCTGGATACGCTCTATGACCTTGGCCATGGTATAGGTCTTGCCGGAGCCGGTGACGCCGAGCAGCGTCTGCTCTGCAATTCCCCGCTCCAGGCCACTGGCCAGGGCATCTATCGCCTCAGGCTGATCACCCGAGGGCACATAGCTGCTGACAACATGAAAATCCGGCATGGTTTCTCCTTTTTTGTTCAAACTTATTCAGTGTATTTTACCACACTAGCCCCCATCTTGAAAAGACCCGGAGGGTATTTTTGCCCCTTTAGGCGCAAGCGCTTGGCAATCGCAAAAAGCTGTGTTAAAATTCTTTATACTTGCATTTTTAGGGGGACTTCCCGTGACTGAACGAGAAAAAATGGAACAGGGCCTGTGGTACGACGCAAACTATGACGAACCGCTCGCCAAACTGCGCACAGCGGCCAAGGAGCTTTGCCGCCGGCTGAGCCTTACGCCTCTCGCCGAGGCGGAGGAGTGCGCGCGCATATTGCGCGAGCTGCTGCCTAATATGGGACACGATGTCAGCATACTCGCTCCCTTCCTCGTCGACTACGGTGTCAACTGCTACATTGGTGACCACAGCTTCATAAACCACGGTGCGTATCTCATGGACTGCGCGCCGATACGCCTCGGCTCGCACTGCTTTATCGGCCCCAACTGCGGTATGTACACGGCCATCCATCCCCTGCTTGCCGCCGAGCGCAACACCGGACTTGAAAAGTGTGCGCCCATCGTCATTGGCGACAATGTCTGGATAGGCGGAAACGTCACCATCCTGCCCGGCGTGACAATAGGCGAAGGCTCTGTCATCGGCGCGGGCAGCGTGGTGACGCGGAACATCCCAGCCGGGGTCATCGCCGTCGGTAACCCCTGCCGCGTGCTCAGGGAGATATCCGAGAACGACAGAATATACAAAGAATAAGCGGGCCTTTGACCCTGAAGGGGCGAGCATATTGAAATCCTGTAAAGAGAACGACAAGTACTATCTGACCTGCGAAAGGAACTGGGTATACTTCACACTTATATCCGTTGCCGGCTTCTGGGGAGCATACACCTATCTTCTGCGCGGCAACATCTTCTGCAACGCGCAGACCGGCAACGTCGTGCTCATGGGTCTGGCTCTGGGCTCGGCACAATGGGGTGAAGGGCTCTACTACCTTGTTCCAATATCCGCGTATATCCTTGGCGCCTTTGTCTCCGAGCTTGTCCCGAACCCCATAAAGCACCGCTTTTTTGTGCGCTGGGATACGGTTTTGATTTTCGTCGAGATGGTCGCGGTGCTCATCCTGGGTATGATCCCCGAGTCTGCTCCCGTGCAGATCTCCCAGGTCATCATAAATTTCATTGCGTCCATGCAGTATAACACCTTCCGTCAGGCCGAAGGCGTCGCCGTCGCCACGACCTTTGTAACAAACCACATCCGTCAGGTAGGCATAGGCCTGGCAAAGGAACTGCACCACCGCAAGAGCGGCGACAAATCCCATCGGGAAAAGTGGGCCAGACACGCCGGAATGCTTCTTTTCTTCGCACTTGGCGCGATAGTTGGCACGGTCTTCTGCCATCTCTTCATCGGCAAGGCGATCTGGATTACCATCATTCCCCTCTCCGTCATCTTCGTCACCCTCCTCCACGCCGACCTCACGACGGAAAAAGAGCTCGTAGAACAAAAACCCGCCGGACATTGAGATCGAGCGCAGACTGTTAACTTTGGGGGACATGCAATATGGTAAAGATAATTTTTGTCTGCCACGGCAATATTTGCCGCAGTCCGATGGCGGAGTTTGTGTTTCGGGACATGGCGGCGAAGGCGGGAGTTGAGGTGGAGGTGGCTTCGGCGGCCACTAGCTCGGAGGAGATCGGGAACCCCGTATATCCGCCTGTGCGCAGGCTGCTGCTGGCGCACGGGCTTGACCCCTCGGGTAAGACAGCGAGGCAGCTCAGGCGCGGGGAATACGGCGATTGGGACCTCATCGTCGGCATGGACAGCGCCAACATCCGCAACATGAACCGCATCTTCGGTGGCGACCCGGAGCACAAGCTCATCCGCCTGCTCGACCTCACGCCCCTCAAGCGCGACGTTGCCGACCCCTGGTACACCCGCGACTTCGACGCCTGCTGGGACGACGTCAATCTCGGCTGCCGCGCGCTGCTTGAGCGCGTGCGCAGTATGTGACATGCGGCTGTTTTCCTTGACGAGCGGGAGCATTGGTTATAAAATATAGTATCTTATGTTGTGCGCACTGGAGGAACTGCTTTGAAACAGAAAAAACCTAAGGCGTTTATTCCCATATACGCCTTTGCGCTGGGCTGGATCGTCTGCGCGTTTTTCATTCCGATGTACACTCTCGGCGGGCTTGTGGGCAGCGCCGCCATTTCGGCTGCGGTGGCGGTCGTGGCCTGGTACACGGCCAAGATGATACTCGCCCGGAAGCCTTCGGAGCCGGAGCCCGAGCCGGAGCCCGAGCCGGAGCCGGTCAAGAAGGAGGAACCCGCCCTCAGCCCCGAGGTTCAGGCCATAATCGATGACGGCAAGCGAGCCATAAAGGAAATGGGCAGGCTTTACACATCCATAAAGAACAACGACGTCCGCCGCCGCATAAACGAGCTCATGCGCATTTCGGACAAGATAGTTCAGGACGCCATAGACGATCCCTCGGATGTTCCGCAGATACGCAAGTTTCTTGACTACTATCTGCCCACCACAATAAAGCTCCTCAACGCCTATGACCGCATGAGCGATCAGGGTATTGAGGGTACGAACCTCTCAAAATCCATGTCCAGCATCGAGGACATGCTTGACACCGCTATCGAGGCATTCAAGAAACAGCTCGATTCGCTCTTTGCCAATCAGGCGCTGGACATTGAGACCGACATCAGCGTCATGAACCAGATGCTTGAACGCGAAGGCTTCTCCGATGACGGCGCGGACACAATAATCAGGGCCGCACGCTCCGGAAAGACGGAATAAGAAAGGACAGTAAAAGATGGACGAAAACAAGGAATTCATCCCCTCTCTCACGCTCGACCCCAACGCGGCCGCCTCCGCTTCAGTCCAGATGCCCGCCGAGCCTGAGGCCCCGGTTCTGGAGGAAAAGAAGGATGTGCCCGAGGAAAAGCTCGAGCTCGAACGCCTCTCCCCTGCCGAGCAGGCCGCCGTCAAGGAGTTTGCAAAGCAGATAGACGTCATGAACGCCGAGCAGATACTCAACTACGGCTCTGCCGCTCAGAAGAACATAGCGGATTTCTCGGACGCCGCGCTCAGCAAGGTCCGCACCAAGGACCTCGGAGAGGTCGGTGAGGAGCTCTCAGACCTTGTTATCCAGCTCCAGGGCATGAACTTTGACGAGGAGGAGAAAAAGGGCTTTCTCGGCTTCTTCAAGAAGCAGCGCCAGAGCATAGCCGCGCTCAAGGCCCAGTACGACAAGGCCGAGGTCAATGTCGACAAGATCGCGGCTGAGCTGGAGAAGCACGAGCGCACGCTCATGAAGGACATCGCGATGATGGACAAGATGTACGAGATGAACCAGCAGTACCACAAGGAACTGACCATGTACATCATTGCCGGCAAGCTTCGCTGCAAGGAGCTGCGCGAGACCGAGCTGCCCAGGCTGCAGAAAGTCGCCCAGGAGTCCGGCAAGACTGAGGACGCCCAGGCTGCCAACGACTACGCCAACATGCTCGGACGCTTCGAGAAGAAGCTGCATGACCTTGAGCTGACGCGCATGGTGTCCGTCCAGATGTCGCCTCAGATACGCATGATCCAGTCCAACGACTCGGTCATGGCTGAAAAGATACGTTCCTCCATCGTGAACACCATCCCGCTCTGGAAGAGCCAGATGACACTGGCCCTGACGCTGCATCACTCGCAGATGGCCATGGAGGCACAGCGCGACGTCAACGAGATGACGAACCGTCTGCTGCAGGCCAACGCCGAAAAGCTGCACCAGGGCAGCGTGGAGATAGCGAAGGAGTCCGAGCGCGGCATTGTGGACATAGAAACGCTGCAAAAGACCAACCAGGAGCTCATCAGCACGCTCGAGGAGGTCCGGCAGATCCAGGCCGACGGTGCGAAGAAACGCGCGGAGGCCGAGGTCGAGCTGGGCCGTATCGAAGGCGAGCTGAAGCAGAAGCTGCTTGAACTGAGAGGCTGATATCGTGAGAACATCCCTAAAACATCCCATAACCGCACTGCTCATAGCTGTACTCGCATGCGGCTTTGCGCTTGTCATGAACACTCAGTCCATGCTCGGTGAAAAGGTTCAGGCAGTCGAAGACGGCTTTTACACCTCAGTCGCCGGCGAGCGGAGCATATACTCGCGGCTTCAGGAAAAGCTGGACGCGGCAAACGGGCTCTGGACCGTGCTCGAAGGCGTGGACACCAGTGCGGCTCAGGAGCTTTCCGACGCGCGCAGCAGCCTGCTGACTGCCTATGAAAGCCGCGACATCGCCGCGATGTACGATGCAAACTCCGAGCTGGATAAGGCCTATTCCAACGCGGTAAAGGCCCTCGACGGAGCAGAGCTCGACGAGAATACCCAGAGCGCGCTGGACGATTACACCACCAACTACGAGGGCGCTCAGAAGATGATAGAGCAAAACAGCTACAACAGCAGCGTGCTCGAGTTCATGCGCTCCACCTTCAACAAGTTCCCCACATCCGAGCTTGCTTCCTTTACCGGCGTGGAGCCTCCGGTGAGCTTTGAATGATTCAGGAGAATTGACGGATGAAACGTATTTTTTCCCTAGTATTTGCCCTGCTGCTCCTCCCTGTCATGGTCCTCGGTGCACTTGCCGTGGATGTGCCGGATCCGAGCGCCGACTTCTACGTTTACGACGACGCCGGGACACTCAGCGAATCCACCAAGGAGCTGATTCTCAACGCCAGCGGCCCGCTTGAGCAGTACTGTGACGGCGCTCAAATAGTCGTCGTCACCATCGACTATCTCCCTTCGGGCTACGATTCCGAGCAGTATGCCAACCTGCTCTTCAACAGCTGGGGCGTAGGCAGTTCGAGCGCGAACAACGGCATGCTTCTGCTGCACGTCGTCAAGGAGGACCGCGGCTGGCTTGCCGTCGGCGCCGGGCTTTCCAGCCAGATGACCAGCGACTATGCCAACTCGCTGATGGATGAGTATTTCTGGCCTTATTCCGACTCGGGCGAGTATGACGAGGCCGTAGCGACCCTCTTCCCCCACCTTGTGGACTTCTACGCGGAGCTCTACAACACCAACATGCTGTATGGCGGCACCGGCACCTTGTCCGGCGGCAGCGTGCCGGAGTACAACGGATCAGGCGGCGGCTACTATGACAACGGTTACTATGACGACTACTACTATTACGACCGCGGACCCAGCCTTGGTTCGGTAATTGCGGTGCTGTTTGTAGTCTTTATCGTCGTGCTGGCTCTTGTTAACTCCACAGGCCGCAGGCGGTATTACAGAAGCTACGGCGTCTGGCCCGCATTCTTCTTCTGCGGCGGCCCGAGGGGACCGAGAGGCCCCAGAGGTCCCCGTCCGCCTCATGGCCCTGGCCCCGGCCCGGGCGGTTTTGGCGGAGGCAGCGGCTTCCGTGGCGGCGGTTTCGGCGGTGGAGGCTTCAGCGGCGGAGGTTTCCGCGGCGGCGGCTTCGGTGGCGGCGGCCACTCCGGCGGCGGTGGCGGCGGTAGGCGCTGATGCCTTTGCTCTCAACAAAAAACAAGGGAGGACCCGTGCAGGGTCCTCCCTTTTCTTTTACTTTTCTGCTCAGTGCTTCCTGCTGTACCAGGTATCCTCCAGCGGCAGGGTATTGCGGAACTTGTGGTCCATCGCATAGTACGCGCCCTGCACCGCCGGTGCGGTCGGGATGGCGGATATCTCACCTATGCCCTTGGAGCCGTAAGCGAAGGGCAGCAGCTCATCCTTCTCCACGTAGATGGCGTGGATGTCCGGTATCTGCGTCGAGTGCAGCAGGCCCAGGGTGCCGTATTTCACCTGCGGCACGCAGTCCTCAAGCGGGAAGTGCTCGGTCAGGGCATAGCCCATGCCCATGAGCACGCCGCCCTCGATCTGGCCCTGTATGGAGGTCGGGTTGACCACCTTTCCGGAGTCGTGCGCCGCGTAAACCTCCTTGACCTTGCCCTCGTCGTCGAGCACGACGACGTGAGCTGCAAAACCGTAGGCGACGTGGCTCTTCGGGAAGGGCACATCCGCGCCGAGCTTGTCGGTGGGGTCAAAGAACTCGGCAAAATACTCCTTGCCCTCGAGCTTGGAGAGGTCTCCGCCGGCCTCGTCGAGGTCCTTTTTCAGGTCGACCGCGGCCATGCGCACAGCCTCGCCGGTGATGAGGGTCTGGCGGGAGCCGGAGGTGGTGCCGGAGTCGGGCGAGAGCTCGGAGTTGCTGCCCATGTTCTTCATCTGCGAGAGCGGCAGGCCCGTGGTCTGTGAGAGCTCCTGCAGGAAGATGGTGGCGCAGCCCTGGCCGATGTCGGAGGCCGCGGAGTAGAGCTGCACGACGCCGTCGTGCACCTCGAGGCGGCAGCGGCCCTTGTCAGGCAGGCCAACGCCGACGCCGGAGTTCTTCATAGCGCAAGCGATGCCGGCGTGACCGGGATTCGCCTCGTAGGCGTCCTTTACCGCAAGCAGGCACTCCTTGAGCGCCGTGGAGACGTCCGCTATCTGGCCGTTGGGGAGCACCTTGCCGGGCTCTATGGCGTTGCGGTACCTTATCTCCCAGGGCGAGATGCCGACCTGTTCGGCCAGGATGTTTATCATGCACTCGAGCGCGAACTCGCTCTGAGTGACGCCGAAGCCGCGGAAAGCGCCCGCGGGCGGGTTATTGGTGTAGTAGCTGTAACCGCGGATATCCGTGTTCTGATAGCAGTACGGTCCAACCGAGTGGGTGCAGGCCCTCTCGAGCACGGGGCCGGAGAGCGAGGCGTAGGCGCCGGTGTCGAAGTATATCTCGCAGTCGAGGCCGGTGAAGACGCCCTCCTCGTCGCAGCCGAGGGTGAAGGTGGCCTCCATGTAATGGCGCTTCGGGTGGAAGTTGATGGACTCTTGTCTGGAGAAGCGGAACTTCACCGGGCGTCCCACCTTGAGCGCGCAGAGCACCGCAACGTGCTGAGCCGAGACGTCCTCCTTACCGCCGAAGCCGCCGCCGACGTACTTGTTCTCGACCACGACGCGGCGCTGCTCCCAGCCGAGCATGATGGCTATCTCCTTGCGTGTGTCGTAGACGCCCTGGTCGGAGGTGTAGACCTTCACGCCGTCCTTGTACGGGAAGGCAACGGCGCACTCGGGCTCGAGGAAAGCGTGCTCGGTGAAGGGCGTGACAAAGCTCTTGGTGACGGTGTACTTCGACTCCGCGAGAGCCTTCTTCGCGTCGCCGCGGACGACGTGGCGCTGCTGGCAGAGGTTGCCGTTGGGATGCAGTTTCGGCGCGTCGGGCGCCATGGCCTCCTGCACGCTCCTGACAGGCTCGAGCACCTCGTACTCTATCTTCACGAGCTTGCGCGCCTTGTCGACTATCTCCTGCGTCTCGCCAACGACGAGGCAGATGGCGTCGCCTACAAAACGGGTGATATCACCCTTGGCTATCATGACGTCCCAGTCCTGCTGGATGTGGCCGACCTTGTTGTTCGGCACATCGTCCGCGGTCAGCACAGCGAGAACGCCGGGCAGGGCCTCGGCCTTGGAGGTGTCGATGTCCAGTATGCGGGCCCTGGCGTACTTGGAGCGCACCGCGCCGCCGTAGACCATGCCCTCCATCTCGATGTCGTCGCAGTACTCGCCGTAGCCGAGCACCTTGGGACGCACGTCGGTGCGGAAGGCCCTCTGGCCGACGCCGAACTCGTCGCCCTTCTCGAGCGTCGGGTCTATCTCGGCGTCGCCGCGGAGGATGGCGGCGGCGAGGGTTATGCCCTCGATTATCTTCTTATAGCCCGTGCAGCGGCAGATGTTGCCGCGGAGGGCGACCTTTATCTGCTGCTCCGTCGGGTCGGGGACCTTGTCGATGAGCGCCTTGCCGGCCATGACCATGCCGGGGATGCAGAAACCGCACTGCACCGCGCCGACCTTGCCGAAGGCGTACACAAAAGCCTCCTGCTCTTCATAGGTCAGGCCCTCGACGGTCACTATCTCACGTCCAACGGCCTTCTTGGTCGTCAGCACGCAGGACTTGACGGCGCGGCCGTCGACTATGATGGTGCAGGTGCCGCAGGCGCCCTCGCTGCAGCCGTCCTTGACGGACTTGAGGTGCAGATCGTCGCGGAGATAGCGCAGCAGCGGCTTGTCCTCCGTCGTGCTGCGGGTTATGCCGTTTACTTTGAATACATACTCAGCCATATTCCCACCTCCGTATAGTCAGGCCTGGGGCCCGAGGATGCCGTAGACGTCCTTGATGACGCCGCGCGGACACTTAGAAGCACACATGCCACAGGAGACGCAGAGGCTCTCGTCAATGACGGGGTGATTGTCCTCGAGCCTGATGGCGCCCATCGGGCAGTTTTTGACACAGATGCCGCAGGCGATGCAGCCCGCGTCGCAGACCTTGCGGGTCTCAGCGCCGCTGTCGCGGCTGGAGCAGCCGACGACGATGTTCTGCTCCCTCGGCACGAGCCGGATAATGCCCTGCGGGCAGGCCTTGACGCACAGTCCGCAGCCGATGCACTTTTCCCTGTCCACCTCGGCAACACCGCGCTCGCCGACCTTTATGGCCCCCAGCTTACATACCGCGGCACAGCTGCCAAGTCCCAGGCAGCCCCATTTACATTCCAGTATTCCCTCGGGATGCTCCGCCAGCGCCTGCCTGCAATCCCCGGTCAGCGCCTCGCGCGCTATCTTCCTGCGCGCGAGCTCGCCGCCGGAACATCCGACAGCCGCCGCAAATTTTCCTGCCTTCTGCGCCATAGTCAGTCGCCCCTTCCAGCTTGGCTTAAATTTTTTCATTTGAGTACAAATTCTTTTAGATAATCATACTATAAACAAACACAAAACACAAGGGGTAAGGCGGAAAAATTTTGTCAATTTCGTTGTCCCATTTCAAGAAGAACGCCCCGGCTGTCGGGCTGACAGCCGGGGCGCGTGATGCTTTGTTGGGATCAGACGTAAAGCTCGGCGACGGAATAGAGCGCGGCCTTACCGCTCATGTATACACGTCCGTTTTCCATGCGGCAGAAGAGCGTTCCGCCGCGGCGCGAGGCCTGATAAGCGGTGAGCCTTTCACGGCCCAGGGCCTTGAGCCAGTATGGCACGATATGGCAGTGACCTGAGCCGCAGACCGGGTCCTCAGGTACGCTGAGTTTGGGCGCAAAGCTGCGGGAGACGCAGTCGAACTCACGTCCGGCGCTTGTGGCGTGCTGCAGCAGGCCGTCGAGCTGCGAGAGCCTGTCCATGTCCGGGGCAAGACCGCGAACGGTGTCCTCGCTGTCGAAAACACACAGGAGATCGCGGCCCAGCCAGGCCTCGGAGGGCTCTGCGCCGAAGGCGGCAGTCATCTCAGGCGTCACGGGAGTTGGACGCAGCTCATAGGCCGGAAAATCGAGCTCGTACATGTCCCCTTCCCTGTTGACCGTCAGCTCTCCGCTGAGAGTGGCAAAGCGTACGCCCGCGAGTCCGGGTTCAACGTGGTTCATAAACACGTAGGCCGTGGCCAGCGTGGCGTGGCCGCAGAGGTCTATCTCCCCGCCCGGCGTAAACCAGCGCAGCCTCCAGACCTCGCCCTCGCGCACGGCAAAGGCGGTCTCAGAGAGGTTGTTCTCCCGCGTGATGCTCATCATCAGCTCATCCGGCAACCAGTTTTCAAGGATGCACACCGCCGCCGGATTACCTCCAAAGACCTTGTCCGTGAAGGCGTCCACAACATACTGTCTCATACCGCACCTCCTGATTTATATCATGCGGATATGATAGCACATGTCCGTCGCAGCATCAAGCGCCGCATCAAAGGTGCGTATCGCGCTCTATCTTGTCGTAGTGCTTGATCAGCAGCGGTTCGATAGCCGCAGTCAGCTTCATATCAAGGTTGAAGAAATACACGGTAAATGTCACCGCAAACAGTGATGCGGCGCCTATGAGAACTGCAATCAGCGCTTTTGCAGGCTTGTTCATATGTTTCCTCCTTTGATCACCAGGACTGGTCGTCGGGCAGCACCTCGAGGCTGGGGTCAAGAGGCTCCTCGCCCATGACGGTGCGCATGTAGCTGTTCACCTGCTCACGGACGCCCTGACGGGATACTACGCGCGGGTCAAACAGGTCATGTGTGACCCACACGAGGTGTATGCCGCGCTCGCGCGCCTTCTCCTCGAACTGGCCGTGCATGCCGTCGAGAGCCTTGCAGCTCATGTGCTCCCAGAGTATGACCATGTCAGCGTTGAACTCCTCGCAGAACTCCCAGAGCTCGTCGAGCAGTACCTTGTAGCCGCCGTGCGTGCGGTTGCGCATGATCATGTTCTCTGTCAGCCAGGCCATGTCGTAGATGGCCTGTTCGCGGCCCTCGGGGGTGTTCTCGGTGGCGAGGGTGCGGGTGGAGACCATTGAAAGCATATCGGTCAGTGGGACTATGCCCCAGCAGTTGAGCAGCCAGAGCAGGAAGTCGAAGTAGAAGTGCGACTGCACGCCCCAGACTATGGCGCGGTGGCGATATTCCTTCGCCATGCGCTTCTTTTTCTTGTACGCACGCTCGGCGAGGCGGGTGATATCGCGGTCGGCCTTCTCAAAAGCGGGGACCTTGCCGGAGATGGCCATATAGTTCGTCTCAGTGTATAGCGCGAGGTTGGAGCCGAAGACCTGCGGATAGTTGGTCTTGTTCATCTCAAGCCAGCCGAGGCGGCACTCCGTGGCAAAGTTCACTCTGCGGGCGCATTCGAAGTAGTAATCCCAGTCCCACTTCTCGCCCGTGTGCTTCTCGATAAAAGCGATGGCGTTGCGGACCTCCTGCGCTGCGTACTCCTGCACATCGTCCTCGCGGTGGCGCAGCGGGGTGGCGAGCTGGAACACGGGAATGCCGTCCTCGAGCTCGAGGCGCTTGGAGATGACGCCGTTGCCGAGGAGCGAGCCGTCGCAGGTGGTGTTGCATTGCACGGCGCAGGCACCGAGCACGGGGGCGTCGTCGTCTATGGAGACGCCTACCTCGGCCTCAGGCATGGGACATACGTCGCCCGCAAGGCCGAACTGCTGCGCCACGTCTATGTAGTGCTCTACGGCGTGCTGGTTGAGCAGCACCGGGATATAGGTGGAGACCGTCTCGCGGCTCAGGCCCTTGAGATTGGGGAAGCCCATCATGAAGGCGGTCATCTCGTTCTCGTCGACGAGGACGACCTTCTTGGAGAACTCCTCGTCATTGCCCATGCGCCGGTCGCCGCGGAAAAGGCCGTCGAGCAGCTTGGCAACGTCCTCTATTATCAGGTCCTGCTCTATATGGCAGATACGGAGGTACTCCCCTCTCAGGCCCTGGGTGTGGCGGTCGACCATCATGGGCACGGCAAGGTAGTTTGCCATCCAGCGGTAGCGGAACATGGCCTTTATGTTCCGCGGTTTGACGATGAACTTGCCGAGGGTCATGAGTATGCCCAGCCAGCGGCCATAATCGTACAGCGTGTCGCTGACACCGCGCCACTCGCGGCGTTTGCGGACCTTGCCGTCGGTATAGAAATCACCGAACCTGTCGGCACCTATCTTCTTAGCCATTGGACGCGCCTCCCTGTATCTTTTTGATCTCAATGCTCTCCACGAATGCCTGAACGCGCGTGCGCATCTGACCGGAGCCGGCTATGGAGTACGGCCTGTCTACTGAAAGCACAGGGTAACCAAAGTCATGGTGCAGGACGTGGGAGCCGACCATCCGCTCATAGGCCCAGGGGTCGCAGAACTTGATCTGCTCGTAAATAATGCCGTCGGCCTTGTACTCCCTGGCGAGAGCGTTGACGTATTCGCGGCGGCCGAGCATCTTGGCCGTGTTCATGTAGCGCGGACACTGGCTGTGCTCCATGTAGTGGCGGCAGACCTGAGTCAGCGCGTCCTCGGAATCGTTCAGCTCGATGGGCACGCGGCCGGGCAGAGAGCCGTAGCAGAAGCGGTCCGCGCAGACGTAGGCACCGGTCTCCTCCACTAGCTTCACGAAGTCCACGTCGTCTATCTCGGAGCCGACGAGCACTACGCGGGCGCGGAAGGGGTTTTTCGCCTCCGGCTCACGGGTCCTGAGCTCCTCGAGCGTCTCCTCCAGCTTCTCTATGAGCATATCCTGAGGCGCGGCATAGGTCGCAAGGGTGATGATGTGGAACTCGTAGCCGGTGATGCGCGGGTTTTCCTCCTTGCGGAAGTCGCCTATGGCGCGGATGAGCTCGCAGACCCGGTTGTGGCGGCGCACGGACTCGCGTATCGCCGCATCGGAGACATCGATGCCGAAGCTCTCGGCCAGCGGATTGAGGATGTGGTTCTTGCACTGGAGAGTGTAGAGATTCAGACCGTTGTCGTCGCACTTCATGGGGATCTCCATGTACTCGTAGAAGAACTTCTCCTTGTCCATGGTCTTGAGCAGCTCCATGTTCTCGACACAGCGGTTCATCATGGTGCAGCCGTCGGGCGATATGATGCAGTCGGCGAATTTGAAGCCGCCCTCGATGGCCCGTTCGAGCAGAGCGCGGGAGTATTCGCACAGGAAGCTGGTGAGGTAATAGGTGGCCATCTCCATGGAGCCGGTGCGCGGCGCACGCAGACGGATGGAGAAGGTCCCGGCGAGGTTGAGCAGCGGCTCCGGCACGTTCTCGCAGACGTAGGCCACGCAGCGCTTTCCCTCGCTCTGGGCCTGGGCAATGAGCTCGTTGTTCGCGTCCTGCAACAGATTTTCAAAATAGATAAGGTGCTTCAGGTCTTTCATTTTCTCCTCCTCGCGGAAAAGGGCCTAGCAGCCCTCTATCTGCTTGATATTCATCTCCCTGCCCTGCTGGAGCCAGGTCTCGCCGCTGCCGCAGTATGGGCAGGTCTTACCGTATTTGACTGTCGGATAGGTCTTCTTGCACGCGTCGCACCAGGTCACGGCCGGTATGGTCTCGCAGACGAGCTGCGAGCCCTCGATTAGCGGCGTTTTCTTAGCGTACCAGTTCCAGCAGTCGACAAGGTAGTCCGGAACGATGCCGGAGACCTCGCCGAACTCGAGCGTGACGGTACTTATCCTGGTCATATCGTTTTGCCGTGCAATGGCGTCGACCTGTTTTATGACATAGGTGACGATACTCAGTTCGTGCATAATTTCCTCACTTTTATTCCAAACAGGCACGGGATGAGCCGTGCCTGTCTGGTGTCTGCTGCGTTTTAGGCTTATTTACCGGCGAGCTTTTTCTTGAGTATCTTGACCTCACGCTGTGCAGCGTAGGGCAGGATCTCCTTGAACTTGTCCTCGGCCGGGACCATGTGCGAGCACTCGGGGCGCACGCGCTTGAGGTGGATGGCGTCAAACTCGCACTTGGTGGTGCAGATGCCGCAGCCTATGCACTTGTTCGGGTCGACGACACTGCGGCCGCAGCTCAGGCAGCGGGAGGCCTCGGACTTTATCTGTTCCTCGGTGAAGGTGATGCGCTCGTCGCTCATGGTCTTGACCTTGGCCGGGTCTATGGCCGGCTCGTTGCGCGCAGGCTTCTTGAAGCTCTCGGGCGGGAGGGCGACGCTGCCCTTGTCCAGTTCCTTGAAGATGCGGCGGTTGCGGTGGATGGTCAGAGACTGGCCGACGTTGACGTAGCGGTGGATGGACACCGCGCCCTCACGTCCAGTGGCAATGGCGTCGATGGTGTACATGGGTCCGGTGGCGCAGTCGCCGCCGACGAAGATGTCGGGCTCCGCGGTCTGGAAGGTCAGCTTATCGCAGTCGATGAGCCTGCCGTCCGGGGTCTCAGCCTTGGTGCCGGCGAGGACGCTGCCGTAGTCGGAGCGCTGGCCGATGGCCACGAGGACGTTGGAGCACTTGACGGTGATGGTGTCGTTCTCGTCGTACTTCGGCGCGAACTTGCCGTTGGCGTCGCGCACGCTGACGCAGCGCATGAACTCGACGCCGGTAACCTTGCCGTTTTTGCCGATGATGCGCTTCGGGCCCCAGCAGTTGTTGATGACGACGCCGTCAGCTATGCCGGCGTTCTTCTCGTCGGGAACAGTGGGCATCTCCTCGTCCTTTTCGAGGCAGTAGATGCTGACGCTGCCCTCGCCGAGGCGGACAGCGGTGCGGGCCACGTCGATGGCCGCGTTGCCGCCGCCGATGACGATGGTGTCGCCCTTGAGCTCGGTGAGCTCGCCGCGGTTGACCGCGCGCAGCAGGTCGAGACCACCGGTGACGCCCTTGAGGTCCTCGCCCTCGATGCCGAGCTTGGACGCGGTCTGGAGGCCGACCGCGACGTAGAAAGCCTTGTAGCCCTCCTCGCGCAGCTGCTGGATGGTGACGTCCTTGCCGACCTCGACGCCGCAGCGGAACTCAACGCCCATCTCGCGCAGGACGTCTATCTCGGAGTTCACGGTGGCCTTGTCGACGCGGAAGTTGGGTATGCCGTTGACCAGCATGCCGCCGGGGGCGGCTTCCTTCTCGAACACGGTGGGCTTGTAGCCCTCGATGGCGAGGAAGTAGGCGCAGCTCATACCCGCGGGGCCGGCGCCGATGATGGCTACCTTCTGCTCGAAGGGTGCCATGGTGCAGGAGTTCATGGGCGGGATGTAGCGGTGTTCTTCCTTCATATCCTGCTCGGCGATGAACTTCTTGATCTCGTCAATGGACAGCGGCTCGTCGACGCTGCCGCGGGTGCAGGCGTCCTCGCAGTACTTGCGGCAGATGGAGCCGCAGACCGCCGGGAAGGGGTTATCCTTCTTTATGAGCTTGAGCGCATCCTTATAGCGGCCCTCGCTGGCCATCTTTATGTAGCCCTGAATGGCGATGTGCGCCGGGCAGGCCACCTTGCAGGGGGCGGTGCCGGTCGGGTAGGTCTGGATGGAGCCGATGTTGTTGCGGTAGTTCTTGTCCCAGTGGTCCTCGCCCCACTTGGTGTCGTCGGGCAGCTCATGGCGCGGGTACTCGATGGGACCAGAGCTGGTGCAGAGCTTCTGTCCCAGGCGCACGGCGCCGGAGGGGCAGGTCTCCACGCACTTGCCGCAGGCGACGCACTTCTCCGGGTCGGTCTCAGCAACATAGGCGCTGCGGGAGAGGTTCGGCGTGTTGAAGAGCTGGCTGGTGCGCAGAGCATTGCAGACGCCGACGGCGCAGTTGCAGATGCCGAATATCTTGTTCTCACCGTCGATGTTGGTTATCTGATGGACATAGCCGCGCTCCTCGGCCTTGCGGAGTATCTCCATGGCCTCGTCGTAGCTTATGTCGTGGCCTTTGCCGGTCTCACGGCAGTAGTCGGCGAAGTCGCCGACGCCGATGCACCACTCGGCTTCGACGTCGCCGGAGCCCTCGTCGCGCATACGCTGCTGCTTGCGGCAGGAGCACACGGCTACGCCAATGTGGCCATCGTACTTCTTCAGCCAGTGGGAGAGGCGCTCTATGTCCAGTGCCTCGCAGTCGGCGGGAATGGCCTTTTCAACGGGAACGACGTGCATGCCTATGCCGGCGCCGCCGGGAGGCACCATTTCCGTTATGCCTGCGAGGGGCAGATAGGCCATACGCTCGAAGAAATTCGCGATGACGGGCTGCTCGTCGCACATGTCGGGGTGAATGACCATGAGCTCGGCGCTGCCGGGCACAAACATGTCCAGCACCCAGCGCTTCTCGTGGTTCGGGTTCTTGCCGTCGAGGTTTTCCCAGTGGTACTCCACCAGGCCGGTGTCGCACAGAATCTCAAGCGCTTTCTCAAGCCTTGCGGTCTCCATTTTGCTGCGTTTCTGGATAACTTCAAAGGTGACGGGCTTGCGCTTTTTCAGGACGAGCGCCACATCCAGCGCGTCCGCCGCGGCGCTCATGCCGTACTTGTTCTCCGCAAACTTCATCGCGGCGTCCACGCCCCAGTACTCGGGCGCGTTGGTATCGAGCTTGTCCACGCCGAGCAGGACTGTCGCCCTGTCGGTGATCTCCTTACATAGCTTGAAAATCTTCTCGTCTCTTGTCATTGTGCGGCATTCCCCTTTCATATTTGGCATGCGTATGACTAAACGTTGTAACCACTTTACGATAGCAGAATCATTTTAACATGATGCTAAATTTCTGTCAATATAAAACGGGTTTGGTTGGCGCATATGCCGAAAAAATAATGCTTCACACAAACGTGCAAATGGATTATAATATTCAAAAATGGTCACGCAAGGAGACAGCGATGAATTTTGACAAGATAAAAGCGCCCACTGTGCGCGAGAGCTTTGTCCGGGAGCTTGAGAACAAAATACTCTCAGGCGAGCTCAAGCCCGGAGACAAGCTGCCCCCTGCCAAAGAGCTGTGCGAGCTCATGGGCGTGAGCCTCACGGTAGTGAACGCGGGAATGAGCGAGCTTGCCAACAATGGCTTTGTTGAGACCGTCCCCCGCCGCGGCACATATATAGCGGACTACAAGAAAAAAGGCAATGCCGGCACGCTCTCGGCCATCATGCGCTATAACGGCGGAAAGCTGTCGAGCAAGGACATCCGCTCCCTGTGCGAGACCCGTATGGCGCTGGACCGCATGGTCGCCCAGCTGGTAGTTGAGCGCGCCACGGACGCCGAGCTTCACGAGCTCGAGCCGCTGCTAGATGAAATGCGCGCGGAGCGTGACCTCACGCGCTGCTGCGAGCTGGTGACGGAGTTTTACCACCGCCTCGCTGAGATAAGCGGCAACATCTTCCTCTCGCTGCTCTATAACTCCACCTTTGAGCCGCAAAAGGGCATTTACGTCCTGTTTTGCGAAAAAAACGGCACCGAGCCTGTCGTCGCTCACGCCTTTGAATTATATGAAAGCCTTCTGGCTCGTGATACCAAACGCGCGCAGAACGACATGTACGAGGCCGTGCGTTCCGCCATCAGCGGAAACTACGCCATTGTCTGAGCACAAAAAAACCAAGCGGGCAGCCAAAATGCTGTCCGCTTTTGCTTGACATTTATACTCTACAATTGTAGAATGAATGTAGGCTCTACAAATGTAGAAGGAGGCGGAACCATGAATTCGGATAAGAACCGGCTGCCGGATGGCGAGCTGGAGGTAATGCAGGCTCTATGGAACTGCGAGATCCCTGCGTCACGTGCCGACATAGAAGCACGGCTGCACACGTCAAAGCCCATTGCGGCGACGACGCTGCTGACCTTTCTTTCCCGGCTGGCCGACAAGGGCTATGTAAGAGCCGAAAAATCGGGCCGGAGCGCAATGTACACGCCGCTCGTGAGTCGTGAGGAGTATCTTGCGGGCCAGAGCCGCCGCTTTCTCGACAAGCTCTGCGGCGGAAAGCTCTCGGTTCTCGCTGCCGCGCTCTGCGACAGCGGGCTGAGCCGTGACGAAATAGAGGAGCTGCGCGGCCTGCTCGAAAGGAATGAGCTGTGATGGACGGCATATTTCAGCGCGTCATCGTCGCTGCCATCTTCGCCCTGGCCATAGGCTTGGCCTCGGCGTACAGGCTCCACGGCGAGTTTGTCGCCTCGGAAAAGACCGGGCGGAGGCTCTACTCCTCCTTTTCATATTATGCTGCACTACCGCTCTTTCTGCTCATATACGCCGTGGCGGTGCTCATTGCGCTGAGCGACAAGGCTCAAAACCGGCTGCTGAGCATGTTTTTCTCCGTTTTTCTCACGCTGTCGGTCTACTATATAGTCCTCGCTCCTCTGATTCCATGGCTTAGGCGGCACATCAGCGCCTGGGCCTGTGCCGCGCTCTGGCTGCTGCCCAATCTGCTGTACATCACCATGACCAGTTATATGGACCTGACTAACCCGCTCTTTATCATCGAGGTCAAGGGCGGACTTGCCATGACTCTGTTCTATGTCTGGTTCGCGGGCTTTGTGCTCGTCATGGCATGGAAGATATGCGAGCACCTCTCCTTCCGCCGCCGCGTGCTCAAAAACGCGGAGGAAGTTAAAAGCGAGCTCTGGGAGGAGGTTTTCCGGCACATCTGCGGCCTTAAGGCGAAGGTGCCGCCGCTCATGCGCTCGCATGATATCACGACGCCGCTCACGGTGGGGCTCTCACGCGACAATATGGTCGTCCTGCTGCCCGTGAGGAACTATACTGAGGAGGAACTCCGGCTGGTACTCACGCACGAGGCGATACACATAGCGCGCAGCGACTCCTACTCCAAATTTGCGCTCATAAGCATAGCTGCGCTCTGCTGGTTCAATCCGCTGGTCTGGCTGGCCATGCGTAAGAGCGCCGAGGACATAGAGCTCTGCTGCGACGAGGCCGTCACCTTCGGTGCGAGCGCGGACGAGCGGCGGCGCTATGCCGACCTCATTCTCAGCTCCGCGGGCGACGGGCGGGGCTTCACCACCTGCCTCTCAGCCCGGGCGACCTCGCTCCGCTACCGGCTGCGCAGCATCATGCAGCCTCCCATGAAAAGCTCCGGTGCGTTTATCATTGGAGTCGCCACCTTCCTGCTTATCCTCATCTGCGGGCAGGTAGCCCTCGCCTACGGCGGCGGCACGGGTGAGGAGCTCATCTTCAACTCCGATGACCCGGCGCGCTACGTGCTTGATGACAGCGACTGCACCGACCCTGAGGGACTCAAGGACTACATCGCCTCCCTCGAACTGCGCGAGCTCACCAGCGGCTACGACTTCAAATACGGCCTCGACGTACGGCATAGGGGCATGCTCTTCGACACGCCCAACGGTCAGATATACATTGGTTTCTTCGATGATGTTCTAGAATACCTCGGTCCCGGCCAACGCCGCCTTATCTACTACTACCTCCCCGAAGGCACGGACTGGGAACGGCTTGACTCCTTCTTCAAGCCCTAACCCATACGGCAAGGGCCTGGTGACTGGCTGTTGCCTTATGTTCGGCCGGGTGTTATACTGAGCGTCACCGGAGGTGATAGCTTGGACATACGTCACATGGAGTATTTTGTTGAGGTCTGCCGCTGCATGAGCTTTACAAAAGCTGCAGCTAACCTGTATATCTCCCAGCAGGGCATCAGCAAGAGCATGAAGCGTCTGGAGGATGAGCTGGGCGTGCAGCTTTTTAGACGCTCGACCTCCTCGATTGAGCTCACGGAATACGCCGAGTGCCTGCTCCCCTTTGCAAAGGAAATAGTCCGAAATTGGCACATGACAGTCAACTCCTTGGATACGCTCAAAAGCGCCAGCAACGGCGTTCTGCGCGTGGGCATTGCGCACGGCCTTGTGAACCTCCTCCCTTCCGCCATACTGCGTGAGTTCAGCTGCAAAGGCGAGAATATCTCCATCAGCCTGACTGAGCACAGCGACTATGAGCTGGACAATGTGCTTCTTGCCGGCGGCGTGGATGTCGCGCTGTGCGTCCTCCCGGTGGACGAGGGGCGTATCGCCATACATCATGTCCACCACGACAACACCTTTTACATGGTTGGTGAGAACCACCCACTCGCTGAACGTAAGAGCCTCGACCTGACCGAGCTCCACGACGAGGTCTTCATGGGCTTCGGTGTGAACAACAAGGGCCATGCCGTGTTCATAGAGCGCTGCCGTAAGGCCGGTTTCGAGCCGCACTTCGGCACCATGAGCCAGGACATGAATATGATAATGAACCTGTGCCGAAGTGGGCTCGGTATCGGTTTTTACGTCGGAGACCCTGACCGCAATATTGATGGCATTAGAATAATCCCAGACGTGAGTTGGGAATGGGCCTACGATATCGGCGTGTGTACACTGCGCAACACACAGATCTCAGGCAGTGTCAAAAAGTTCATAAACGCCCTGAAAGCCTGGTAAGCATGACAATGTCGCCGCAACTCATATAAAAGCGCCAAAGAAAGAGGCCGTCTTCACAACCAATGGTTGTGAAGACGGCCTCTTTCTTTGCTGTCAATGTTTCGACACACTTGTTATATTATTGTCATACCAAGGCGGAACATGACCGCACATCTGAGGAAGAAGGAGGCTGCTTTTTAAGCAGGCATGAGTATGTACACTTGTAAGTATCCGAATCTGTTCAAACCTCTGAAGTTAGGAAACATTATCCTTAGAAATCGCATATTCTCCGCACCCACTGGGTATTGCGACCTCACTCGCGAGAACATTGCCACGGAGCCTATGATGGCGTATTACGAAGCAAAGGCGCGCGGCGGTGCTGCAGTTGTGCATGTCGGCGAAGCGTACATTGACTCTAAGCACGGCGTCGACATAGAGAAGTACCTTGCGCTTGACACTGACGAATGCATATCTCCGCTTGCGACGGTGGCCGACGCCATAGCGAAGCACGGCGCCGTACCCAGCATCGAGCTGATGCACGCCGGCATGTTCTCCAGCCAGTCCTACGTCGACGGCAACCAGATCTGGGCGCCGAGCGAGACTCATGTCTCCGGCACTAAGGCCGGCGAGCGCCTCCATGGCGCGGACATCCCCGAGATGCCCGAAGAGGTCATCTACGAGACCATAGAGAAGTACGCCGAGGCCGCCAAGCGCGTGCAGATGGCTGGCTTCAAGATGGTACTGCTCCACGGCGGCCACGGCTGGCTGCTCAACCAGTTCCTCTCCCCGCTGGTCAACCACCGCACCGACAAGTGGGGCGGCTCGCCCGAGAACCGCGCCCGCTTCGCGATCGCCGTCTGCGACCGCATCAAGGAGGTCTGCGGCAAGAACTTCCTCATCGACTTCCGCATCAGCGCCGACGAGGTCAACTCGGTCGGCTACCATATCGACACCGGCATTGAGATCGCGAAGGCCATCGACGGCCACTGCGACATCATCCACTGCTCCTGCGGCAACCACGAGGTCATCGAGTCCTTCGTTGTCATGCACCCGTCGATGTTCCTGCCCGACGGCGCGAACATGCGCTTTGCCGCTGAAATAAAGAATCACGTCAAGACCCCCGTCGCCACCGTCGGTGCGTTCAGCGACCCGGCCATGATGGACAAGATCCTCGCCGAGGGCAAGGTGGACGTCATAGAGATCGCCCGCGGCCTCATCGCCGACCCCGACATGCCGAACAAGGCCCGTGCCGGCAAGGATTGCGACATCAACGAGTGCCTGCGCTGCTACACCTGCTTCAGCCAGCTCATCACGACCGGCCAGTACGGCTGCGCCATCAACCCGATCATCGGCCGCGAGCTTGAGAACAAGTACGACATCCCGCCTGCGCGCAAGTGTAAGGTCGTGGTCATCGGCGGCGGCATCGGCGGCATGGAGGCGGCTCTCGACTGCGCCAAGCGCGGACACACCGTCACCCTCTTTGAGAAGGCCGACAGGCTCGGCGGCGTACTGCTCATCGAGGACGACGTCGCGTTCAAGAGCAAGCTCAAGCTGTACATCGAGCGTCAGGCGGCTCGCTGCCTGAACGACCCCGCCATCGACGTCAGGCTGAACACCGAGGCCACTCCGGAGCTTGTGAGTGCGCTCGAGCCCGACGCGGTCATCGCCTCGCTTGGCTCCAGGCCGGCGGTACCGACCTATCTCGAGGGTTGGGACGGTAAGAACGT
>URDK01000014.1 GCA_900546485.1 uncultured Eubacteriales bacterium
CCGGGACCCATGGATATCTGCAGGAACATCCTGCCGCCGTAGTCGTGTACGCGCTCAAGCACCGTGCGCGCGCCGTGACCAAAAAAACCGGGGTGTGTTGCGGGGTTGGGGTTGCCGTTGGCCGGGTCAAAGGGGTCGACTGTGAGGTTCGCGACGTTGGAGCCCGTGACGATGAGTCCGAAGCCGCCGCGTGCCAGCTCGACCCAGTAGTCGATGCCGTTTTCGCTGTAAGCGCCCATGCTGTTGTAGATGAAGTGGCGTCCGCCCATGGGCCCCACGGCGTAGCGGTTCTTTACAGTGATAGAGCCAATCTGGAGCGGAGTAAATAATTTTTCATAATTTGACATGATTTCTCTCCCATTTTACATATGTATTGATATTTGACTGCGTTCATGCTATTTTTGAACTATAGAAATTTGTGAGGTGATATTGAGCGTGACCATCCAGCAGCTCATATATTTTCGTGAGGTGGCAAATACCCTGCACTTTACGAAAGCATCGCAGAAGCTCTATGTAACCACCAGTGCGCTCAGCTATGCCATAAGCTCGCTGGAGCGGGAACTCGGCGTGCCTCTGTTTGCGAGGGAAACGGGAAAAAAGGTCAGCCTGACCCGATACGGGAAGGAACTGCTGCCGCTCTCGGAAAAGGCTATCTCGTGTCTTGATGAGATAGAGGAAAAGATGCGCTCCCTGAGGAACCCCATGAGCGGCGTGGTCAACGTGGTGTACTCGTATATTAATGGCAACCGTTTCGTTCCTAGAATGTTCAGCGCCTTCAACGCCGCGAACGAATACCCGGAGATAAGCCTGAACTTTGAGATCAACCACGCAAGATTCCACTTTGAGCCCGACGTGGCGGAGGGGAAATTTGACCTGGCCTTTTCCTGCACGCCTGCTACCGAGGGCGTGGAAGTGGTGCCCATCGCAAGGCAGGAGCTGTTTCTCATGGTTCCCGTGGACCATCCCCTGGCAGAGCGTCCGAGCGTAAAAATAGAGGAGTTGGCCAATGAGCCGATAGTCGCATACGACCAGGGCCGCAATCTTGACAGACGTATGCTCGACATGTTTGCCAGCAGCGGCGTGGTGCCGAATATCGTCGAGTACACGGACGAGTGGGCCTCGCTCTTTTCGCTTGTAGCGCTTGGAAAGGGGGCGGCGATCTTCCCACTCATGCCTTTTGACTCGCTGCTGATAACGGCGGTGCCAATCGACCACCCGATGCACATACGGGACGTGTATATGATGTGGAAGGCTGGGGACCGGCTGCCAAAGTACGTTGAATATGTCCGGGACTTCTGCCTAAACTTCTTTGAAACTCCACCGCTTGTATGAGCGGTGGAGTTCTTTTTTTGCGGGCGTTTAGAAGTAGATGACGCCTATCATCGCGCAGGTGACTATCATGCATATCAGGTTCACAAGCCCGCCCATGCGCAGGTAATCTATGAAGCGATAGCCCGGAACGGCGACCATGGTCATCGGAGTCACGCAGATGGGCGTGGCGAGGCCGACCTTGACGCCGGAGCAGATGGCGAGGAAAATGGGCGTGGGATTTATACCGAGCGCCTCGGAAATTGCCGCGCCTATGGGCAGAAGAATGGCCACGGAGGCATTGTCGCTCATGACGTCGGAGATGATGGAGCCGATGAAGAATAGGATGATGCACATGCCTATGCCGCTCTCGCCAAAGGGGCCGGCAATATCAATGAAGAAGTTGGCGATGATGTCGCCTGCGCCGGACTCGGATATGCCGCTGGAGATGCCGAGCGAACCTGCGACGACGATGATGGTGCTCCAGCTGACGCTCTGCATAGCCTTTTTCTCGCTGATGCAGCCGGTGAGCATGACAATGACCGCGCCGGCAACGCAGACGGGACCATAGGGCAGACCGGCCACCATGCAGCCCACAACGCCGAGAAATACCGCTATGACAACAATCTGCTTCCAGACCGGATACTGTTTGTCGTCCTGGGTATCGTCCTTGCTGACGGCTATCGGTGCCTCTTCGAAATTGAACCAGCGCTTCTGGAGTTTCTGGCCGACAAGGCCATAGAAGATGAAAACAACGATGATGGCGGGAAGGTTAACGGCCAGAGGCGCGAAGACGTTCATGGTGCCGTAGCCCATCTCCTCAAGCATGGCAACGGCGGTGAGCATGCTGGTCGCGCTGATGGTGAGCACATTGTTGCCGATGACCGAGCCGATACCTAGGGGCATATAGGTCTGCTTGCGGCTTATTGCACCGTCGCTCTTGAGGACGATAGCGTCAATGATGGGCATGAGTATGGCAACTGTGATGGCTCCGTTTATGAAGACGGAGAGAAGCGTAGATATGACTAGCACGAGCAATATGAAGAGCCGCTCGTTCTTGCCGACATTGACGCGAGTTATTATCGAGCCTACCTTCTGTGCAATGCCTGTGGTGACCATGGCCTGGCCGATTATCATCATGCCGGCGTTCAGAAAGACTACGCTGTTTGCAAATCCGGAGGAAACACCGGCAAAGTCGAGTACCCCGAAGATGACCATTGCAAGCATGGCCAACAGCGTGGTGACGGACAAGGGCATCTTGGGGATCGCGTAGAGAACAAGCGTTGCCACCAATATGATAATGGCTATGGTGCTGGATTCCATTTTTCCGACCTCTCTTTTTGTTTATTTGTGTTTGATCAGGCTACCAGAAGGCTACTTGATGTACCTCGCAAGCGCACGTCTATAAATACCCGTTATCTCCTCAACGCCGATGGGTTCCGGGTTGCGGGAGAGCCTGTCCGGATTATCGCAGAACTGCTTTGCCCAGGCGTCTATCTCCTCATTGCTGACACTGATGTCAACGTCGCGAGACAGGATCTCGTTGATATAATCGGCCATCTCGTCGGTGTCGGCAAAGCCGCAAAGCCGGACGACCGGTTCAACGATGCTCTGGTCCTTGAAGCCGCGAAGCCATTCTCCCAGGGTCATGGAGCATGACAGCCCGTGATTTACGCCCTTGTGATGGCTGAGCGGATAACCCATGCCGTGAGGGAGACAGGTGCCGGCCTGCATAAAGGCCTGGCCCATGACGTTTGAGGCAAGGAGCATCTGCTCATAGTCCTCATATGTGAGGCTGTCATTGAGCATGTTGTCCTTGTAACTTGCAAACATCTGCATGCCTATGGCGGCAATGGAGCGGTTGAGGGGGTTGCTCTTGACATTTATGTAGGTCTCAACACCGTGAGCCAACGCGTCCATCGCGCCGGTGTGGATGAGGAACTTGGGCGATTCACAGATGTATCGGGCGTCAAGGAACGCCGCGGAGCAGTAGAGCTTGTGCCTGGCCGTGTCCTTGTTGTCCATGTCACAGCGGGTCAATACCGCGCCGCCGGTCACCTCGCTGCCTGTTCCGGCAGTGGTGGGAATGCCGATGAGCGGAAGCTGCAGCTCCTGATACAGATGTTCGTAGAAAGGCGCGCCGGAGAAGAGCGCGTCGTAAGCGTCAACGTCTTCGGGCTGAGTCAGCAGATAATCAACCACCTTGGCGGTGTCGAGAGCGGAGCCACCGCCGATACCTATAATGAAGTCCGGCCCAAAGGCGCGGGCCTCAGCCGCAATTGCGACGCAGGACTCAACGGGGGGATTGTCTTCGGTCTTGTCATTTATCGCGTAGGGTATGCCAAGCTCGTTGAGGACCGCTTCAACATCCTCCAGAGCGTAGTTACGGCAGCCGTTCAGAAATTCATCCGTGACGATGAAGGCCCGCTTACCATAACCGGCGAAAAGCTGTTTGTTCTCGCGTACGACGTTCTTGCCGAAGAATACCGGCGTGGCTACATAGTGCCTGAAAGCTTTCATTTTTGCCTCCTTTTCAGAGCTAGTTCAATCAGTTATATATTCGGAGAGGGCACGCTTATAGATACCGACAACGTCTTCGTATGTCAGGGTACCGGGGTGGCGGGCGAGGCGGTGCTTAAGTTTCACAAAGTCGGCCGCCCAGGCTTCACACTCTGCGTTGGTTACGCTCATGTGTACGTCGCGGTTGGTCATGACGCGCACATAGTCTGCAAAAGCGTCCACGCTGTCAAAGCCGCATGCGTCGAGAATGGGCTTGACAAGCTCAGGGTCAACGCAGCGCAGGTATTCTCCCTCGGTTATGGAGCAGGCCAGTCCGTGGTTGAGGCCCTTGTGATGGGAGAGATAATAGCCCATGCCGTGGGGAATGAGGGTGCCCGCCTGATAGAAGGCGATGCCCATGATGCAGGAATGGAGCGTGATTATGTCGTAGTCATCATCGGTGAGCTCGCCGGAGAGAAGGTGGTCTTTGACCTGCCTGAACAGTCCGAAGCCGATGCTCGCTATGGCACGGTTGAGGTAATTGCTTTTGACATTGAGGCTGGTCTCGATTCCGTGACTGAGCGCGTCCATGACGCCGGTATCGATGACGAACTGGGGAGCGGTTTTGAGGTATTTGGGGTCGAGCAGCGCGGCGGCGGCAAAGACCATTATCATCGGGGTGTCCTTGGTGTCAGTGTCATCGCGGGTGAGCACATAAAAGCCTGTAACTTCGCTTCCGGAGCCGGCGGTGGTCGGCACGCATATGACCGGCTTGCAATCGTAGGGGCGGCGCCAGGGGTCTGCGGCGGGACCGGGGTTCTTGAATAGGAAGTCGTAAGCGTCCACATCCTCGGGCTGGGTGAGTAACACGCTGACGCACTTTGCTGTGTCCATGGACGAGCCGCCGCCGATGCCGGCGAAAAAGTCTGCGCCGAATTCGCGCGCTTCCCGCGTCATGGACACACAGGACTCAACGGTGGGATTCTCAACCACGTCTTCGTTAACCATATATTCGATGCCCTTTGCATCACAGACGCTGATGAAGTCCTTGAGCGCCTCGTTTTCGCAGCCGGCAGGGAAGCGGGTGGTTGTGATGTAGCAGCGCTTGCCGTAGGAAGCTATGAGCTCCGCATTGTTCTTTACCGTCTCATGTCCGAAGTATACGGGAGCAGGTGAATGAAATTTGAAATCCTTGAGCATCTTTGTTACCTCCTTGGAATGATTGCGTGTCACGTTGTTATTGTCTTGACTGTAACAATCATAAGCTGGGCAGGGAGGAATGTAAAATCTCGAAATTTCAACGCGGCGTTAAAAAAATTCAAAGTGCGCGCTGCGATAAAAAAGAGAGCCGAATATCGATTCGGCTCTCTTGCGTTCAAGTATGATATTGCAGCACTCGACTATTCACACAGGGAAAAGGTGACCGTTACGTCGCCGCTGCCCAGGGCCTCGGCCCAGCCGGTGAGATCGTCTATGCGGCCGAGAAGGGTATAGCTCCAGGAGTTGGAGCCGTAGAAAATGACTATCTGGCTGCTGTTGTAAAGGACGATGTCCCCGGAATCCGTGGTGAGATGCCTATTGCTCGAGGGCAGACGCGTGCCGAGGCTGCCGACCTTTTCAAAGCCGGCATAGTCGCTCATCTCAATGACCAGCGGGCCGCTCTCCAGCATGTCCACAAGCGCGGCTGTGGCGGAGTTGTTTTCCAGAGTGGCGGTGAAGCTCTCGCCGCCGACATCTACATTGATCTTCATATCAGTTTCCTCCTCTGAGCTCGTCTCCACCGGAGTCACTGTGGCCGTGGACGGCGCGGCATTAACCTGCTGAACCGTCTCCGGCGCGGTCTGCGCGCCGCAGGCCGCGAGGGTGAGCGCGAGCAGAACTGTCAATGCGAGGGCAGCGGCTTTTTTCATGCGCAGACCGCCTTGTTTATGCCTGTAACGACGATCTTGCCTTCGGCGCCGTCAATGTCACGGATTATCTCGCCCACGGCCGGAACGGTGATGCATCCGGAGAGCGGGTTCTTGATGCTGTCCACCGGCGTTGTTATGCTGGCTTCCACCTCGGAACGCTCAAAGGCGAGGTCGGTGTCGACCATGGCGCAGTTGATAAGTTTCAGACCCCGGCAGTAGCAAAGCGGCTGGGTGCCTATGATGGTGCAGTTTTCAAAGGTGACGTTCTCGCAGTACCAGGCCAGGTACTCGCCCTTGACAACGCAATCGCGCACGACCACATTCCGGGCGTGCCAGAAGGCGTCCTTCGTGTCGAACTCGCAATGCTCAAACACAGAGTTCTCGATATACTGGAAGGAGTACTTGCCCTTGAACTTCACGTTTTTAAAACGCAGGCCGCTGGAGCGGAGCATGAAATATTCGCTTTCGGCGGTACAGTTGGTCATCTCCACGCCGCGGGAGGACCAGCCGAATTCCGGGGAGACGATGTCGCAGTTTCTAATGACGGCGTCTGAGCACTCGCGCAGTGCCTTTATGCCGTGCAGCTTGGTGCCGCTTATCTCTATGCCCTCGGAATACCAGAGCGCCGCACGGCATTTGTCGGTCAGCTCGCTGTCATGTATTCTGAGCCCACGGTCATGCCAGAAGGGGTAGCGGAGGTTGAAAAAGCAGTGCTCGGCTTGTATGTCGCAGCACTCCTTGAAGGCGCTCTCCCCGTCGGCCGGGCCGTCAAAGGCGCAGTCCTTTACTATAACGCCGCTGCGGCCGTAGAAGGCACGCTCAGCGTCAAAGCTCTTGTCGGTTATGATATCCATAAAATATCCCCTCCTCGGCCTTAAGTTTAAAGCAGAGGAGGGGCGAATAGCAAATACTTATATTTTATTCTACTGTATAGCCATTAACTATACTGCTGCTGGCCAGCGCGCGCTTCTTCCACCTGTGGTAGGTGATCGCAAAGCAGACCAGATTCGCGGCGTATGTGACGAGCCAGCTGACGGGGTAGGAGAGGTAGAGCATAAAGAGCGAGCGGGTGGAGGCGAAGATGGTGTATATCCAAACTATCCTAAGAGCGCAGGCGCCAGTGAGGGATATGAGGGTGGGGGTTATCGACGCCCCGAGCCCGCGGATGCAGCCGCATACCGAGTCCATGAGCCCGCACAGGAAGTATGTAATCCCTATGAGTTTGAGCCGTTCAAGGCCGCAGGCGATGATCTCCGGATCGGGGGAATAGAGGCCTAGCAGCTGTTCTCCAAAAATCACCGACAGTGCGCCCAGCACCAGGCCGACTACCAGCACGCACAGAGAGGTCCACCACATTATCGGCACGATGCGCTGTATTTTATGCGCGCCCACATTCTGACCGGTGAAGCTCAGCGCCGCCTGATAGACGGCGTTCATTGCCGTGTAGATATAGTTTTCTATGTTCACGGAGGCGGTGTTGCCGGATACGATGATAGGGGAGTCGAAGGAATTTATGGCGGACTGGATGAGAACGTTGGAGATGGAAAACACCGCGCCCTGTATGCCGGTGGGTATGCCGATGCGCAGTATGCGTATGAGCTTGCTTTTGACAATGCGCAGATTTCTGAGCTTGATGCCGTAGCTGTCGTCGGTCTTGACGAGGCAGCGGACGACGAGGAAGGCCGCCAGGCACTGGCTGACCACGGTGCCGATGGCGACGCCGGCCACGCCCATGTCGAAGGCCAGCACGAAAAAGAGGTTGAGGCCGACGTTCACTATACCGCCCAGAGAGAGGTAGAGCAGGGGACGGCGCGTGTCGCCCACGGCGCGGAGTATGCCTGCGCCGAAGTCGTACACCATTATGGCCGGCATACCGGCGAAGATTATGCGCATGTAGAGCACAGCCTCATCGAGCAGCTCGGGCGTGGTGCCCATGAGCGTGAGCATCGGCTCGGCGAGAAGTACACCGACTACGACAAGAATGAGGCCGCTTATAAAGCCGAGCAGGATGGCGGTGTGCACGGACTCCTCGAGGTCCTTGTGAGACTTCATGCCGAAGTACTGTGCGACTACTACGCTGCCGCCCGCGGAGAGGCCGATAAAAAGGTTGACTATGAGACTGTTCAGCGAGCTGGTCGAGCCGACGGCGCCCATGGCGTTGCCGCCCGCAAACTGGCCAAGCACTATGATGTCGGCGGAGTTAAAGAGCAGCTGCAGAATGCCCGAGAACATCAGCGGGATGGAAAAGCGCAGAAGATTTCCCATGATGGGGCCGCTGCACAGGTCCATTGTCATATCTTTTTTCAATGTGGTTCACCCCTGAAGACATAGCAAGACCGTCCACACTGAACGGCCAGCCTATTTTGCACCTCTGGAAGGCCAAAGTCAATCGTATTTCGCTTATTTTTACCCATTTGCGCAAAAAATCTGCCGGAACAGGTGAGAAGAAACGCAAGGGACGCAGCGAGATATCTCATTGACATACGGGCGTATACGGTTATAATTGTATTATTATGAAAATGCTGTGTACAGCAAGGTGATTTGTGTGGGGCTTGAACTAACTCTGCTTTCTGAAAATGAATACGAGCGGCTCAGCTCGGGCGATATGACGCCGGCGATGGCGGCCAGGTATTTGCAGGAAGGGGAGTTCAGACTCCGCGGCTTTGACGAGGTGCTGCGCAGTCTCTACCCGAAGAGCGACATACAGCAGAGACTTGCGGCCGCGCTGCTTGAAGCGGAGCCGGCGTCCAATCCGGAGAGCGTTGGGCGCACTGTGAGGAATTGGATAAACGGCCACTCCAAACCCACGAGGAGCGAGGACGTTTTCCGAATTGCCTTTGCGCTGGATCTCTCGGAGGCGCAGACCAACAGGCTGCTCGGCGTATGCACCGACTACGGAATACACTATCGAAACGGGCGCGACGTTGTTTACGCCTGGTTTCTGCGCACGGGCGGAGCCTACACCGAGGCCAGGGACTTTTTCGCCTCGCTGCCCGAGCTGCCGCAAGTGGACGGGGCTACGGAGTGCGGATCCTCGCACATAACGCGCGAGCTTCAGAATGCCTTTCTCCAGGTGCACTCCACCGGTGAGCTGCGCGAGTGTTACATAGCAAATCTCGATAACTTCGGCGCGCTGCACAGACGGGCCTACGGTTACTTCCGTCGATATCTCGACAGGCTCATACATCCCGTACCGGCCTGGACGGGCCTTGAGGAGCCGGACTACTCGATGGAGGCCATAATGGAGCTCTACTTCTCCATGAGTATGCCTTCAAGCCGGAGCAAATGCGGCTGGAGCGTGGTACAGCGGCTCATAAAATACAACTGGCCGAATACCACGGCGCTCAAGAATATCCGCAACCGCAAGGCCGACGTGCCGCGCAAGCTCTTGCTGCTGCTCTACGTCATCACTGAAAACGTGGTGGACGGCGAGTACCGCGAGACGGACGAGGATTATCTCAGCCCGCGTGAGCGCCTGGACGACCACTGGTTTGCCATAAACGCCATACTCACCGACTGCGGCATGCCGCCGCTGGACCCGCGCAACGCCACAGACTGGCTGGTTCTCTACGCCGTCACAGCGACGGAGGAGTCCATGAGCGAGCGCATGGAAAAGGTTATTGAACACATCTTTGCCGGACAATAAGGGAAGAGCCCCGGAACGTTTTTCGCGTTCCGGGGCTTTTTGCATATTTTCCGGTGTTAGCCTTCCGGCCAGGGCTCAATGTTGTCGAGCCCTTCGACAACCGCGCCGTCGGATATGGAGAAGCTGCCCTCCGCCGGTACTATTGTGGAATAGATCCTGCCCTTGTTCGTGAAGGTGCCGGATATGTTTATGGGCTGGGTGAGGAACATGCTGCTCCTGTTTTCCAGGCTGCCGTTCACTGTTGTCCGATAGATATCGCTGAAACCGAAGGTGGAAAAGCTGCCGCCGTTGCGGAGCGTGGAGCCTGGCTCAAGGACAAGGTGGCCGCCGAAGGAGACGTATCGCGCGCCGCTCTGGATGTTCACAGAGCCGCCGTCAAGCAGATGGAGCTGACCGCTCTGCGAGTACAGGGACGTCCTGCTCAGGACGACGGATGACGAGCCGCCGAGTTCCGCGCTGCAGAGCTGGATAAGGGTCGAATCGCTCAGCTCCGCGTTCAGACTGTCTGAGGCAAGCGTCTCGCCGCGCAGCACCAGAAAACTGCCGCTGCTGAGCTCTATGTCACGGAGAAGGGCTGCGTCGACGCTTGCGTAGACGGCCATGGAGTTCTCGCTGAGCGTCAGCTTGGAGACCGACATGGCGCACATGCGGGAGTATGCCCAGGAGCCGCCGGTGAGGTTGAGCGCGGCGCCGTCGCCGTGGGACGTCCACTCGCCGATCACCTCGAGCATACCGCCGTTTGCTACGTCTATCGCGTCGCAGGTGAGTTGGCCGTTGACAACGAAGATGCTGCCGTCTACTGTAACGGCCTCGCCCTCAGGGATGACAATCGAGCTGTCGTAGATGACGTATACAGGCTTCGTAACGGTCAGCGGCTGAGTGAGCGTGAGCTCGCCGTTTATCACGATGGAGCGTATGCTGTCGTCTGCCAGCGCGTCAAAGAGCTCGGCTTCGGTGCTGACGGGATGCATGGGCACATCGTCGATGAGCTCAAAGCTGACCTCCCACACCCGGCCGTCTATCTCGCCGCTGATCTGGCTGCAGTTGCTGCGGTAGAGCAGCACGCCCTCCGCTGTATTCAACTGTGCGCCCTCGCTGACGGTCAGCGAACTGTTGTCGTACATATCGATGAGTCCGCGGTTTTCCACTATTCCGCCGGAGAGCAGCTCGATGCTTCCGAACACGTTGCTGACGGCGCCGTAGTTTTCAAAAGCGCCGCCTATCGTCAGCTCACCGTGGTTGTCGATGAAGCCGCCGGACACAAGGACGCAGTTTTCGCCGACGCTTACGCTGCCGTAATTCGAGAAGTCGCCGCTGTCAAAGCCCAAGGTGCCGGGCTCATCCTCACTCCCGGAGGCGGTGATGCTGCCGTAGTTCAGGAGGCGGCACCACATGGCGTTATAGGCACTCAACTCGGCGCTGCCGAGATTTATAAATACGCTGTTGCTGCTGTCGAGTCTTTCAATCCAGATACCGTCAGCAGGGGACAGCTTGCCGCGGTTGAGCAGTACAGGGGATTCGCCCCCGAACCAGAGGCCGCATTCAACCGTTCCGTCGTTGACGAGCGGCGCTCCGTTCACACAGAACTCCAGCCCGTCGGCCTGGGGTGCGAGGCGCGCGCCCTCGGACACCAGGACCGGCACGCTTGACGTAATGCTTTCGGATATCGCAATATCGCCCTCTATGCGTATGGCGCTGATCTCGCTGTTTCCACAGGCGGCCCGCAGGTCGTCCTCACTGGAGACGGTCACGGCGCCGGCAAAGAGCTCATCAATGGGAAGCGTATATATGTCCTCGCTGACGGAGCCGCCCTGCTGTACCAGGCCACTGCTGAGCAGAACGAGCGAGCCATACACCTCACCGCCCTCGTCGATGACGAGCGTACCGCCGTTGACGACCACGCTGCCGTCCACACGGCCGCTTGCCCAGAGTACACCGCCCTCGGTGAGCTCAACAGCGCAGGTGAAAACGGCCGAGGAGCCCTCAGGCACAAGCAGGGGCTTGTTTATGGTGAAGGACCCCGAGGAATGGAAGTTTCCGCTCACGCTCACTGCCTCCACACTGTCATCGGCGAGCAGCGCGGCCAGGGTCTCCGCGTCCTCGGCGCTCTGGGCGTTTGCAAAGAGCTCGTCGCGTCCAGGACCGGTCCACTCCTCGGATATGCCGGGCGTGACGCTGCCCGCGCCGGATGTGACCGGTTCTTCCTCACCGCCCTGCGACAGGAAGATGAGGCCGAATATTCCGGCAACCGCTATGAACGACAGCACGACGCCGAGCACGGTGCGTCGCTTCGAGCCGACGCGCACAGTATTTTCAATGGGGCCGGTGTGTATTTCGGGTTCAGTTTCGGGCTCCTGGAGCGGTTCCGGTTCCTTCACCGGTTCAGGCGCGGTCACAGGTACCTCGCCGCCCTCATAGAGTGCCGTGTGCAGCTCCTCTACCGAGCGGAAGCGCTGGTGCTGCTTGATGCCCATGCCCCGGAGCAGCGCCTTTTCCTGCTTTTCCGTGAGGTCCACGCCAAGGCGGCGGGGCATGATTATCTCGTCGTCCATCAGACGGTCGAGCGCCTGGGGCGGAGTCTTGCCGGTGAGACAATAATAGATGGTGGCGGAGAGACCGTAGACATCCGTCCATGGGCCCTGGCCCCTATGCTGGTACTGCTCAATGGGTGCGTAGCCGTGCTTGAGCGTGATGGTCATGGTCTCGTCGCCCTGCGTAGACTCCCGCGCGCAGCCGAAGTCAAGCAGACGCACGCTGCCGCGCTCGAGCATCAGGTTGTCGGGGCTGATGTCGCGGTGGATGAGCCCCGCGGCGTGCACGGCGCTCAGCGCCGAGAAGAGCGGCTCTATGAGGTGCAGCAGCTCACCCGCAGGGATGCGCCCGCCTCGCTGGGCTACCAGCTCCTTGAAGGTGGTGCCGTCCACATACTCCATGACGATGTAGGCGGTGTTGTTGAGCTCAAAGAAGTCGCGCACGCTGACTATCTCTGGCTGCTTATCCATCTTCGCCATGGTCCGGGCCTCGTAGAGGAAACGGCTTTTGCCCTTTTCGTAGCTGCTGGCCGCCCCGGCGTAATTGCTCACGGCGAGCGAGACGTCCGAGTGCCGCGCGACCCAGTTCGTGGGGAAGTATTCCTTTATGGCCACCTTTAGCTCAAGCCGGAGGTCGCAGCCGATGTAGGTTATTCCGAAGCCGCCCTCGCCCAGCACACGGCCGACGAGATAGCGGCCCATGAGCACCGTCCCGGGCGGGATGTGGTGGGGGAGCGGAGTGTATGTGCCGGAGGTCAGGCCGCAGTTGGGGCATACGCCGTCATCGCCGACCGGTGTCATGCAATAGGGGCAGTATTTTTTATCCACGGCCTTCACCTCCCTGAAATTCAGTGTTGATTGACATTATATAGGCTCCTCCCCGCATTTTCAACCTTCGGCGCCCGCCAGACGGCACAAATAGACCTCGTCGCCGCCGTAATAGGTCGCAGCACCCATGTAGGTGTAATATACGTCGTAGCTCTCGGATTTCTCCACCAGGGATTCAGCGCAGTCGAGGAGCTCGGCCTCAAGGTCGTCAACGGGGAAGTGGTCTATCCACTGCGTCGTGTACCTGATGTCGATGCCGAATTCCTCAAATATCGTAGAGAATTTGCTGCCGTCCGGGCGCTCGTGCTGATAGGTGGAGCTGATCTCCTCCGAGCGCTGTATGGCCGCCTCAACGTATTTGCGCACGGGTATTACTTCCACCGCGCCGTCGGGGCGGCGCTCATTGGTCTCCTCGGCGAGATAGCAGCTGAGGTACCAGTTGAAGCAGAAGCTCGCAGGGCTGCTGCTGTCCTTGAAGGACCAGTTGGCGTCGTTGCGTATCTCATAGGGGAAGCCCATGCCGTCGGCCAGATAAACTTGAACGTCCTCATCTGCATGATCCAGGGCGTCGGTGTGCATCCAGACAACGGGGAAATCCGCCATCGAATCCACCAGCGTGACCGTGCTGATCCCGGCGGGAATATCCAGCACAACCGCGACGTCTTCATCCGTCACACCGTATACCACGCCGTCATCTGTGACGAAGATGATGACGAGCGCGCCCACACCTGTGTCCATGCCGCTGGAGAAGGCCACAACATTTTTGGAGAATCCCCAATCGGAGAGGTCGGTGTCAAAGTCACTGGTTTTAAAGAGCGCGCGCAGTTCGTCGCAGCCCTCAAAGGCGCCGCCGCCTATCTCCATGTTCTGCCGCGCGAACACCATGCGCAGCGAGCTGCATCCCGCAAAGGCCATACTGCCTACGGACTCCACGCTTCCCGGAATTATGACCGAGCTGAAGCTGCTCTGACCGCGAAAAGCCTCATCACCGATCTGTGTCACGGGCAGGCCGTCTATTTCCTCGGGAATGGTGAGTATGTCCTCGACCGTGCCTTCGCAACCTGTGACCACGACGTAGTCGCCGTAGTTCGTGTATTCTATGCCGTCCGAGACGCCGCTTATTGGGGAGAAGGTGGGAGCGGGATCGGGAGTGGGCGCGGATGTGCGGACAGCCTGGGACTCATCCGGAGGGTCTATAGCCTTATCGTCGCCGCCGCTGAACACCGCGATGAGCGCTATAACCAGCACCAGCGCCGCGGCGGCAATGCCTATGATGCGTTTCTTGTTTCCGGTGCCGCCATCCTTGCGCTCAGTACGCGCTGGCCTCTCGGGCTTCGCGGGACGTTTGGGGCGCTTCGGCGCCTCAGGGCAGAGCTGACCTATGAGCAGCTCTATGTTCTGCGGCCTGCGCGTGGGCTGCACGGCTAGACCCCAGAGCAGCGCTGTCTCCTCCTTGGGCGTGAGCTCGGCGCCCAGCGCTGAGGGCGGTACTAGGGCGTCGCCCTCAAGCCGCTCCACCGCAGAGGTGGGCATCGTGCCCGTGATGCAGTAGTACACGGTCGCGCAGAGAGAATATATGTCCGTCCATGGTCCCTGGCCGCGGGTCTGGTATTGCTCAACTGGCGCAAAGCCGTGCTTGAGCAGCACGCTCATGGATTTGCCGTCCTCCATGGAGCGGGCGCAGCCAAAGTCCAGCAACTTGAGCGTGTTGTCCGGCATCCACATGATGTTGTCGGGGCTTATATCGCGGTGGATGATGCCCGAAGCGTGGAGCTTGCCGATATCCTCCATGAGCGGACGGAGCATGGAGAGCAGCTGCGGGGCCGGGAGACGTCCCTCGGACTTCATCTTGTCGCTGAGCGTGACGCCGTCCAAGTACTCCATCACCAGGTAAGCCGTGCCGTTGGTGGAGAAGAAGTCCTCGACCTGCACGACGGATGTGAGCTCCTTCTGCTTGGCGAGCAGCCGGGCCTCGTCGAGAAAGCTGTTAAGTGCGCCCTGAAGCTGGGAGGCCATGCCGGGCTTTGGCTCGACCTTCACTCCGCCGGGGCCGCGCACGGCGCACTGGACGGGGAAGCACTCCTTGACGGCCACTCGTTTGCCGCTGTCAGGCTCTACGGCTATGTAGGTTATGCCGAAGCCGCCCTGGCCTATGGCCGCGCCGGTGAGGTAGCGGTGCAGACCGCTGCCGTCGAGCATCGTCCCGGCAGGGAGCTGCTGCTCGCCGGGTGTCCAGCTCGTGGGTTTTCCGCAGCGCTTGCATATGGGGTCTGAGGTGGGATACATGCAGTGCGGGCAAAATTCCATTACAGCGCACCTCCTTTTCGGGTGACCATGAAGCACTCACGCTCGGAGCCGAGCGCGAACTTGTCGCCGACCTTGAGCGGCATGGCCTGGCTGGGCGCGAGACGGCGGCTGCCGTTGACAAAGGTCCCGTAGGTGGAGCCCAGGTCCTTGATGTACAGCGTGCCGGCGGAGGCGTCGTATATGAGCACGCAGTGCACGCCGCTGACGCCCTGGGTGCCGTTGGGGAACACGAGGTCGTTCCTCGCCGGGTCGCGTCCCATGCGCACCTGCGGCGAGAGCGCGAAGCGCTTGCCCGCGAAGGCTCCGGAGACGCACTGTATGCGCAGCTCGTCTATGCCTGTGTCCGAGGCCTTGCCCTTACCCTTACGGACGGGGAATTTGGGTAGCTTCGGGAGCTTGAGCTTGATGATGCCTTTCTTCCAGAGCACGAAGGCTGCCGCCGCGAGCACGACGATGAGGCCGATGACTATGAACACCCACGCGCTGCTCCCGCCGCCGTAGACATCGTAGCTGATGCCCAGCTCGTCGAGCTTGTCGCGGACATAGCTGATCCGCACGGAGTAATAGCTGTTCACGTCGCCGGTGGAAGCGTCGCCGCCTATGCCGTAGGTGTTTATGCCGATGACAGCGCCGTTCGAGTCGATGAGAGGGCCGCCGGAGTTGCCGTGGTTTATCTGGGCGTCGTGCTGTATGAGACGGGTGTTGCCCATGCTCGAGCCCTCGGAGAAGCGGGAGACAACGCCGCTCGTGACCGTGACGTCTTCCACATCCGCAACGAGGGAATTGCCGTATGCGCCTTCCTCCGTCTCATCCGAACTGCCGGGATAGCCGAGGGCGTAGACGCTGTCGCCTACCTCGACGTCGGAGTCGTCCGCAAGCAGGGGGAGCGCGACGCGCCCCTCAGGGGCCTCGCCCGCGCGCAGCACGGCGTAGTCGGGGTACATGCCGGAGGAGGCATAGAGCACCGTGCAGGGGATGGCCTGGCTCGTGTCGAGGCCAGTCACCGGGTTCCAGGCCATGTCGTTTTTGAGTATCCAGACACTAACTGCAGGAGCGTCAACAATGCTTCCGCTCTCGGTGTAAAAGACGTCCTGAACGACGTGCGTATTGGTTACGAAGATATCCGTCGACTCGCCGGCCTTACCGACGCCGAAGGCGGAGCCGGTGGCGTAGTAGACCTCGCCGGTGGTGAGGTCGGGCAGCAGCGCGAGTATGCGCACAACGCCGGAGCGCGAGTCGGCCGCGATGCGTCCGCCGTCGGAGCCGCAGCCTGCAAGCGGCAGCGTGAGCATCAGTATGGCGAGCAGCAGGCTCATAAGTCTCTTTTTCATCACTTTCCCCCCTAAATCAGACCATATCGACCCAGACAGCGGCCGCTGTGTTGTTGTCATTCCCCGCGGGTACGCGCGCGGCCAGCCGGGAGCGCATGTGCTCCAGCCAGTCGTCGGGACCATGTGACGCGGCAAGGTCGCTCTCCATCTCGGGCTCGAGGACATACTCCCAGAAGCCGTCCGTGCAGAGCAGAAATGCGTGCCGCCCCGGCCTCAGCGGCTCAAAGTGCGTGTCTACCTTCAGCTCCCCGTCCTGGCCGAGCGCGCGGTATACGCGGTTGCGGTCCTCGTGGAAGCGTATTTCCTCTTCCGTGATGTTTCCCAGCATGACGGCTATCTGCGAGGCGCTGTGGTCGCGGGTCTGATGCACCAGCTCCCCGTCGTGGAAGTGGTATATGCGCGAATCGCCCACGTGCGCCCAGGCTGCCTTCATGCCGCTTATTGTCAGCAGTGTTACCGTGGTCTTCATTGAGCAGACGGCGGTCTGCATTCCGAGCACCTTGCTGTGCGCGGCCCTCACGAGAGCGTCGAGGCGGTCCTCACTTACCGTGCCGTCCCATTCCAGGCAGATAAGCTCCGCCGCCGAGCAGGAGGCGTCCGAGCCGCCGCCGTGGCCGCCCAGACCGTCGGCTACGACCAGGCAGAGCCCGCCGTCGCGCTCAGACATACGAACGCAGTCCTCGTTGTGCTCGCGGCCCCCAATGTCGGTGTAGCTTGCAGTCTGTATCATACTTCGCCCTGCCTTCCGCCTGAAACGGCTTCAATTATTATGGCGGTGAAATTGTCCTGGGTCTTGTAGCCTTTGGACGTAACAGCCTTGCCTACGACCTCCGCCGCCTTCTGCGCCGGGTGGCTGAGTGCCGAGACGAGCTCAGTGTCGTCAAGCGCATTGTATATCCCGTCGCTCATGAGCACGAATTTGTCGCCCGGCAGTACGTCGATGGGTGCGGCGGGAATGTCAACATACTTGAGACGCCCCATGCCGAGATAGCTGGTGAGCCCCGCGGCCTTCGGGTGCGAGAGCGCCGAGGCAAAGCTCTCGGAGCCGTTCACCGCCGAAAGGAGCAGTTCGTTTTTAAAGACGTGCTCGCGGTTGAGTTGTATGAGCGCCCCGCCGCGCAGGAGGGCGATGCGGCTGTCGCCGACGGTGAGCCAGTAGAAGCGGCCGTCGCGAATCAGCGCCGCCGCAAGGGTGGAGCCGCTTTTGGAGAGGTTCTCGGTGCCCAGAAGCTGGTTCACCGAGCGGTTGGCCCTGCACAGCAGCTTCAGCAGCACGAGCTGGCCGTCGCCCTGCGCCGTGCTGAAGCCGTCGAGCATGGCGCCCACCGCCGCCTGGCTGACCTTGTCGCCGTCGGAGAGCCCGCCCATGCCGTCGGCCACTACCGCGAGCAGCCCGAACTCGCCGCGCATCTGATCGGGCGAGACAGCGAAGCAGTCCTGCTGACTTTCACGCGCACCCTGTTCGTGTACCTTGCCTACGGCGTAGTCAAGGCCCAGCTTAATATCCGAGGCAGAGCCGACACGTTTTTTCCGTCCAAGTGCCAGGAATATCGCCGCCACGATAAGCGCCGCGAGCAGCGCCGCGCCGGCTACGACCCAGCCGCTGAAACCGGTATGCCCGCTGTCGGTACCAGGTACGTCGGTCACAGGGACCTCGGTTAGCTCCACGGTGTCGGAGGGAGCGGCCGAAGTAGAGACGACCGGCAGGGTAGGGGCGGGTGAGGTTTCGGGCACGTCTGTGGGGGCCGGGGATTCCGACGGAGCGGCCTGCGGCGCTTCGGAGGCGTCTGCGGCCGGGAGCTCCGTCACGGCTACAGGCGACTCAGCTGGCAGGACCTCGGACGGCTCGCCGGAGGCGGGGGCAAACAAATGACGTTGATTAAGCATGGCCGCCCTCGCCCTCATCCCAGCCGAACGCCTCTCCGCAAAGGGCGACGAACATGAGCTTTGTGGTGCCGATAGAGATGATGTCGCCGCTCTTTATTTCAGCGGCGTTGAGCACGGTCTTGCCGTTGACCTTTATGAGGTTGCGGCCCGCGGAGGGACCGACGTAATAGGTGCGCTCGCTGCTGTCGTAGGCGATCATAGCGTGGTTTTTGCGGGATATCTGCATGTCGCCGTGAATGTGTACGTCGCCTATCTCGCGGCCGATGTAGTTGTAACCGGCGTGCAGGCGGTAGTCGACGCCGCGGGAGGTGCCCTCGATGCAGACCAGCCAGCCAACAACGGGCTCGGGCCTGCCCTCGATGGACTCGGTGCCTATCATGGTGGGCTGGAAGGGGTCGATATCGGCGTCGCGCTGAGAATTAATTGCCACGGTCTCGGAAAAGCTGCCGGAGTATCCGCCGCCGACCTTCTCAGTCTGTGAGAAGCCGGTGTCGCCGCCGTGTCCTCCACCGACCGCTTCGGTGCGTCCTGCGCTCTTGGCGCATTCGGGGCAGCTGTCATGCAGCGCAGCGTTGTAGCAGTGGCCGTTGGGGCAGTAAGTCATTTTGATTTCCACAGATCATCCCTCCAAAGTGTTAGGTAAAAAAGAGCAAAACTAAATCTGTTCTCAATTTACCACCCCTTAAGCGCAAAACGTCCAGCTCGTTTCCGACGAAAAAGGACAGGCACATACTATCAAACTATCAAATCAATCGAGCATAAAAATAGTGCTCTGCACATACTGTGCAGAGCACTGCCTAATAGCACTTAAAGTGTTTTATTTGGCGCGACGCTTAAAGATATTTAGTCTGAAAGTAAATAGCGAGAAAACGCTGCTCCATTTCAGCCCGGTATTTTCGGAGAGAAAACGCATGAGATCCTTGAATGAATGGGGCTTTACTGATGCTTTGTCTAGCATGAAGGCGGAAGTCCTGTCGGTAAAAATATAGAGGTGCTCGTCATCCTCAACAAGTCGAATTATCTTGCTGTATTCAGCTTCTGATATTTGCTCTCCTGCTGTCAAAATAAACTTGTTGGCGTAGAATGAATATTTGCCTATTATATCGTGTTGGCCGATAGAATTATAGCTTAATAGAGCTCTGCGTCTGGCCGGAGTATCTAGCCCAGTAATAAGCAGGCAGCCAATCACAAGCAAAGTCAGGCTGCTTGTGCTTCCCATAGAAACAAAGAGTGAACAGAAAATCATTATAAAGCCGGTGATAAATACAATGATTCTAAGGGGAAGTCGATATGTTTTACTGATTGTTTTGGCCAGTTGAAAAATCGATGCTTTGTCGTATTTTATTTTAGCTCTGTAAATTTCCATGAAAGTAAACTAGCACAAATATACATGCATGTCAACTGATCAGGAAAAAACGGCAAAAAGTTAAATTAGACAAAAAAGTTATAAATATATCGACAAATGTGACAGAAAAAAGCTACTGGGCCAAAAAATGTTGACACTGAGCAAAGTAAATAGTATTGTAAAAGCGCAAAGATTGTATACAACATACAACTCAAGGGTGATTTTGTGCTAGAGAGTATAAAACAGGAATCCATTGCAGAGCAGGTTGCCGAAAGGCTCAGGCAGGCGATAGAGGACGGTTCTATTCAGGCTGGGACTCGCCTCACAGAGCAGGAAATCTGTGACCAGATGTCGGTCAGCAGAACCCCTGTGCGGGAGGCATTTCGCATTCTCCAAGTCGAGGGGTACTTGACTTATCGTCCTCGATTCGGCGTAATCGTCACTGAACTGAGTATGCAAGATCTATATGACGCCTGGGAAGTGCGTATGAATCTGGAGGAAATGGTAGCAAGGAAAACCGCACGCCTGGCTGATGATAATCTGAAAAATACTATCCGCGGCGAATTAAAGGCTATTGAAGCAGTGCTGAAACAGAAGCGCATTAGGGAAGAGCAATTCACTGCACTGGATGAGAAATACTACGAGATTCACATATCTAATTGTGGAAATAAAAAGCTTGAAGAGACGGCCAGGAGCCTTCGCGTGAGTTCAGCCATTATGCGTAGGAAATCCAAGTTTTCTGAAGAGAGAGCACGTGTGGCTTTACATGAGATCTCTGAAATTTATAATGCGTATTTGAACAACGATGAAGAAAAGGCTGTGCTGTGCAACAGAGCCCACTTTGACGCCAGCCTTGAAGAGATCAAACGTTATATGTGATCGAAAACATAAAACTTTCGCGTGTTAATTTGCTATAAATTGTATACAAAATACAATATGTAAAAATTGGAGGAAATGAAATGGATAACAAACAGTTGCTGCATCGGAAAAGTGTTTTGTTTGCAGACTCACTTAGCGGATATACTCAAGCACGAAACAACTTTTTTAATGAAGTTAATGAGCTTTGGTGCAGTGGAAAAGAAGATAAAGCTGTTTCCTGGGTAAAGGACATGTACATCGATGCGCAGTCTTTTCTTACGGAATGGAAGCTTGATCGCTGGCTTGATAAAGAGGAAAAAGCCGGTCTTATTTCAGAATGCGAGGCATTTTTGAAATCCCACAACGCGGATGAGGCTCTGTCAGAGGCAAATGATGAGGTAGCAGATATCAAATCATGCAAGCTCGCCGAAGTGTCAAGAATGACTCTTGCAGGCAAGATGAACGTGTACTGGGGACATGATAAGTGCGATGAGATCGACTATTCGCTAAGGAGAGGAGCAAGCTTCACAACATCGAATCCCGGAAAAGTGAACACGTATAGAAAGCAGTTCCCCAATGAGTGGGCAAAGATGCTGGCTGAAGCCAAGAACGAATACGAAATTAAGAATGAGACCGAGCTGCTTTCTGTCATGACCATGAAGACGGTGGCTATGATGGCAAGACATACCCAGCCGGTGTGCGAAGCGACAGATGGTCAGTATGGCTTCTCGAGCATACAGGTTTCGCCAAAGAATTGGAACGACGCTGAGGCCATGGAGCGCGAGATCGTTTTTTGGTATGAGGCATTCAAAAAAGAGCTTGGAACTGAGACGCCTAACATTACGTTCAAAGTTCCTGCAACTCCGGCAGCAGTAATTGCCGCAGCAAAAGTACGCAAGAAATATGCTCGTCTGCGTGTGTGCGCGACATCCAACTTCTCAACAAGGCAGCACATGGAGTTCTATAAGGCACTGGAAAACCGTGACCCCGCTGCACTGCTGGTAATAGTTGATGTGCACCTGAGGACCTATTCAAAGCCCGAATTTGAGGCCATGGGTGTTGATGAACCTGAGAAATACTGCAAGCTGCTGGTTAGCATGGTATATAGACGTTGTTATGAGCTGCTGAAGCAGAATGGATTGAACATTCAGATAAACGGTGCGGGTATACGCGATGCAGAGGGTGTTCGCAACAACTTCACCACAGACATGTCTCTGCCGGTGACTCTGACTATCATGCCCGAGGTAGTAAAAGACTTCAACGAGCATCCTCAGGTGCTGACGGATGCCATGCATGACAAAGTTTCTGAGGCGGATATGGAGATACTGAACCGCAGTAAGATCTTCAGGCAGGCCTATTATGCAGAGGAGTTCCCCTGGGACGATATTCGCTCCTTCCCGCCGTACTGCCTGATGATGGACAAGTTTGAGGAGGCCTATGACGAAAATCTGGCCTCGCTCAAGGAAGCGATGAAAGGGTGAAAGCAATGACCAGAAACGAGCTTTCTATGCTGTGCGGCGGCCGTAACATATGCCAGATAGGTATAATGTGCGACGACATATATCGAGTGATGAACACTCTTATTGAAGACTACAAACTCGGTCCCTGGGATTTTTATACTCACTCTGAGGAGACATTACAGTCACCGCTTCTCAGAGAGGGAATATGCGAGCCGCACTTTAAGTTCTATTGTGCAGTAGCTTCTGTTGGCAACATACAGCTGGAGCTCATTCAGCCGCTGTACGGCATTCCGTTCTACTCTGAATTTTTGAAGAAACACGGGACTGCGATACATCATTTCAAAGAGAAAGTACCGCCTGAGGAGTTTGACAATGTCCTGAAGTCATATGAAGAACGGGGAATGAAGCCGATATTTGGGGCCAGCCTGTTTGAATCGCGCTTTTGTTTTGTAGACACGATAGAGAAGTACGGATTCCTGCTTGAGATAGGCAACGGCCAGAGCCCTTCTTCTGTGCCGGAGAGCTGGAAAAAGACATATCCGGAAGACTGAAAGTACGATACCTCTCAGAGACGGGAGGCGTAAATAACTGTCCAGAAATAACATCTAACAGGAGGAAATGAAATGAATGCAAAAAAGCTCTTAGCCCTGCTCCTTGCCGCAGTAATGATTTTTACATTTGCCGCGTGTGGAAGCACTGAGACCACACCGTCAGATGCACCGGCTAGCGCCGATCCCAATAGTAGTTCCGCTCCATCCGATGATCCCTATGCTGATTTTGAGCCCGTCGTTCTCCGCCTGGGCCACTCTCATTCCGAGAGCGAGGTGCCTCACGAGGAAATGATGAAGATGGCGGAGAATATTGCCGAGCGTACCAATGGTAAGGTCACCGTTGAAGTCTATGCGAACAACTCCATCGGTACAAACGAGGATGTGCTCGAGCAGATGCGCACCGGAACCAACATAGCCTTTTACACCGACCCCGGTCGTCTTGACACTTACGTTCCTGGCTTCTCTGCAATAACCGCTCCTTATGTCATTGAGGGTTACGAAGATATAGAGGCGCTCAAGGACTGCCCGACAGTGCAGGGCTGGACCGATAAGCTTGAAAATGACTTTGGCATCACCGTACTGTCCTTCAACTTTGCTCAGGGTTTCCGCAACGTGTTTGCCACCAAGGGCGGCACCTGCCCCGACGATTTTGAGGGCGTCCAGCTCAGGTCTGCGACATCCCCGATATGGGTTGCCACGGTTGAAGCTCTTGGCGCTACTCCTGTCGCCCTGGAGTTCGGTGAGATGTATTCTGGCATCCAGACCAAGATAGTCGACGGCTGCGAGCAGAATTACGGCGCCGTTTACAACAATGCGATTTACGAAGTCATCAATACCATGACTGAGACCCGTCACGTCTATCTGGCAAACTGCGTCGTTATCTCCACCCAGTGGCTCAGGTCTCTTCCTGAGGAGTTCCAGAACATCATTATCGAGGAGTGCGAGGCCGCCGGCGAGCGCACCAGCGAGGGCCTGGCAGAGCTTGACGACTTCTACCTGCAGGAGATGGTTGATTACGGCATGGAGGTCATACCTTATGAGGACCTCGACATCGAAGCTTTCAAAGCCAATGCTGAAATCGCCTACGAGACTCTCGGCCTCACCGATGCAGTCAACAGCCTGAAGGCTGACCTCGGAAAATAATCGTGTGTTATGCCGGGGTGGAATCATCTGCCCCGGCATTTTCAGGAGGTGTTCAGAATTAAGGCCGCAAAAAAGACATATGACTTTGTCTGCAAAATAGAGGAAACGTTAGCTATGATTTGCCTCATGGGTGCGACGCTTATACTGTGTGTAGGTGCCGTTGCACGTGCAGCAGGTCACCCTCTTGCCATGATAAATGAGATAGCTCTCTGCCTTTTCGCATGGTGTGTGTTTCTCGGTGCAGACACTGCATACAGGCGTAATAAGCTTGTCTATGTCGAACTCATAATCGACAGCGTTAAGCCGAAGTTCAGGCGTGTGCTTTACGCGATAAATTATATCCTGAATGGAGCTTTCCTCGTATTTTTCATCTATGAGAGTACGCTGCTCATAAAGCACTCATGGGTGAGAACCTGGTCCTCAATCCCGTCGCTCAGCTATGGTTGGATAGCACTCTGTATGCCTGTGGGATGCGTACTGCTCCTTATCACGACTTGCATTCAATTCAACAAGTATGTGATTAAGGGCGAAGAAAAGGTCAGCGAAGAAAGCTTGCTGATTGAGGAAGCACTGGAAGAAAACGAAAACAACTGATATCAGATATAGAGAATGGAGGAGAACAGATGTATTCTGTGACGAACGATAAGGCCACTGTTCTTGACTTGCCCAAAAGAACGGTAAGGGTGTTTGTAGGGGCACAGGCTTATAAGAGCCAGCACATTACCATGGGAAAGACGGTCGTTGAGCCGCACACATATATGGATCCGCATACTCACGCAGAGGAAGAAGAGATAATCTTCGTAACAAAGGGTAGCGGCGAGGCTGTTGTAGGCGGCGTGACTGAGCCTCTGTCTCCTGACACGGCGGTAGTGTTCCCCGTGGGAGTAGAGCACGTCGTGCGCAATACTGGGGACGAACCGCTTGAGTTCGTTTTTATGTTCAACCCCACGTTCAACTTCGGCGGGCTGGTGTGATTGTCCGCAGCTCCATTTCCTAAGAGTTTGGAGGCACACATATGCTGATTGTCTTTATTGTATTCCTGCTGCTGCTTGCACTTGGTATGCCGGTGGCGTTTGCCGTAGGAATATCAGGGTGCATGTATTTCCTGCAGCATGCAGAAATACCGCTTCTGCAGGTGGCTCAGCTGTCTCTCTCGCAGATTCAGAATGTCAACCTGCTTGCGGTGCCCCTATTCATCTTTGCTGGAAACCTGATGAATCTGTGCGGCATTACTGACCGCCTTCTTAGCCTGGCGTCTATTCTGACGAGGCACATGTATGGCGGCATGGCGCAGACAAGCGTCGTCATGTCCACTCTCATGGGCGGTATATCCGGCTCTTCGACCGCGGATGCGGCTATGGAATCGCGCATTCTCGGACCCACAATGATTAAAAACGGCTATTCGCGCGGTTATTCCGCCGTCGTAATAGGCTATACCTCACTCATTACTTCAACGATTCCGCCTGGCGTCAATCTAATAGTATACGGAACCACAGGAAGCGTTTCGGTTGGACGTTTGTTTACCGGTGGCCTCATGTGCGGCATCTATATGATGATCGCGCTGATGATCACAGTGCACTTCACATCCAAAAAGCGCGGATACAGACCTGAGGGCGCCCGCAGGGCGCGGTTCTCGGAGATATGGCACGAGATCATAAGAAGCTTCTGGGCCCTGCTTTTCCCGATACTTCTGCTAGTAGGCATACGTATAGGCCTGTTCACCGCTTCTGAAGTGGGTTCGTTTGCCTGCATTTATGCTCTTGTGGTTGGTGTGCTGATTTACAAGGAGGTCAACTGGCAGAGCTTTGTGGAGTGCCTGCGCATATCCGTATCCGACATAGGCGGAATAATGTTCATGATCTCCATGACCGGCGTGTTCGGCTACGGCATACCTGTTGACAAAATACCGCAGAAGTTAACGACGCTGATGCTTTCCATGACAGACAGCACCGTGCTTATCACATTTATGATACTGTTCCTGCTGTTTATCCTCGGTATGTTCATGGATGGCGGCGTAATAGTGCTTTTGCTGACCCCAATACTGCTGCCGGTTGCAAGGACAATCGGATTGGATCCGGTGTTCTTTGGTCTTGTAATGTGCACCATATGCTGCCTGGGTATCCTGACTCCGCCGGTAGGTGTAGCTATGTATATAGTTTGCGGCATCTTAAAAGTATCGATGCCAGAATGGATAAAGGAAAGCGTACCGTTCCTCATAACTATAATAATTGTGATAGCGCTACTCGTCTTGTTCCCGGATCTGGCAACTTTCCTTCCCGACCTGATATACGGATAAGAAACACAACAATATCATGTGGCAATGCGCCGGAGCCTGCTGGCCCGCAGGCTCCGCGTCAGCTCCCCTCAGGGGAAGAAAGGTGATACTTTATTATGGATTTGGAAGCGCTAAATGCTGCTGCATTACAGCTGAGAAAGGATGTTGTTGAGATGTCCCACGCCTGTGGGCGTGCAGCTCATCCTGGTCCAGCCATGTCTTGTGCCGACATAGTTGCAGCACTTTATTTCGGCTTCATGAATGTAGACCCGAGAGAACCTAACAAGGAAGACCGTGACAGGTTCATACTCTCAAAAGGGCATGCCTGCCCAGTGCAGTACGCAGCCTTGGCAGAGAAAGGTTTCTTCAGTAAGGCAGAATTTTCGAAATTGAGGCACCCCGATGGGCTGCTGCAGGGACATCCTACATACCACAAGACACCGGGTGTAGATATGACGGCAGGCTCACTCGGAAATGGCCTCGGCATTGGTTTGGGCATGGCATATTACCTCAAGCACAGAGGTCTCAAAAGCAATGTATTTGTCATCCTGGGTGACGGAGAGCTGAATGAAGGCACCATCTGGGAGGCGGTTATGTATGCTCCTGTGGCAAAGGCCGGTAACCTTGTGACTTATGTGGACATAAATGGCTTCCAAAGCTGCGGCGCATGCAGCGATATACTGCCGCAGAGCCATTTGAAGGAACGTTTTGAGAGCTTTGGGTGGAGAGCGGTTGAGATAGACGGACACGACATGGCTCAAATAGTGTCCGCTACGGAATATGCTCTGTCTGACAGGGAACGTCCCTGCGTGGTGCTGGCTTCTGCTGTTAAAGGCAAGGGCGTGAGCTTTATGGAGAACAACAACTCCTGGCACCAGCACGTCGTTTCGGACGAGCAATATGAGCAGGCAATGGCCGAATTGGAGGGACTGTCATGACTAGAGAATTTGACAAGCTCTCTACGCGGGACGCCTTTGGTGATGCCCTCATGGAGCTGGCGAGAGAAAATGACAGAATCATGTATGTGGCGGCCGATACGCTCAAGTCCGTTGGCGGTACGAAAATGCACGCCGAATTCCCTGAGCGCGCAATCAATGTGGGTATTGCTGAGCAAAATATGGCTCTGATGGCATCCGGCATGGCGGCCTGCGGTGCAAAGGTTTTTGCTGCAACATATGCTACCTTTGCCTCTATGCGCATATGTGAGCAGATCAGGACCTTCATAGCATACCCCAACCTCGATGTTAAAATTATCGCCGGGCTCGGTGGACTCAGCGGTGGCATTGAGGGAGTTACGCACCAGGGAACTGAGGACATCGGCATTATGCGAAGCATACCCAATATGACGGTAGTGTGCGCAGCAGATGCGGCTTCCACCAAAGTGATAACCCGGGCAATCGCCGAATACGAAGGCCCGGTATATCTCAGACTTGGAAGGACAGCGTCCCCAAAGGTATTTGATGATGATTATAGATTCACCATAGGCAAGGCAAACGTGCTTCGCCCGAACGGTGTCGTAACGATAATTGGCTACGGTCAGTCAATCAGTCGTTGCCTCATGGCTGCGGACATACTTGAAGCTCAGGGAATATCCTGCCGCGTGATCGAGACCCCGTGCCTCAAGCCGTTCGACGCGGAGACCGTAGCTGAGGCTGCAAGCCATTCCGAGGTCATTGTAACCGTTGAGGATCACAATATTATCGGAGGCCTGGGGAGTGCCGTGCTGGAGACCATAGCTGATGCTCAGCTTGTCGTTCCATGTGTCCGCCTGGGCCTGAAAGATGAGTATTTTGTCTCTGGGGACCCGGAGGAACTGCTGGACCTCTGCGGGCTGAGACCCGAAGATATAGCAAATGCAGTACTAAAGCACCTGAACAGAGTGTGATTGCTTATATGCCTCAGTTGCGAAAAACGCCAACATTGCCCCGAACAGTTTTGTTCGGGGCAGTTCTTTGCTTTTGTGCGCCCTTGACGCTTCGCGGGGGGCGGGGTATAATATCTCTATTAGACATATAGGAGGCATGCATGGAGTATCTCATACTTGGCCTGCTCATGCTCTCGCCTATGACGGGGTATGAGCTGCGGCAATTTATACGGCAGAATCTCTCGCTCATCTGCTCGGACAGCGCGGGCAGCGTGCAGACGGCGCTGGCGAAGCTGGGACGGGAGGGATATGTCACTGCTGAGGAGAGCGCCAGCGGCGGGCGCAGAAAAAAGACCTATTCCATCACGGAGCCGGGCCGGGTCGCCTTCGCAGACTGGGTGGCGCAGCCGATGCAGGCTGAGCGGGCGAAGAACATGGAGCTCTCGCGGCTGTTTTTCCTTGGCCTTGCCGAGCCGGATGAGCGGGCTGAGGCGATAAGAGGCTACATTCGACAGATGGAGCGGATGTCGGTCATACTGAGCGCCATCCGGGAGCGCTTTCGCGAGGCGCAGAACGGCCCACTGCCGCCGGGGCGCGACTGGGAGCAGATTTTCCGTTTCCAGGGCCTCACCATTGAATACGGCATAGCCGCCGCAGAATTTGAACGCGGCTGGTATACGAAGCTGCTTGAAGAATTGGAGGAAAAGCCATGAAAATACTCGTCCTTAACGCCAGCCCCAAGGGCAAAAACAGCGCCACCGTCCACACGGCGCTCTATCTCCAGGCCCTGCACCCGGAGCACGAATTTACCTTCGTCCCCGTGGGCCAGCGCATCAAGAGCTACGAAAAGGACCTTTCGCCCCTGCGCGTGGAGCTTGAGCGAGCGGACATGCTGCTCTTTTCCTACCCGGTCTACACCTTCATTGCGCCATATCAGCTCCACAGGCTCTTTGAGCTCATCAAGGCCGACGGCGTGAACCTCTCCGGCAAATTCGCCTCACAGATAACGACCAGCAAGCACTTTTACGACGTCACTGCACACAGATACGTAGAAGAGAACTGCCTTGACCTCGGTATGCGCGTAATACGCGGTCTCTCCGCCGACATGGAGGACCTAATGACCGAATCGGGCAGGGAAGAGGCGCGCAATTTCTTTGACCAGCTCATGTTCTCCTGCGAGCACGGCCCCTTTGTCACGCCGGGCCCCAGAGCCCCGGAGCGTGAGCGCGCGGTCTACTGTCCGTCTCTGCCGGAGACGGCAAAGAGCTCTGCTAAGGACGTGGTCATCGTCACGAACTGCGCATCGGAGGACGAGAACCTTGCGAACATGATAGCCGACTTCCGCGCCGCGCTGCCCTATGAGAGCCGCGTGGTTAATCTGAGGGACTTCCCCTTCGGAGGCGGCTGTTTGGGCTGCTTCGGCTGTGCTGTGACCGGAAAATGCGTCTATACAGACGGGTTTGACGATTTCCTGCGCACGAAGATACAGACTGCGGACGCCATCGTCTACGCCTTCACCATCTCCGACCACTACACGCACTCGAGCTTCAAATGCTATGACGACCGCCAGTTCTGCAACGGCCACCGCACGGTAACCGAGGGCACGCCCATGGCCTACATCATCAGCGGAGACTACCGGTACGAGCCGAACCTCCGCATGATAGTCGAGGCCCGCGCCGAGGTGGGCGGCAACTACCTCTGCGGCGTTGCGACCGACGAGGGCAACACCGCCTCAGAGCTCAGCGGCCTTGCGGAGAACCTGTCTCTGGCCATGGAGAAAAAGCTCCGCCGCCCGGCGAACTTCTACGGCGTGGGCGGAATGAAGATCTTCCGCGACCTCATCTACGTCATGCAGGGCCTGATGAAGGCCGACCACAAGTTCTATAAGGAACACGGCGTCTACGATTTCCCGCAGAAGCAGAAGAAGCGCATCATACAGATGAAGCTTGTCGGTGCGCTGATCTCTGTGCCCTCTGTGCAGAAGAAAATGAAGGGCCAGATGACGCAGCACATGGTGGCACCTTACGAAAAGGTGGTCGAAGAGGCCAAAAAAGGCAAAAAATAAGCGCAAAAACGCCGCGGCTGAACAAACCGTTCACGCCGCGGCGTTCCTATATAATCAAGCAGGCCGCCTTTTCAAGATGATGCCCCGGTATACGCCCAGCTGGAAGCTCACGACCAGACACCAGCCCAGCCCCGTGGCGAGCGCCACTCCGGCGAGGCCCATGCGTCCGACCAGCAGCCAGGCGAGCACGACCCTCAGCGAGAGGTGCGCCGCCGAGCCGATGGTGGGGATACTGATCCGGCCGATGCCCTCGAAATAGCCCACGAACAGGCTGCCGATGAAGCAGAGGACGTAAAAGAGCGACACGAGCCTGAGATACCGCACGCTCTCTGCCAGCTCAGCCGAGTTGAAGTCAGGCAGCACCAGGCCCGATAGCGGCTCGGCCCAGATGAACATGACGGCAGCCATGGCCAGCCCCAGTCCCACCATCAGCCGCAGCCCGGTGAAGAAGCCACGGCGCACCCGGTCGGGCCGGTTTCCGCCGACGTTCTGGCCGATGAACACCGCCTCCGCTGCGGCACCGCTGTCGCCGAAGGAGTTCGCAAAGCCCTCGATGCGCGTTGCCGCTGTGTAGGCGTTTATCGCCTCCGAGCCCAGCGTGTTGACGGCGCCCTGCACCAGCAGCTTTCCGATGTAGACGCTCGACTGATGCAGCGCCGCCACGGCTCCAAAGCGCACCGTCCGCGAGAGCAGCGCGCGGTCTATGACCATGTCCGCGCGCTTGAAGAGCAGCAGCGGATGCCGCAGTCGGAGATATACAAGGCTCGCCGCCGCCGAGAGCAGCTGGGCGAGTACCGTCGCCCAGGCCGCGCCGCCTATGCCCATGCCGAACACCGCCACAAACAGCAGGTCGAGGCCCACGTTGGCGGCTATGGACACCGCGAGGAAGCAGAGCGAGGCCGCCGTGTCACCAGCCGAGCGCAGTGCCGAGGCGCAGAGGTTATAGGCGTAGGTCGCCAGAAAGCCCGCAAAGATGATGCGCAGGTACTCCGTCGCATAGCCCAGGAGCTCCGCCGGGGTCCGGATGACCAGCAGCAGAGGCTGGAGCAGCGCTGTTGCCAGCGCGCTGAGCGCTAGGGTGAAGAGCGCGCCGAAGAGCGTGGACTGATACAGCTCGCGCCGGAAGGTGCCGAGGTCTCCCGCGCCGTAGGCCTGGGAAAAGAGCACCGTTATCCCGCTGCATGCCCCGCTGAGCACGAAGATGAAGAGGTTCATGACTGTGCCCGCCACGCCCACGGCGCCGAAGGCGGCGGAGTTCACCCAGCGTCCGATTATTACCGCGTCCGCTGTGTTGTAGAGCTGCTGGAGGATGTTCCCGATGAGCAGAGGCAGCGCGAGATATACGAGCGAGCCGCGCACCGGCCCCTCGGTCAGCACCCTTGCCTTGGCCATGTTCCCACCTCCCGCGAGCTTTTCTCAAGTGTAGCAGAAAAGGCGCGGCTTGAAAAATGCTTATTTCGTCCTTATAATATAACAAAAAGTTATATTAATAGGGAGGGAAACGCCATGACCGAGCAGGACGTGGAGATATTCCTGGCCGTGGTGCGTTGGGGGAGCATATCGGCGGCGGCCGAGGCGATGTTCATAACGCAGCCGGCGGTGAGCCGCCACATACGCGAGCTTGAGCGGGAGCTGGGCTGTCCGCTGGTGCGCCGAAGCAAGGGCCGTCGGCACATTGAGCTGACGGAGCAGGGCGAGCGCTTCATCGCGACGGCGCGCAAGTGGCGCGAGCTCTGGCACGAGACGCGGGAGCTGGCCGCAGGGGAGCAGAAGACGCAGCTGAGATTGACCTCCGTGGGCAGCGTGAGCACCTATCTTCTGCCGCCGGTGTTCAAGAGCTTTTTGCAGCAGAACGCCGACTGCACCATCTGCTTCAACTACCAGCACTCGCTTGAGGCCTACCGCTGCATGGACCGCGGCGAGGCCGACCTCGCGCTGATATCGGACGACATGTACCTGAAGGGCATCGAGACGGTCCCGGCCTTCCGTGAGCCGATGGTGCTGCTGACGCCCAAGCAGGCGGGCTACGCGGAGGAGCTGCACCCCTCGGAGCTGGACCCGCGGTTGGAGATACGTCTGCTCTGGAATCCGGAGTACGACCTCTGGCACGACTTCTGGTTCAACCCGTCCATACGCCCGAGGGCGACGCTGGACCAGATGAGTCTGCTGGAAGACTTCTTCTCCTGGGGCGACAGCTGGGCTGTGATGCCCCTGTCCGCCGCACGTTCCATCGCCAGAACGCAGGACGTGGTGTTCAACCGCCTCCACGACGGCCCGCCGGCGCGCATAATTTACTACCTTCTGGGCCCCGCCTCCCAGCGGGAACCAGCTTTCCGCTTCCTCGACTGCCTCCGCCGCGAGCTGGAGAACTATCCGGAGATTGACTGCATGCTCTGACGCGCCTGACTCAATGTCAGTCCAGTATCTGAAGCCCGGCCACAGCCTGCGCCAGACGCACACCGTGGCCTTCGGCAGCTTCAAGGAAGGTCTGGACGGTTATCCTGAACGTCCCGCCCCTGCCGTTGTTGCGGAGATAATATGTGACTATGCGGCTGTCCGGCTGCTGCGCCTCCTGATAGTCGAGAACGATGTACGGAAAGTCATCCGTGGGCTCGCTGCGGTATACGAGCGTCAGGTCCTCAGAGGCGGCAATCTCCTCTGCGAGCTGCGCGGCGCTTGTGTCCGGGACCTGGACTATCTCCAGATATGTCTCGGGCAGGGAGGCGTAGTATTCGCTGTCCGAGGAGTATTCAAATTCCGCGCGATAATAGTTTTCGTCCTCCACGACCTTGTAGTCCTCGTCGATGTAGATGACGAAGTTCGCCAGCTTGCTCCCGCCGGAGAGCTGACCGTAGGGCTTTGCGGTGACGGAGCTTGTCATTCCCTCTACGGTAACGGGCTGCGTGAGGGTGGGGAAGAGCTTTTGTATCAGGTTTTCGTACACATAGTCTGCAAAAGCCCGGCCCGGCGGCGTGCGGAGAAAGACTATGACGGCCAGCACGGCCAGCATCGCGGCGGCAAGGCGGCCGAGCCAGCGCCGGGCTTTTCTGCGCGCCCGGCCCGTCGCCGCGGCGCTGAGTATTAGGTTGTCGCCAATTTCGCCTATGGCGTCCAACAGCAGCTCATTGCTCATGGATGTAGCCCTCCTCGCTCAGCCTGAACTTGAGCGCAGCGCGCATTCGGTACAGCATGGTCTTCACCTTGCTCTGAGAGTAGCCGTAGCGCGCGCAGATGTCCTTTATGGGGTCGAGATACCAGTAGCGGCGGATAAAAACCAGCCGCTCGGCCTCCGGCAGCGAGCGGAGAAAGCCGTCGATGACGGCGGCAAGCTCCTTTAGCTCCAGCTCTTCCGCGGGGGAGCAGCCGCCGGGCACGCAGTCGGAGAGCTCGTCGAGTACGAGCTCCGTCATGCCCTTGCGCTTCGCGGCGTTTTTTCCTCTCCAGCGGCTTATCGCTATGCGCCGGGACAATTTCCCGAGAAAAGCCTTGAGCAGCCCCGGCCTGTGCGGGGGCATTGCGTCCCACGCGGCCATATAGGTGTCGCTGACGCACTCCTCGGCGTCCAGGCTGTCGCCGAGTATGTTGAAAGAGAGGCCGTAGCAGAAGCGGCCGTATTTTTTGTCGGTCTCCGAGATGGCGTCCTCGGACCGCGCCCAGTAAAGGTCGATTATCATGCGGTCATCCATATCATACCTCCGCGTCTCAGGTGTATCTATAAGTCAAGTCGCAGAAATTTGCCCGGGGTCGCAAAATTAGGAAAGAGCATAGCAAAAAAAGCGGCCGAAAGGCCGCTTTCTCTGTATCTACACGTCTAAAACATATCTTTCCCAAGCGTTTATGATGGTGGTCTCACCGCGGCGGACGCTGCGGGGGATGTCGCGGCCGTAGTTCATGTGTACGTGGCCGTGGACGAGGTATTTGGGTTTGAAGCGGTCGAGGAAGGGGAAGAAGGCCTCGAAGCCGCGGTGGGCGTAGTCCTCGGCGTCGCCGTAGCCGCGCGGGGGCGCGTGCGTGAGCAGTATGTCCACGCCCCCGGCCCGGCGCACAGCCAGCTCGGCTTTGAACAGGCGCCAGCGCATTTGACGCTCCGTGTACTGGTTTGGACCGCCGCTGTACATTACGCTCCCGCCGAGACCTAGTATGCGCAGGCCGTTGACCACGACCAGCTTGTCCTCTATGCACTCGCAACCCTCGGGCGGGGCCTTGGCGTAGCCAGTGTCGTGGTTGCCGTGGACGTAGAGCAGCCGCGCTCGGCCCATGGTCACGAGGAAGGTCAGGTACTTTGCAGACAGGTCGCCGCAGGAGAGCATGAGATCATAATCGCTCAGCCGTCCCGGCTGATAGAAGTCCCAGAGGTAGGGACTCTCCTTGTCGGAGAGCAGCAGCAGCTTCACAGCTTGACCTCCTCCTTTTCAGGCGGCAGCTCGTCGCGGTAGACGCCCTGGAGCCGTACTATTGAGCGCGACATGGGCAGCAGCTCATCGTAGGCCGGGATGCGCCCGTCCACGCAGTCGCATAGCCAGTCCATGTGCAGCACGTCTTCGGGACTGAGCCAGCGGTTGCCGTCGCTCTCGATCGAGCCGTCCTGCGAGCGGTACTTGCGGTGAAATACGGTGAAGGTGCCGTCGATGATGCCCTGACAGAGTATATTAGCAAGGCTGCGAACGCCGTCGGGCAGGTCATCGGCGAGCTTGAGGCCGACGGTGCCGCTGCGCATGCCCCACCAGTAGTTGACGGCCTTGCCGCTGTTCTTGTAGTCGAGCTCCTCCCAGCCGCCGTGGAGGATGGAGGAGACGAGCCGGATATAGAAGTTGCCCCAGTCCCAGTAAGGGGAGGCGAGGGGACGCAGTACTCGGCCTGGCTCTACGGCGCAGAGGCCCCAGCTGCCCTGGGGCTGATTGGGCGTGGGAATGTCGCGGTTGGAGATGAGATCGACACCGCGCTCGAGCAGTTCGGTGATGGGGTCCTCGCTGACGCAGGACCATGCGAGGCTTATCCGCGCGCGGGGATTCGTGAGCCTTGCGCCGAGGGCGAAGGCGTTGATACCGGCCGGCACGCCGAAGATGGGGTTGCTTGCGATGTAGCCGATGTTGTCGCTTTTTGTCATCGCACCGGCTATGGCTCCGGTTATGAATTTGCCCTCGTAGATGCGGCTGTAATAGGTGCGCACGCCGGGGTAGGGCATGGCGACGGAGCAGTTGAGCACCTTGACCTCGGGGTGCTTTGCGGCGAGCTTGCGGCAGGCGGACATGAGCGGAGCGGTGGTGGCGAAAATGACCTGCGCGCCGTCCTCTGCGGCCTGCTCCATGACGGCGTCTACGTCGCAGCCCGGCTCAAGATTGTAAACGCGCGTCGTGACCTCCCGGCTCATCGCTTTCTCCATGGTGCGGCGGCCGAGGTCGTGTCCGGCTATCCAGTTGCTGTGAACGGGGTCTGGACGGTTTATGAAGGCCACGTTGAGATGGTTCGGCAGAAAGACCGAGCCGAAGATGCGGTTGAGTATGCCCTTGGAAGGGGCCTCGTCGGAGTCGTCAATGCTGACCTCAATGGGCTCAGCCTGGGTTTTGGCCTTGAGGTCGGACCAGATGGTGGAGAGAGTTTTGCTTATCTCCGGGACAGAAAGCTCCTTGATCGAGCCGATTGGATAATAGTCAAGCCAGACGAGCAGGGCATCGGCGGGAGTTATGCCGAGCTTTTTGCCGCCCAGCTTCAAAAAGGCCTCCTTGAAGAAATGGAAAGCTGACTGAAAGCGGCGGCGCTCATCCTCAGTCCAGACATGGTCGGGGTCATAGCCGAGCTCGGCCTGGAGCTTGGCAAAGCCGCCGCGACGGCTGAAATACACCTGATAAATGCCGCTCAGACGGTAGAAATCCAGAAACTCGTAGTAGATGGCTACGGCCTCATCATCTGAGTAAACGGGGATGACGCGGGTGACGTAGCCGGGAACGGAGGGGGAGCCAAAGCTCTTGAGTACGCTGACGCGCTTGTTGCCCTCCTGGACGTAAAAACGGCCCATGTACTCATAGCAGCGTATTGGGTCGCGAATGCCCTCGTCGCTGAGGTGAGCGGCGCAGAGCTCTATCCATTTGTGGGCAAACTCGGAGTCGGGCCCTAGCAGGGGCATAAAATCGGCGGCAAAAGCGGTACGGCGGCCCTCACCCTTGGTGCCGACGATCTGGTCGGCGGGGATGTTTATGACGCCGAGGTCAACGACGCCTGCGACCATAGAGTCGTCCAGTATCTCGTCAAGAATTTGAAGGTATGGATATCGTCCGGAGAGGACGCATTCACGGTAGGTTTTCTGCCCGGCCTTGAGGGCCTGGGCGTATTGAACAGCGGCTTCCGACTGACTCACAGCGGCGCCTCCTTTTATAATAGTATGCTCAATTCTAGCAAGGCAAGGAAAATAAGTCAAGCGAAGGGCATGAGCCGCTTAAAACGTAGATTCACAATAATTTACAAAAAGACAGCAATATGCCTTAAAAAGAAGCTTGAAATAAACAACATATAGTGCTATTATAAGACAGAATGTGCAAGGGGTACCCCTTGCTTTCCATAGGCAGATTGTATCTGCCTATGATATTATCTGTAAATCCTGGAAAAATAATATGTGGAGGAGAAGCGAATGAAAAAGTCCATTCTGTCCCTCGCGTTGGCTGTGCTGATGGTAATGACTCTGTTCACCGTCGGCGCCTTTGCGGAGGGGGAAATGACCGCAGCGGAGCTTCAGAAGGCTCTGGATGAGGCTGCTTTGTCGGGGGATAAGGTCGTCACGATGACGTCTGACGTTATTGTGTCCGATGCTGACTTGTCCAGCTATGGCGACGCTGCAATAAAGGTTCCTGAAGGCGTCACGCTTGATGGCGGTAATTACAAGATAATTGCCGAGAATTGGACAAGCACCAACCAGTATCACGTTGTCGGCGTATCCGGCACCACTTCCGGCTCGACCACGACCATTGAGAATCTTACCGTTATTGGCAACGCCAACACCAAGTCCGGCGTTCATGCGTTTGCCTGCGAAGGCAATGTCGTAATTAATAATGTCACCATTAAAAACTGCGGCAATGCGGCCGTGCAGGTGAATGGCTCTATTGTTGAGGCTACTGCTCTTGTGACCAGCGGCAACGTCTGGGGCGCTGTAAATGTTGATAAGGGCAGTGCAAGCACTCAGGCTTCTTTCACCCTTAACAGCGGTGACCTGGGAGAAGAGTACAAGGTTTGGTCTGAAAAGGACAGCAACAGCACAATAATTGTCCCTTCTGATTGGGTCACTGTAAATGGCGCTGTGTCTAACGACTATGCCCCGGCCAATGACCTCGGTGTCAACGCTGTGTACAATGAGACCAATGACGTGTATTACCGCGGCCTCGACTATGCTGTTGCCGAAGCGCAGAATGGTGATACCATCGTGCTGCTCGACGATGCGATTCTGGACGGCTCGAAGACGAGCAAGAATCAGGGCGTGCTGGATATTACCAGCAAGGACATAATCATCGACGGCGGCAGCCACACCCTTACCATTGCTGAGGGCAGCAACAAGGATGCACACGCAGTCAATATACAGACCAACTCCAATGTCACCATCAAGAATATTACCATTGATGGCGCCGGTATTACCAAAAACGGCATCAATGTTTATGACTCTACTGCAATCATAGGCGAAAACGTGACCGTTAAGAACAACCGCTGGTATGGTGTGGTCGTCAATGGTTCTGATGTCACCGTTAATGGCTTGACGACTGAGGGTAATGTCTACGGTTCTATAAATGTTGGTAATAATTCGGGAGATGCAGAGCTCGTTGTTAATTCAGGCGAACTGACCGACGGCATCTTTGGAATACGTTTTGATAAAGTAGACACGTCAACGGGCAATATTACCGGCAAAATCAACGGCGGCAACATCAGCAGAATTTCTGAGAATAATTTTGGAGAAAATGACAGCATAACTATCAGCGGCGGTACGTTTACTTCCTCCGTTGCCAAGTATGTTTCCAACGACCTCAACTATGAGCTCAACAATGACGGCGTATATACTTATTACCCCACCCTGGAAGAGGCTCTTGACGCTGCCAAGCCCGGTGCGGTGATCAAGGACGTCGATGCCCCCGCCGGTGCCGAGACCTACACTGTGGTCATCGACCCTGCAAACGGCGGCGAAAAGATTGAGCTCAGCTTCTCCGAGGGAATGGTCATTGATCTCCCCGACGCGCCGAAGAACAGCGGTTACATCTTCCTCGGCTGGCGCTGCGACAATGTTACCTACAAGGCGGGCGAGACTGTCACCGTCAACTCCGACATGACCTTCACGGCGGTGTGGGGCAACCTGCCCGACGTTGACCCCGAGGACCCGGAGGAGCCTGAGGTTCCCGACTTCCCGTTCTATGACGTGAACATCCGCGACTGGTACTACGACGCGGTGTACTATGTCTGGGACAAGGGCCTGATGGACGGCGTGGACACCCACGAGTTCGCGCCTAACGCCACCCTGACCCGTGCGATGGTCTGGACCATCATTGCCCGCGCCGAGGGCGTGGACACCACCGGCGGCAGCAGCTGGTACGCGAAGGCCCAGGAGTGGGTCGTCGCTAAGGGCATCTCTGACGGCGAGAACCCGAGCGCTGCCATCACCCGTCAGGAGCTCGTGACGATGCTCTACCGTCTGGCCGGTGAGCCGAGCGTGAGCGGCAGCATCACCGCTCCGGATGCTGAGAGCGTGAGCGCCTGGGCTTCCGACGCGATGGTCTGGGCTATGAACATCGGCCTCATCGAGGGCGACGAGAACGGCGCGGTCACTCCGACCGCCACCGCGACCCGCGCTCAGGCTGCGGCCATCTTCATGCGCTACATCGAGGCGTAAGCATAACATCAGAAAAGCCGCCCCAAAATGGGGCGGCTTTTCCTTTTGCCTGGGGTTTTATTCGGATGGGAGTACCAGCGCGGTAACGGCTTCCACAATGTCCACCACGGCGTCGCGGGAGACGAACTGCGGCTGGCCCTCGGAGAGGGAGGCTATGCATTTTGAGCTGTCGTACTTATATATTGTCAGCGTAACCTCTGTAAATGTGTCGGTGCTTCGGTGGAATACGAAGCTGATCTCCTCGCCCAGCTCGGGCGTGACGCCCTCGGCGCTGCCCTCGGACTCGAGCGCCTCGAGGGAGCTTAGCACGTCGCTGAAGTCCACGTCCTCGCCGTCAAGGGTGAATACGTAGTCATAGGTCGTGGAGCCCTCGTCGTCGGTGCTTTCCTCCAGAGCCATAGTGACGGAATAGGTGACGCCGTCGAGCGTGATGTCAAAGCCCTCGGTGAGGTCCCAGTCGAGCAGTATCACGTCGTCAGGCAGCAGCTCGGAGACCTCGGTGTAGAGCAGGCTGTCGCAGATGGAAGCGTCTATGAGATAGACCATGTCCGAGCCCGCGATGCGAGCGTAGCAGCCGTCTTCGGCGTAGTCGCCTATCTCGAGCACGAAGCTCTTTTCCTCCTCGCGCGTCTCGTAAATCGGCTCGCCATCCTCGTCCGTCTCATTGGTCTCGACCTGGGTGGTCTCAATGTAGTTCACCGTGACGGTGACGGCGGGGGAGTCCAGGCCGTAATCCAGGAGCGTTTTTGCCTCCGCCTTGTAATCTACGCAGTCGCCCCAAGTGAGACCGCTTATCTGGGATACGAAATCGCCCGCGAGAGTGTTGTCGAGCGCGGTGTACTCGCCGTCGTCGACCGCAAAGTAGGTGTAGCGGTCGCTATACGCAAGGCCGCTGTCCTCAAGGTAGTCTATGCTCAGCGTGCCGGAGGAGCGCTCAACGGTAAAGCTCACGAGGTCGGACATGTCCGGTATGGATTCCTTGGACACAAGGTCATAAAGACCATAGCTGAAGTTGCTGTAAATACCTGAATCCACGAGGTAGACGTTGTCGTCACCGAGGGAGACGTAGCGCAGACCGTCCAGGCTGGTCTCGTCGCCGATGCTTATCACGGTCTCGGTGTCGGTAGTGACGGTTATGGTGCATACCGGCTCGTCAAGGCCGTATTGCTCAAGGTCTTCCGCGTTTTCGATGGTCCGGGAGGCTGAGACTTCCTCGAGCGTTGAGAGCATGGTGTTCAGGCGCGTCGGGTCGAGAGGGAAGCTGGTGCCCTCGGAATATGTCCAGTCCTCGCCGTTGTAGTCAAAGCTCACGGTCTCGTCCTCAAGGGTCCAGCTGAGGTTTGTGAGCGTTGCGGCGTCGAGGGAGTAGAT
>URDK01000015.1 GCA_900546485.1 uncultured Eubacteriales bacterium
CAGCGGTGCCTCATTCAGTACGACGGTCATGTATTTGTTGACGGTGTTCCGCATATCCCGCCGGGAGATGGTACGGCAGTCCTCCAGGTCGTGCTCCAGGAATATGAAGTGGAAGCCCAGGTCACGGGCCTGCTCCTCCATGAGAGCGTGGACGCCGTTCATGCCCTTACAGGCCACATTGTCATTGAAGATGACCATGTCGCAGTTGAACTTGCTGGCCCACTCCCACACAGCGTTGACGTTGTCCCAGCCGCCCACGGCATGGTGGCGCATGACGCCCTTTTCGGAGAAGATGGCCAGGTCCTGAATGGCCTGCTCCGGGTCGGTGGTGGAGATCATGTTGTGGCCCATGGTGGAGTCCATATTCAGCACGATATTGATGCCCCAGCAGTTCTGGACCCAGGTGGGGAAATCGGTGTAATACACCGCGGAGGGCCCCCACAGGAATGCCCGGTGGCGGGTAGTGCCGCCGAAAGGCTCATGCTTCCGTTCGTAGGCCTCCAGCATGAGCTTCAGCACCTTGCGGTCGTTTTTAGTGAACTGGTCCTCCTGGCCGTTGACGGAAGCCCAGGAATATAACCGATACAGACTCTCGGCAATGCCGCAGAGGGCGGAGTACGGGGTCTTGAAGATGTCCCACTTCTCCAGCTCTATGGTGTTCTGCTCGTTCATCTGCTTGGCGCGCTCGAAGAGGGCGGCCCAGTCGTAGCGCTCGCCGTATTCCTTCTCGATGAAGGCGATGGCATCCTTGAGCACCTGGGTGCTGTACGGGTGAGCGCCCGGCTCGTTGTGGATCATGGCCATGGTGATGGGGAAGTCGGGCAGGCCTATGCGGCGGCGCTGGAACATACTCGTGGCCTCGCTGGCGTTGCAGGGCATGTTCGTCGTGAGCATGGCCTTGCCGATGAGCGGGAAGTCGTCCTCGAAGGTGACGCCCGTCTCAGCCGAGCAGCGGGAGCATACGTCCGCCGCGAGGCCGAAGCTCTCGGCGACGTCTATGTAGTGCGGCTGCAGATGCTGGTCTATGTCGCAGATGATGAACTCGGGCAGGGTCTGCAGCGGGATGGGGATGAGGTTCGGGAAGCCGGCCATGAAGAGGGGCGGCATGACCTCGTCCATCGGGACCATCCTGTCGGTCAGCGGGCCGCCGCCGAGCCTGCGGTCATTGGAGAGGACCAGGGCGATCTTCTTGGTCAGGCTCTGCACTATGGCGTGCATGTTGAGGTGAGCGATCTTCAACTCGGGGCCGCGGAAGCCCTCAAAGAGCCTGTCGATGAAGCAGAAGGTGCCGAGGTAGGAGCCCATCCAACGGTACTCCCACATTCCCTTGAGCACCGGCAGCGGGGCGCTCGCGACCATGAGGCCCATGCTCTTGAGGTTGTTGAGCCAGGCGAGGTAGTCGACCATGGTGTCGTGCACGCCGCGCCACTCGCGGTACTTGGCTATGCCGGTCTTGTCGTAGAAACGGCTGCGCAGACCGCCGGTGCCGTGCTCCGCCTGCCATTTGGGGTCGAACTTTTGAAGTTTCTTGTCTATCGCCGCGGTTATCGGATTTTTCATCTTCTTCTCCCCCTTCCTCAGGCGTTGATCTTTTTGATCTCCAGGCTCTCGACGAAGGCCTGGAAGCGGGTGCGGAGCTGGCCCACGGAGCCAAGGGCGTATTCCTTCTCAATGGTGCAGCAGGGCACGCCCATCTCGTTTTGCAGCACGAAGGAGCCGAGGACCTTCTCATAGCTCCAGAACTCGCAGAACTTCATGTTCTCGTACACGACGCCGTCGGCGTGGTACTCGTCGACGAGGCGCTTGACCTCGAGGTGGCGCTGGTCGATCTTGTCGCCGGACATGAAGCGCGCGCACTGGTTCCAGTGCAGGTAGTGGCGGCAGATGGCGTCGAAGGCGCTCTCGCCCGGGGCTATGTCTATGCGCTCGCGGCTCGGGAAGCTTCCGAAGCAGTAGCGGTCCGCCACGACCATGGCGCCGCACATCTCGACGAGCTTGGTGAAATCGGGGTCGTCTATCTCGGAGCCCGCGATGACTATCCTGGCGCGGAAGGGGAACTTCGGCTCCGGCTCGCGGGTCTTTATCTCCTCGAGGGTCTCCTTTATGTAGGGGAGTATGAGCTCGTGCGGACACACCTGGCTCACGAGCTGGATGACGTGGAACTCATAACCGGTGATGGGCGGATTGGGGAGTTTGCGGAAGTTGCCGATCTCGGTGATGACGTCGCAGAGCTCGTTGAAGTCCTCAACCGCCTTGCGCATCGCGGCGTCGGAGACGTCTATGCCGAAGCGGCGTTCAAGCTCGTCGACGACCTTGAGCTTGAGCTGGGCCTTGTAGTAGTCGAGGGAGGTCTTGTCGCCCTTCATCGGCGGGTCGATGATGGTAACGAAGAATTTGTCGTTCTTGACGGGGTTTATGAGGAAGAAGTGCTCCTGCATTCTCTCCATGGCGGCGCAGCTCTCGGCCCCGAACAGGGCGCTGAGGTAGTTGTAGCCGCCCTCGATGCCGCGCTCGAGTATGGAGCGGACGTAGGGACAGTTGCGGTTCGTCATGTAGTAAGTGGCGACATCCGGGGAGGAACAGCGCGGCGCGCGCAGACGCGAGGAAAAGCACCCGGGAAGATTCAGCAGGACTTCGGGGATATAGTAGCAGTTGTACCCCAACGCGATCTTTCCATCGTTGACCGCCTGCGTGACCAGCTCATTCTGAGCCTCCTGCAGGAGGTTCTCGAAGTAGATCAGGTGTTTCAGATCCTTCAATTTGCAGCCCCCTTGATTTTTATTTGTCAAATAATAAAATTGAAATGCACAACAAACCCATCCTTATGTGTTAAAATTATAGTACATAATGACGGGCTTGTCAAACATTTATCGTCCTTCGCGTTCGAAAACCGACTGGTCTGTAATTGACCAGAACCAGCAGCTAAAAAAAGCCGCCGCCCGTGAAGGGCGGCGGCCATTGTTTTGCGCGACGGGTCAATCCTCCGTGTAGTTTTCCAGCGCGTACTCGATGCACTGGTTGACGATCTTATTGAAGGACACGCCCGTTTTCAGGTTCAGCTCACAAATGCGGTCAAAGGTCGATGCCTTCATCCGTATCGTGCGGCTCACCGTGCTGAGCTTCTCGTCCTCAGTGTTGATTTTAAACGGCTCCACGAAGGCGCTCACCCCCCATAGCAGGAGGGCATGCGGCGTTTGTGCTCCGTGGCGGCGTGCATGCGCTCTATCTTGGCGCGGACGTCGGGGTCGACCTCGCCGCCGAGCACGACCTTGTCGATATCGGCGTAGCTGACGCCCATCTCGGCCTCATCGGTCTGGCCCTCGAAAAGTCCGGCGGAGGGAGCCTTTTCGATTATCACGCGCGGGCAGTCGAGGTATTCCAGGAACTCGTATATCTCGCCGACGGTGAGGTCGGCTATGGGGTTGAGGTCATAGGCCCCGTCGCCCCACTTGGTGAAGTAACCCACATAGGCCTCGCTGGCGTTGCCCGTGCCTGCGACCACGCGTCCCTCGGCGTGCGCCACGGCATAGAGCGTCAGCATGCGCAGTCTCGGCGCGATGTTGGCTATGGCCATGTCCGTCAGCTCAGTCACGCCATCGAGCGCGGCGAGCTCCGCCTCACGGACGGGCGTGAGGTCCACCGTCCTTGTCTCGATGCCGAACTTCTCCGCGACCTCGAGCCCGTCGTCCTTGTCCATGCCGTAATTGCGCTTGGAGGCGCAAGGCATGATGATGCCGACCGTGTTCTCGCAGGCCATTTTGCACAGGATACCCACCAGGGCGGAATCCTTGCCGCCGGAGTTGCCGTAGACGATGCCCCTGGCGCCGCTCGATTTGAGGTACGCGCGGATATACTCTACGCGTGCGGACGTTTCTTCAGCATAATTTCTCATTTTTCGTCCCTCACTTTCAGGCTATGCGGATATTATGTACTATTTTTCGGCAAAGTCAAGCGGGTTCTTGACGTAGTGGGGAATTTGCGTTAATCTTGCTTGTGTATTTTTATATTGAAAAAGGTGATGAGCTTTGTCCGGCATTGAAGAAATATTCGGCACTATGGTATTTTCGGACGCGGTCATGCGCGAGCGGCTGCCCGAGGACACCTATGCCGCCGTGCAGCGGACCATGCGCAGCGGCAGGCGCCTGCACCCCGATACCGCTGAGGTAGTCGCCGCCGCCATGAAGGACTGGGCGCTCGAGAAGGGCGCAACGCATTTCACGCACTGGTTCCAGCCCATGACCGGCGTCACAGCCGAGAAGCACGACAGCTTTCTCGAGCCCGATGGTGCGGGCGGAGTCGTGATGGAGTTCTCCGGCAAGGAGCTCATCCACGGCGAGCCGGACGCGTCGAGCTTCCCCTCCGGCGGTCTGCGCGCCACCTTCGAGGCCCGCGGCTACACCGCCTGGGACCCGACAAGCTACGCCTTTATCCGCGACCGTGTACTCTACATCCCCACCGCCTTCTGCTCCTACGGAGGCGAGGCGCTGGACCAGAAGACGCCGCTGCTGCGCTCCATGGAGGCGCTCTCGCGTCAGGCCCTGCGCGTGCTCAAGCTCTTCGGCACCCAGGCCTCGCTGGTTCTGCCCATGGTCGGCGCCGAGCAGGAGTATTTCCTCGTCGAGCGCGACATGTACGAGCAGCGCCAGGACCTCATCTACACCGGCCGCACCCTCTACGGCGCAATGCCGCCCAAGGGTCAGGAGATGGACGACCACTATTTCGGCACCGTCAAGCCCCGCGTAGCGGCCTTCATGCGCGAGATAAACGAGGAGCTCTGGCGCGTCGGCGTCACGGCCAGGACCGAGCACAATGAGGCCGCTCCCGCCCAGCACGAGCTCGCCTGCGTATATGACACGGCCAACATCGCCGCGGACCACAACCAGCTTGTCATGGACGTCATGCAGAAGACCGCCAAAAAGCACGGGCTTGTCTGCCTGCTGGGCGAAAAGCCCTTCGAGGGTGTCAACGGCTCCGGCAAGCACAACAACTGGTCTCTTGCCACCGACACGGGCATCAATCTTTTCGATTCCGGCGAGACCCCGGGCGAGAACGCGCAGTTCCTGCTCTTCCTCTGCGCCGTCATCAAGGCCGCGGACGACTATCAGGACCTGCTGCGCATCTCCATCGCCAGCGCGGGCAACGACCACCGTCTCGGCGCGGCCGAAGCGCCCCCGGCGATAATCTCGATGTTCCTCGGCGAGGAGCTCACCGGCATACTCGAGTCCATCGAGAACGACACCGCCTGCGACGTCAAGGAGAAGGAGCTCTTCAAGGTCGGCGTCCACGCCCTGCCCCGCTTCCCCAAGGACACTACGGACCGCAACCGCACCTCGCCATTTGCCTTCACGGGCAACAAGTTTGAGTTCCGCATGCCCGGCTCGGCGGCGTCCATCTCCTCCGCGAACATTGCTATAAACACGGCGGTCGCCGAGGAGCTCAGGCAGTTTGCCGACGAGCTTGAGGCGGCGGATGACTTCAAGAGTGCGCTCCAGGCCCTCATAAAGCGTGTCGTGCGCGAGCACAAGCGCATCATCTTCAACGGCAACGGCTACGACCCCGCCTGGGTCGAGGAGGCCGAGCGCCGCGGACTGCACAATCTGCGCTCCACGCCCGAGGCTCTGCCCCACCTGCTGGACGAGGCCAACGCCGAGGTCTATGCCCGGCACAAGGTCTTCTCCAATGCGGAGCTGCGCTCCAGGCTGGAGGTGAGGCAGGAGGAGTACTGCAAGCTGGTGATGATAGAGGGCAAGACCGCCCTGGCTATGGCGAGGCGAGAGATACTGCCCGCCGTCAGCGCCTTTGCGAGCCGCCTTGCCGCCTCCGCCACAGCGCTCCAGGCCGCGCTTCCCGGCTGCCGCCCCGAGTTTGAGCTCGGCACTGCGGGCAGTCTGGTCCAGCTCTCCGACGCAGCGAACAACCTGTGCGCCAAGCTTGAGGATCTGCTGACGCGCGCGGAGCAGATACAGTCTCCGCAGGAGAACTCCTTCTTCCTGCACGATCAGGTGCTCCCCGTCATGGGCGCTCTCCGCGCCGCCTGCGACGACATGGAGACCATCACCGGCAAGGACGCCTGGCCGTTCCCGACCTACGGCGAGCTGCTCTTCGGCGTGAAATAAAACGCATATCCCCGAAAACACAGCACCGTCCGCCTCCGGCGGAAGTGAACTGTCGGTCACTGCGCGCAACGCGAATAAAAGTTTAGTCCACCTTTTCAAAGGTGGTGGAGTCCAGAGGCAAAGCCTCTGGCCGCTCGCCGCAGCGAGCGGAACTCTCCTTGTGCTTATTAAAGCGCAGGAGGGGGTCTAAGGGGGAACCCTCGCCGGGGGTTCCCCCTTTGTTTTACCTCCTGCTCACTCAATGATGCCGTGCGCGATCTTCAGCTCCAGCACGCGCTGGACGCTCTCGTCAATGCGCTGCTCCGTCAGGCGGCCGTCGGTGACGGCTGTTTCCAGGGCGGTCAGCGCTGCCTCAATGTCGGGGACGCCGAGGAGTATGTCGCCGCCCGCCTCGAGGAACTTCACGCAGACCTCGCCGTTATCGTAGCCCGCCAGCGCACCCATGTCCAGGGAGTCGGTTATGACGATGCCGTCCCAGCCGAGCTCCTCGCGCAGAAGGTCCGTGATTACGGCCTTCGATATCGTCGCGGGCTCGTTGTCCACGGCGGTGACCGTGATGTGGCCCACCATGACCATGTCCACGCCAGCCTCGATGCCGGACTCAAAGGGCAGCAGCTCGCCGGCGCGCAGCTCGTCAAGGCTCTTGTCGACTACGGCCGCGCCCTCGTGGGTGTCGGTAGAGGTGTCGCCGTGGCCGGGGAAGTGCTTCACGCAGCAGACCACGCCCGCGTCGGTGAAGCCGCGCACGGCAGCGGCGACGAGCTCGGAGGCCTGGGCGAAGTCATCGGAGTACGCGCGGTCGCCTATCACCGTGTTCTCAGGGTTTGTCCAGACGTCGGCCACGGGGGCGAAGTCCGTGTTGAAAAGGCAGCTCACCATGTCGCTGCCTATCGTGTAGGCGTTGGCGTAGGCTGTGTCCTCGCCCATGTCCTTGTAGCTGTACATGTCGTTCACCCAGGTGGTGCCCAGCTTGTACATAAGCCGTCCGACATTTCCGCCCTCCTCATCGGCGCTGATAAAGAGCGGGATCTCGGAGTAGGACTGCGTGTTTGTTATCATCTCGCGCGTCTGCTCCTGAGTGACCAGATTGTCGACGCTGTATATGAGCCCGCCGACGGGATAGCTCTCAAGCGCGAGCCGGGTCGTCTCGCCCGCAGCCGTGACGGGGCTCTCGCCCGTGAGGGTCTCGGGCCGGACTATCATGAGCTGGCAGAGCTTCTCACGCAGAGTCATGCCGGAGAGCAGCTCCTCGGCCTTCACCTGCACGGGGTCCGGCGTGGGCTCGGGCGTGGGAGTAGGCGTCGGCTCCGGCGTTGCCGACGCGGCGGCCTCGGAGTCGGGGCTGGGCAGAGTCTGCGCGGGCGCCTGGCCGCAGGCTGAGAGCGCCAACGCGCTTATAAGGACGAAGCATACGGCGTTTTTTCTCAATATTTTCATTTTAAGGTTTGACCCCCCTTGCTGTTGGTGGTAAAATAAATCGGTTATGATTATAACCCTGTCAGACCTGAATTACAATTTCAAAAGGAAGCGCAGTATATGACAAAAATTGATATTTTCTCGGGCTTTCTGGGCGCCGGCAAGACCACGCTCATCAAGAAGCTCATCTCTGAGGCCTATGCGGGCGAAAAGCTCGTGCTCATCGAAAACGAGTTCGGTGAGATCTCCGTCGACGGCGGCTTTTTGAAGGACGCCGGGGTCGAGATCACCGAGATGAGCTCTGGCTGCATCTGCTGCAGCCTGGTCGGCGACTTTGCCGAGGCGCTCAAGAAGGTCAAGACTCAGTTCGCACCGGACCGCATCCTCATTGAGCCCTCGGGCGTCGGCAAGCTCTCCGACGTCATCCGTGCCGTGCAGGGCGTGGGTGACCCGGAGCTCGTGCCCGGCTCCTTCACCACTGTGGTGGACGCCACCCGCGCGAAGATGTACATGAAGAATTTCGGCGAGTTCTGGTGCAACCAGGTGGAGAATGCCGGGGCCATAGTGCTCTCCCGCACCAAGGGCATGAGCGAGAGCAAGCTCGCCGCCTGCGTGGAGATGCTCCGCGAGCACAATAAGGACGCCGTCATCGTCACCACTCCCTGGGACGAGCTGGACGGCAAGACTCTCCGCGCTGCCATGGAGCACGAGGACAGCCTAAAGGCCGAGCTCGAGCGTCTGGCCGCCGAGGCCGCCGAGGACGACGATGACGAGGAGTGCTGCTGCGGCCATGACCACGATCATGACCACGAACATGAGCACGACCACGACCACGACCACGACCACGACCACGAGCATCATCACCACCATCACCATGGCCACGACGCGGACGAGGTGTTCGTGAGCTGGGGCGCGGAGACCGCGCGCAAGTTCACCGAGGAGGAGATAAACGAGATGCTCGCGGGGCTCGACAGCCTGCGCTACGGCCAGGTGGTTCGCGCCAAGGGCTATGTGGCCTCGGATGGTGAGGACTGGATATATTTCGATTACGTCCCCGGCGAGCGCGAGCTGCGCCGCGGCGCCCCGGCTGTGACCGGCAGGCTCTGCGTCATCGGTTCGGGCCTGGACGAAGAAGGACTCAAGGAGCTGTTCAAACTTGGCTGAGCAACAGATACCCGTTTACCTTTTCACCGGCTTTCTCGAGGCCGGAAAGACGAAGTTCATACAGGAGACGCTTGAGGACAAGCGCTTCAACAACGGCGAGCCGACGCTGCTGCTGGTCTGCGAGGAGGGCATCGAGGAGTTCGAGCCCGAGGAGTTCTCCGGCCACCGCGTGAAGCTCAAGGCCGTCGAGGAGGAGAGCGAACTCACGCCGGAGAACCTCACGGCCTGGCTCAAGGCCGCTGGCGCGGAGCGCGTCATGGTGGAGTACAACGGCATGTGGATGCTCGACTCGCTCTACGGCGCGTTGCCGGAAAACTGGCTCGTGGCGCAGGAATTCATGTTCGCGGACGCGGGCACCTTCCTCTCCTACAACGCCAACATGCGCCAGCTCTGCTACGACAAGATGAAGAGCGCGGAGCTCATCGTGTTCAACCGCTTCAAGCCGGAGATGGACAAGATGGAGTTCCACAAGGTCGTGCGCGGCGCCTCCCGCCGGGCGGACATCGCCTACGAGACAGAGGACGGAAAGGTCGCCTATGACGACATAGAGGACCCGCTGCCCTTCGACCTTGATGCGCCCATTGTCAACATTGAGGACCGCGACTATGCGCTCTGGTACCGCGACGTGTCCGAGGAGCCGAAGAAATACGCGGGCAAGACCGTGCGCGTCAAGATGCGCTGCCTCAAGCGCAAGGGCATCCCTGCGGGCAGCGTCATCGCTGGCCGGCACATCATGACCTGCTGCGAGGCGGACATCCAGTTCTCGGCCTTCATCTGCGTCTGCGGCGATGCACCAGAGCCGGAGAATGATACCTGGGTCATTCTGACGGCGAAGATGGATTACAAGTTCCACCGCGCCTACGGCCGCCGCGGCCCGGTGATGACGGCTCTCTCCTGGGAGAAGGCCGAGGCGCCCGAGCAGCCCGTCGCCACTTTCTATTGATCAAATAAAGCAAAAGACCCCGCGCCCTTGAGGCGCGGGGTCATTATTTTTGACTTATGGGTATATGTTGAGAATGCGCGCGGCTATGCGGCCGTCGTCTGAGACCTCGATAAGCGCGAAAGTGGGCTTGGCTCCGAGGCCGGAGCTGCCGGGGTTCACTACGGTCATGCCGCCATAGTAATCCACACGTGCTATGTGCGTGTGTCCATAGAGCACCAGGCCGGCGCCGGAAAAGTGCGCGGCGTTCAAAAGACTATCCATCCCGAGCTTGACAGAATAGCGGTGTCCGTGCGTCGCAAATACCTGCACGGGACCGGCAAAGAAGGTATCCGTGTCGGGTTCGCGCGAGGCAAAGTCGCAGTTGCCGGGGACGGCGTGGAGCGGAATGTCGGGGAACTCGCGCTCGAGCACAGCGCTGTCGCGGAGGTGGTCGCCCAGGTGGACGAGGACGTCGGGGTTCACGCACCTGGCAGCGGCAGCCATGCCGGCGGTGGAGCCGTGGGTATCGGAAAAAACGGCGAGGATCATGTTTATGCACCTCTCGGTGAAATTTGAATATAATGCTTCAGAAGGGGTGAAAGGCATGGACATCGAAAAGATCACCGGTGAGCTCGAAAAGAGCGGCAAGGCCGACAAACTCCGCGAGCTGGCCGATTCCGAGGACTGCCGTGCCCTCGGCGCGATGCTGGACGCCGCTGCAGTGGCCAAGGCCGTATCGAGCGGAGACAGCAACGCGATAAGCGGCATATTGCGCCAGGTGCTGAGCACCGAGGAGGGCAAGCGCATGGCGCGCAAGATAAACGAAGCCATGAAGTGACAGGAGGTGGCCCGCCTTGGACGACTTTGGGGATAAGCTGAACGCCATACTCAACGACCCCGCCGCGCTCTCGCGCATCGGCGAGCTTGCAAAGTCCGTCATGGGCGGGGAGTCGGAGAAGCATGAAGGCTCGGAACAGGAAATTGATCCCGGCCTCATAAAAAGGGTCATGGGTCTGCTGAAGCGCAACGGTGTCAAAAGCGAGGAACGCGCGCTGCTGGAGGCCATGAAGCCTTTTCTCTCCGAGCGCAGGCGCGAGAAGATGGATAAGGCCATGAAGCTCGCGCGGCTTGCCGGTCTCGCGGGAATTGCGGCGGCTGAGTTCGGGCTTGGGGAGGGAGACGGCGATGTATAACCGCTATGACGGCAACACCGGCCGCTTTGTACGTATGCCGGAGCCGGAGGTGCCGGAGCGCAGCGCACTGCGCCGGCCGCCTCCGCCCCAGCCGCACCGCGAGGCGCCGCCGCGCAGAGAGGAGCACCCTCCGCGCCGAAACGAATCCGGGCCGCCTCCCGCAAGGAGAGACGGCCCGTACGCGCCGCGCCGCGGCCCTGGAGGCCAGGACGCCTTAGGCGGACTGCTCCAGGGCGTCACCGACGCCCTGGGCGGCATCTTTCGCGGAGGCCTCGAGACCGAGGACCTGCTGCTCATGCTGATCCTCTATCTCATGTACCGCGAGAGCGGAGACAAGGAGCTGCTGATAGTCCTCGGCGCAATGCTCCTGCTCTGAGAATCAGCCTGCGGCCTCGGGAGAGGGCGATGGAGAGGGCAGGGCGAACACTTCCTCACCCGGCGTGCTGAGATCCGGAGTGGAGGAGGACATCTGGTAAACAAGGTCTTCGCCGTCGTAGACGCGCGCTCCCATCAGAAGGCCCGTGGAGACGGAGATATACACGCAGCTCTTATAGCCGAACTCGCCGGAGACGTATTCTACATAGATGCACGACTCGCCGCCGAAGAGCTCGTAGCTCGCATTGAGAATGGAGGCGGAGGGCAGCTCGAGCAGCTCATCATAGCTTATGCAGCGCAGCCACTCGTCTGCCTCGGTGCCGTCCACCTTATCAGAAGTGAAGACCTCGGTGGAATAGTCGTACCAGATGTACAGCGCGCCTTCGCTTATGAGAATGTTGCGGATATAATCGTCCCGCTCGACACGGATAAGCGTGCGCCCGTGGTCCTCCCATACCTTGAGCTCGGTGCTGCTGCTTCCACCATCCCAGAAATCTTCCACCGTCACAGTGCGGGAATAGCTGTCCGCGCGCGTGAGCATGGAGACGACGGCCTGCACGGTGTCCGGCGTCAGGGATACGACATTGGCCTCGTCCCCGCCGGTGCCGGAGGCACTGTCCGTCGGCTCAGCCGTGGGCAGCTCCACCGGCGGCGTCTCCACGCCCTGTTTCATGCCGAAAAGCGCATAGAGTATTACCACCAGGGTGAGGACGATGAGCAATATTATGATGAACCTGGACCTCTTGCTCATTGCGGTTCAAACTCCTCTGGCCTACGCTCGGACAGACCGAAGGCGTAGCATATCGCGTCCGCTATCCTGGGACAGGCCCTGCCGTCGCCATAAGGATTAACGGCGTGGGCCATTCTGTCGTAGGCGGCCTTGTCTGTGAGCAGCTCCGCCGTCAGTTTTTCAATGTTCTCACGCTCAGTGCCTGCGAGCGCCACAGTACCCGCGTCAACGGCCTCGGGCCGCTCCGTCTCGCGCCGGAGCACCAACACGGGCTTGCCCAGCGCCGGGGCCTCCTCCTGGAGCCCGCCGGAGTCGGTCATCACCATGTAGCTTTTGGCCATGAGCCTGTGCATGTCCACGGCGTCCAGCGGCTCAATGAGCTTGATATTGGGTACGCCCGAGAGCAGCTCGCCCGCAGCCTCGCGTACGACGGGACTAAGGTGGACGGGATAGACGAATATGACGTCCGGAAAGCGCAGCGCCGTGTTCCTCACGGCCTCGAAGATATTCCGCATAGGCTTTCCGTAATTCTCGCGGCGGTGACAGGTGAGGGTCACGACGCGGTGGTTTACATAATCAATCTCAGAAAGCTCCGGTCTGGAGAAGCCCTCGCCGGAGGCGGTGTAGCGCAATGCGTCTATGACCGTGTTGCCGGTTATCCAGATGCTCCCCTCAATGTTTTCACGCCGGAGATTCTCGGCGTTGCGTTTCGTGGGGGCGAAGTGGAAGGAGGAGATCTGCCCGGTGAGGCGGCGGTTCATCTCCTCGGGCCAGGGGCTCCAGCGGTCGTAAGTGCGCAGGCCAGCCTCGACGTGGCCGACGGGTATGCGCGCGTAGAAGGCCGCGAGCGCGGCGGCAAAGGTCGTGGTCGTGTCCCCGTGAACGAGGACGAGCCCCGGCTTCTCCTGCTCGTACACCGGGCCGAGGCCCTCCAGCACGCGGGAGGTTATGTCCGCCAGGGTCTGGCCGCTTTTCATGATGTTTAGGTCGTACTCCGGCTTGATGCCGAACTCGCCAAGCACGGAATCGAGCATCTCGCGGTGCTGGGCGGTGACGCAGACGACGCTCTCGAGCTCACTCCTGCGCTGGAGCTCGAGGACCAGCGGGGCCATCTTTATAGCCTCCGGCCTCGTGCCGAAGACGGACATTACTTTAAGCTTTGCCATCCTTGTCCTCCAGTGGTTCACAGGTGGTGGGGTCGACGGGCGGGTGGTATTTGTGGCCCTTGAGCGTCCTCTGAATGAAGATGCCCACAGCGACGGCGGAGGCGGCGGCTATGACGACGAGGTAGAGCCGCACGGTGCCGCTGGTGGCCAGCACGACGGCGCAGAGGCCGAGTATGGCAGAGATGGAGTAGAGTATAGCCACGGCCTGCTTCTGCGAGAGGCCCATGTCTATGAGTCTGTGGTGCAGGTGGCCGCGGTCGGGGTGCATGGGGCTCTGGCCGCGGAGCAGCCTGCGGAAGAAGGCGCAGGTGGTGTCGAATAGCGGCAGGAAGAGCGCGAGTATGGGCACAATGAAGGTGACAACGGCGTAGAACTTGAACATGCCCACGACGGACACCGTGGAGAGCACATAGCCGAGCAGCAGCGCGCCGGTGTCGCCCATGAATATCTTGGCGGGATTGAAGTTGTAGGGCATGAAGCCGATGCAGGCGCCCATGAGCGCCGCGAGTATCACGGCGACATTGCCCTCTGCCACGAGCAGTGCCACGACGAACATTGTCACGGACGAGATGGTGGAGACGCCGACGGCGAGGCCGTCCAGCCCGTCGATGAGGTTGACGGAGTTGGTGATGCCGACTATCCAGAGAATAGTCACGGGCACGGCGAGCACGCCGAGAATGAGCGCCTCGTTCTCGCTGAAGATGTTGGGGTTCATCAGTACCTCGATGACGACTCCGTGCGCCACGGCTACGATGGCGGCGATTATCTGGATGACGAGCTTTATCCAGGCCCGGAGCGAAATGATGTCGTCAATCGCGCCGCAGGCGACGATGAGGACTGCGCCGAGCAGTATGCCGCGCACCTGGCGAGTGATATCCGCAAAGAGCACTACGCTGAGAATGAAGCCGAGGAAGATCGCGAGACCGCCCATGCGGGGAATGGGGTGGTCATGGACGCGGCGGGCGTCCTTGGGCACGTCCATGGCGCCGACCTTCTGCGCGAAGGTCTTGACTATGGGCGTTGAGGCAAAGCTGACTGCAAAGCCGACGGCTATGGCTAAGAGCGCGCGAAGCCACAGCTCTGTGTTGAGGAACATAGCTCACACTCCTGAATTCCGCCGCGCCGGATGCGCATCCGGCGCGGCGGAGACATTGTGTAGTATAAAGCGGCCCGCGCTCTCAGCGCGCGATGAAGCCGAGCTTTTTATAGACCTTGCGCAGGGTCTTGCCGGAGGCAGCGGCAGCCTTCTCGGCGCCCATGCGGTAAACGCTCTCGAGGTAGGCCTTGTCGGCGAGCATGCGCGTGGCTTCCTCGCGGATGGGGCGCAGCTGCTCCACAACGGCCTCGCCGACGGCGGTCTTGAAAGCGCCGTAGCCCTTGCCGAGGAAGTCCTTTTCTATTTCGTCGAAGCTCTTTCCCGTAGCGCAGGAATAGATCTGCATGAGGTTCGCGACGCCCGGCTTTTCGGCGGGGTCATAGCGCACGCAGTTCTCGGAGGTATCGGAATCCGTGACGGCGCGCTTGAACTTGCGCATGATGTCCTCGGGCTTCTCCATGAGGTGGACGCAGCCGTTGGGGTCCTTGTCGGACTTGGACATCTTGCTGGTGGGGTCTGTGAGGCTCATGATGCGGGCGCCCACACGCGGGATATAGGCCTGGGGCACGGTGAAAACGTCGCCGTAGATGTTGTTGAAACGGATGGCCACGTCCCGGCAAAGCTCGACGTGCTGCTTCTGGTCGTCCCCGACAGGGACGAAGTCCGCCTGATAGAGCAGTATGTCCGCCGCCATGAGGGCAGGGTAGGTGAACAGACCGCCGTTGATGTTATCGGCGTGCTTTGCGCTCTTGTCCTTGAACTGCGTCATGCGGGAGAGCTCCCCGAACATGGTGAAGCAGTTGAGCACCCAGCCGAGCTCGGCGTGCGCAGGCACATGGCTCTGCACAAAGAGCGTGACCTTGTGCGGGTCAAGGCCGCAGGCGATGTACTGCGCGAGCTGCTCCAGTGTGCGGCGGCGCAGATCGGCAGGTACCTGGCGCACGGTTATGGCGTGCATGTCCACTATGCAGTAATAGGCGTTGTAGTCGTCGATCATATCCACCCAGTTCCGGATGGCGCCCATGTAGGAGCCGAGCGTCAGGTCACCGGAGGGCTGGATGCCCGAGAACATGGTTTTTCTTTCATCCATTGAAAAGACCTCTGATCCTTGTAGTGTGGACGCGCGAAATGCGCGCCTTGCTTATTTCTTGATGCCGCAGTCCACGGCCAGCTTTTCAAAGGCGGTAAGACTGCGCTTTATCATGTCGGGGCTCACACAGTAGGCGAGCCGGACGTAGCCGGGCGCGCCGAAGGAGGCTCCGGGCACGAGCAGAATGTTGTAGCTCTTGGCCTTGGCGACGAATTCTTCTTCCGGCAGAGGCGTCTTGACCCAGAGGTAGAACGCGCCGGCGGGGTAGGCGCACTCGTAGCCGAGCTCATGCAGGCCGTTATAGAGCAGCTTGCGGTTTACATCGTAGCCGTCAATATCGGTATCGGCGTCCACGCAGCGGGCGACGGCCAGCTGCATGAGGCTGGGCGCGTTGACAAAGCCGAGCATGCGGTTCGCGACGACGGCGGCGTCGAAGATGAGCTGCCCGTCGGCGATATCGGAGGGAATGACGAGATAGCCGATGCGCTCGCCGGGGAGGGAGAGCGACTTCGACCATGAGTAGCCGACGATGGTGTTTTTGCAGCAGCTGGGCAGCCAGGGCACCACGGCGCCGTCATAGGCCAGCTCGCGGTAGGGCTCGTCAGAGATGAGGTATATAACTGTACCGAACTCGCGGCCCTTGGCCTCAAGCAGTGCGCCGAGCTTTTCGAGCATGTCGGCGGGGTAGATGACGCCTGTGGGGTTGTTGGGGTTATTGAGTATCATGGCCTTGGTCTTCGGCGTAATGGCCGCGCCGATGGCGTCAAGGTCGGGCATGAAGCCCTCTTCGGCCGCTGCGGGGACGACCACTACCTTGGCGTCCGCATTGCCGATGTAGTTGTTGTACTCGAAGAAGTACGGGGATATGACGATGACCTCGTCTCCGGGGTTGCAGAGCACGCGGAGGATGACGTTCAGCCCGCCGGCGGCGCCGACGGTCATGATGATGTTGCCGGCGTTGTAATCTGTGCCGAAGCGGCGGTTGAGCGACTTGGCGACGGCCTCGCGCACCTCAGGGAAACCGGCATTGGCCGGGTAGCCGTGAACGCTCATGGGGTCGCCGTTTGTCATGATGTCGATTATGGCGTCTTTCACGCAGTCGGGGGGAGGGAAGGAGGGATTGCCTATGGAAAAGTCAAAGACGTTTTCGGCTCCGAACTGATCGGCGAGGCGCTTGCCCTCTTCGAACATGGCGCGGATGGCGCTGCCGCCGGAGGCAAGTTGTATCATTCTTTCAGATATCATGTCTCTTCCTCCATTTCTCAAAATTACGTTCCGCGTCGGAACGCCCATATCCGAGGGTATTTTAGCACAATTTTCTTTTCAATACAATAGCTTTCCCCCTCTGCCCTTGACAAAGACGGAGCTATAAAATAAGATAAAAGGGTTTTCCGGATAAAATATGTACGGAGGCTGTTGAAATGAAGGACTCAAGCTGGTTTGAAGCCATGGAGGCGCGTATACCGAAGGGCGAGGTCCGCACCCGGTTCGCGCCCAGCCCGACGGGCTACATGCACGTCGGCAACCTGCGCACCGCGCTTTACACCTACCTCATCGCGCGCCGCGCCGGGGGCAAGTTCATACTGAGAATAGAGGATACGGACCAGGAGCGCCTTGTTGAGGGTGCTGTCGACGTCATATATAAGACGATGAAGGAGTGCGGGCTTTCCCACGACGAGGGCCCGGACGTTGGAGGCCCCGTCGGCCCCTACGTGCAGACCGAGCGCCGCGGGCTCTATATGGATTACGCCGAGCTCCTCATAGAGCGCGGCCACGCCTATCGCTGCTTCTGCGAAAAGACCGAGGAGCCTGCGGAGGGCTTCAAGCACGAGGATGACCCCTGCCGCAGCATGTCGAAGGAGGAGTCCTACCGCCGCGCCGCCGCTGGTGAGCCCTTCGTCATCCGCCAGCGCATACCGCACGAGGGCTCGACCACCTTCCACGACGAGATCTTCGGCGACATCACCGCGCCGAATGCCGACCTCGACGACCAGGTGCTCATGAAGCGCGACGGCCTGCCCACCTACAACTTCGCAAACGTCATAGACGACCACCTCATGGGCATCACCCACGTCGTGCGCGGCACGGAGTACCTCTCCAGCGCGCCGAAGTACAACCTTCTCTACGAGGGCTTCGGCTGGGAGATACCGAAGTACGTCCACTGCTCGCCCGTCATGCGCGACGCGCACAACAAGATGAGCAAGCGCCACGGCGACCCCTCCTATGAGGACCTCATCGCTCAGGGCTATCTCACCGAGGCCGTGGTGAACTACGTCGCCCTCCTCGGCTGGAGTCCCGGCGGCGAGAGGGAGATATACTCCCTGAAGGAGCTCGAGCAGGTGTTCGACATCCACGGGCTCTCGAAGTCCCCGGCCATCTTTGACATCGAAAAGCTCCGCTGGCTCAACAGCGAGTATATCCGCGCCATGTCGGGCGAGGCCTTTGCAGCTGTCGCAGAGCCCTATATCCGCGAGGCCGTGAAGAATCCCGCCATCGATGCCGCAGCCATTGCCGCGCTTTTGCAACAGCGCACCGAGGTGCTGACGGACATCCCCGGCAAGCTCGGCTTCTTTGATGCCCTGCCCGAGTATGGGCCGGAGCTCTTTGAAAACAAGAAGTCGAAGTCCACGCTTGAGAGCGCGAAGAAGTTCCTGGCCCTCGCAGTCGAGCGCCTCGCCGCGCTTGCAAGCTGGGACGACGAGAGCATCCTCGAGGCCATGAAATCCCTGGCCGAGGCCGAGGGCGTGAAGAACGCCGCGGTCATGTGGCCCGTGCGCATCGCCGTGTCCGGCCAGACCGTGACCCCCGGCGGCGCGGTGGAGCTCTGCCGCATCCTGGGACGTGAGGAGACCATACGCAGAATGCGGCTTGGTCTTGAAAAATTGGGCTAAAAATTGCATATTGTGAAAACGCCTCTTTCGGAGAAAATACCGAAGGAGGTGTTTTTTAATATGATGAAAAAATCAACTGCATATATCATCATAGCCATCCTGAGCGTTGCGCTCATAGTGACGGGACTCTTTGCCTGGAACGAGAGCCGGAACGGTCTGGACGCCATGCGGGCGGGCCAATCTTACGGCAGCGTGGCGATGGGCGAGCTGTCCTCGTCGCTGAGCTCCATGGATGAGGCGCTGCGCGAGAGCACATATGCGACGAACTCCGCGCTCTTTTCGCAGCTGTGCGCCAAGGCTGCGGCCAACGCGTCGGGCGCCGTGAGCGCGCTCGCGGCGATGCCGTATACCACGACGGAGCTTGAGAAGCTCTCGGGCTATATCAACAGCGCGGGCGACTGGGCGCTCTACCTGTCGCGCGAGGGCGCGGAGGGGCGACTGCCTGACGAGGAGACGATGGAGCAGCTGCGCGAGATATCAGAGTCAGTGTCTGACCTTGCGGCTCAGGCCTCCCAGCTAGGCACCCAGTTCTCCGAGGGCGCGCTCAAGCTCGACAGCTACGGCGCCTGCGCCGACGATGGGGAGGAGAACACCGTCGGCTGCGAGCTGCGCCGCATAGACTCCGAGCTCGACGAGTTCCCCGAACTCGAGTATGACGGCAAATACTCAGCCTCCGCGCTCTCCGTCACGGCAAAATCGCTCGACGGAGCGGAGAGCGTCACTGAGGAAGAGGCGAAGGCCATCGCCGCGGATTTTCTGGGAGTTTCGCAGTCCGAGCTGGAGAGCGTGGGCCGCGCCGCCTGCAACGTACCCTGCTGGAGCTTCAGCATCGAGGGCGACGAGGGGGACTTCCGCATGATAAGCGTCTCCGAGCAGGGCGGGCAGGTGCTCAGCGTCACCGGTTCCCGCCGTGTGAGCTCGCCCAAACTCAGCGCCGAGGAAGCGCAGGCGGCTGCGGAGGATTTCCTCGAGCAGGCCGGATTGAACGTCACGGAGCTGCTCGCCTCGTCTGAGGACGGCGGCCTTGCGGCCTTCACCTTCGCGGGCAGCGAGAACGGGGTGGTGTACCCGGCGGACGCCGTGAGCATCTCCATAGCGCTCGACGACGGCTCGGTCTGTTCCTACGACGCCACCAACTATATTCTGAACCATACCGAGCGCGACCTCGGCGAGCCGGCCGTCACTGCCGAGCAGGCGGCGGAGGCCCTGCCCTCCGAGCTGAAGGCCGCTGAGCCGAAGCTGATGGCCGCGCTGACCGAGGGCGGCGGTGAGCGGCTGTGCTATGTCTTCCCCTGCGAGGCAGAGGACGGCTCCCAGGTCACAGTCTATGTGGATGCGAAAACCGGCGAGCAGACCAAAATTGAAATAGGCCGCACTTGACGAATCGCCCGGAAAAGAGTAATATTATGTTAGCATTTTATGCGGAGATTCATAATATTACTCTGCAAGGAACGGAGGAACTCCCATGAGCTTTATTCCTCGCGTGACCTGCCGCCGCTGCGGGCGGCAGTTTTCCGGGATGAGAGGCCGCTGCCCATACTGTGGTACGCGGCGTGTTCGCCAGAGCGAGCGGGTCCCCGGCCCGACGCCCGGCGAAGATATGTCCACGCCGTCCGGACAGAGGGCGGCTGTGAACGCGCGCTGGCAGCTCATCTTCGGCGCGATTCTGCTTGTCGCCGTAATACTGGCGGTCGTGGTGCTCATCTCCATGAGCCTGAACAGTGCCGGTACCGTAAAAACCACGCCGACCCTGCCCGCCGCCCCGACCGATAATCTGACGCCGACCCCGACGCCGACTCCCACCCCGACGCCGACTCCGACTCCCACCATCGAAAGCGTCACGATGTACTACGGCGGCGATGTCCTGGGCGATGACGTCACCATAACCACGCCGCTGACCGTTTCGGTGTCTGTCTACCCGGTGACTGCCGAGCTCCCGGCGGACGCGATAGTCTGGGAGAGCAGCGATACCAGCGTCGCAACCGTGGAGCAGAACGCGGATGACCCGAAGATATGCACGATAACCGGCGTAGGCGCCGGCAGCTGCGATGTCACGGTCACTGTGTTCGGAGCCAGCGACAAGGTCATTGTCCGCTATACCGGCGGTTAAAAGCAAATACCAAAAAACAGCAGCCGCACTTTGCGGCTGCTGTTTTTTCATGCCCTCTTGACAATAATACGAATTCGTATTATTATAGAGTACGAATTCGTATTAAGGAGGCGGCGCGATGGAGGATAAGGAAACTCAGATACGGAGGATAATGCTCAGCCTCAACCGCATCGACGAGATATATTATCGCTGGGGACGCAGGGTCGGGCTGAAGGAGAATATGCTGGCGCTGCTGTACGCCTTGAGCGACGGCGGCCACTATACGCAGAAGCAGATCAGCGAGGAGTGGCTGATACCCAAGACGACGATAAACACCATCGTCAAGGAATGCGTTCGCAGCGGCCACGTCGTCCTGCGCCACGAGCCGCACAGCAAGGAAAAGCTCATCTGTCTGACGGACGCGGGGCGGGAGTACACTGAGGAAGTGCTGCGGACGCTCAAGCAGGCCGAGATGCAGGCCTTTGACGAGACGGTGAAGAAGTGCGGCGCTGGTATAACGGAAGTGTTCGAAGAATTTGCCGACCGGTTGAAGGAGGCCTGCGAAGCCGCCGGGCCGGAGAGCCCCTCCTCGGAGGAAAATTTTGACTGAAGCCTGAGAGCAGGCACTGAATTTGTATGAAAAATCGTTTATCCCAAGAATTTAATACGCGTACTCTCATAAAGTTTGCGATGCCCACTACGGTGATGCTGGTGTTCATGTCCCTTTACCAGATGGTGGACGGCGTGTTCGTCTCCAATCTGGTGGGCGAAAACGCGCTTTCGGCGCTGAATATCGTGTATCCTGTTCCGAGTGTGGTGATAGCGGTGTCCATAATGCTCGCCACTGGCGGAAGCGCTGTTATAGCCAGAAACATGGGGGAAAAGAAGGAACGCGAGGCAAGAGAGAACTTTTCCCTCATAATAGCAGCCGGCCTGGTCGTGGGCGCTGCCATTACGGTTTTCGGGCTTTTGTTTCTGGAGCAGATAGTCCTCGCACTGGGCGCCACGCCGGCCTTATACGAGTACTGCTGCGACTATCTGAGGGTGCTGCTGGCGGCCGCACTGCCGGCGGTGTTCCAGATGCTTTTCCAGACCTTCTTCGTGACTGCGGGAAAGCCGGCGCTGGGCCTGGTGACGACGGTCATAGGCGGCATCGTGAATGTTGTCTTCGATTACGTTTTCATAAAGCTCTGCGGCATGGGCGTCACCGGAGCGGCCATTGCTACCTCCATGGGCTATGCCGTGCCGGCGCTTTCCGGGCTGCTGTATTTCACGTTCAACCGCAGGGGAACTCTGTATTTCGTCAAGCCGGTGTTCAGGAAAAGAGTATTGCTGCATGCCTGCGGCAACGGCTCGTCGGAGATGGTCAACAACATAGCCATAGCCATCACCACCTTCATCTTCAACAAGCTCATGCTCAAGTACGCGGGCGAGGCCGGCGTGGCCGCCATAACGGTGGTGCTGTACGCACAGTTCCTGCTGACCTCGGCTTTCATGGGCTTTTCCGGCGGCGTCGCGCCGGTCATCAGCTACAACTACGGCAGGATGAACGAGGGACAGCTGCGGAAGATATTCCGCATATCCATGGGCGTGGTCGCCGCCTCGTCCGTGCTGGTTTTCGCGTTCTCAGAGCTGGGCTCCTCACTGGTCATCGGCGTTTTCGCGTCCCCAGGCAGCGAGGTTTTCATGCTGGCGAAGCACGGCTTTGGGGTCTTCGGCGTGAACTTCCTGTTTGCCGGTCTGAACATATACGCATCCGGCATGTTCACGGCCTTTTCGGACGGACTGGTGTCCGCCGTCATCTCATTCCTCAGGACCTTTGTGTTCCTGGTAGCGTCGCTGCTGATCCTCCCGGCGCTCCTGGGCATAGACGGCGTCTGGCTCGCCGTCCCCGCCGCCGAGATCCTGGCCTTCATCGTGTCGGTCTACTACCTCGTGACACGCAGAAGGAAATACCATTACGCCGGCAAGCCTATTAAATAAACGATAGCCCCCGGGCATCGCCCGGGGGCTATCGTTTCGTTGGTTTATTTCCCTTCTTCCAGTGCGGCGAGGTCCATGTACTCGTCGTAGGTGCACATGCGGTCCGTGATGGAGCCGTCGGGATTTATCTCGATGATGCGGTTGGCCACAGTCTGCGTGAGCTGGTGGTCGTGGCTCGAGAAGATGATGTTGTAGGGGAAGGCCTCGAGGCCGTTGTTGAGCGCGGCGATGCTCTCGAGGTCGAGGTGGTTAGTCGGCTGGTCGAGCAGCAGCACGCTCGCGCCGGAGAGCATGAGCTTGGAGATCATGCAGCGCACCCGTTCGCCGCCGGAGAGCACGTTCACGGGCTTGTACACCTCGTCGCCCGAGAACAGCATGCGGCCCAGGAAAGTGCGCAGGCTCTCGCGCTTGTCTTCCGAGAACTGGCGCATCCAGTCCATGATGGAGAGCTCGCAGCCCTCGAAATACGCGCTCGAGTCCGTCGGCATATAGCCCTGAGTAGTGGAGACGCCCCACTTTATCTCGCCGGAGTCCGGCTCCTCCTCGCCCATGAGCAGCTTGAAGAGCAGCGTCACGGCCAGCTCGTTGCGGCTGATGACGGCTATCTTGTCCTCCTTGCCCATGATGAAGCTCACGTTCTTGAGCACCGGCACGCCGTCCACGGACTTACACAGGTCGGTGACGAAAAGCCTGTCCTTGCCCGGCTCACGGGCGGCCTTGAAGCCGACCCAGGGATAGCGGCGGCTGGATGCGGGCAGCTCTTCGACGGTGAGCTTGTCGAGCAGCTTGCGGCGGCTGGTCGCCTGGCGGGACTTCGACTTGTTCGCCGAGAAGCGGCGGATGAAGCTCTGCAGCTCCTCGATCTTCTGCTGAGCCTTCTTGTTCTGGTCTTTGATGAGCTTCTGGATGAGCTGGCTGGACTCGTACCAGAAGTCGTAGTTGCCGACGTACATCTTTATCTTGCCGTAGTCGATGTCGACGATGTGCGTGCAGACGTTGTTGAGGAAGTAGCGGTCGTGGCTCACGACCAGGACCGTGCCCTCGTAGTCCATGAGGAAGTCCTCGAGCCAGACCACGCTCTTGAGGTCGAGGTTGTTCGTCGGCTCGTCGAGCAGTATGATGTCCGGTTTACCGAAGAGCGCCTGCGCGAGCAGCACCTTTACCTTGAGACGGGGGTCCATGTCGCCCATCATGGTGCCGTGGAACTCCATGTCCACGCCGAGACCCTGGAGTATGCGGCCCGCGTCGCTCTCGGCCTCCCAGCCGCCCAGCTCCGCGAACTCCTCCTCGAGCTCGCTTGCCTTTATGCCGTCCTCGTCCGTGAAGTCGTCCTTTTCGTAGATGGCGTCCTTTTCCTTGCCGCACTCGTAGAGCCGCATGTTTCCCATGATGACGGTCTCGAGCACCGTGTGGTCGTTGTACATGTTCTGGTTCTGCTTGAGCACGGACATGCGGGCCTTGGGGTCCACGTAGACGTGGCCGCTCGTGGAGTCTATCTCGCCCGAGAGTATCTTGAGGAAGGTGGACTTTCCCGCGCCGTTGGCGCCGATTATGCCGTAGCAGTTGCCGGCGGTGAACTGAAGATCAACATTCGAAAAAAGTACCTGCCCGCCGTATTGCAGGCTGAGATTCTCAACAGTTATCATTAGCTCTCTCTCCCCGGGAAGTTTTACACCCCAGCATACCACAGCCGCGGGGAGTTTATCAAGGGGAGTTTGCCCGCGCCGCACTCTGAGCGGCGCGGGCATGGCTTTCAGGCAAGGCCCAGGCGCGCTATCTCACGGCCCGCGGCGTCTGTAAGGCCTGTGAAATCCACGAAGGGGCGGTAGACCGCCTCCAACTCGTCGTGCAGGGCCTTGGCCGCAGCGAGGCTGAGCACGGCCATGTCGCAGAGACCCTCGGTCATGCGGGCCTCCGCCTTCAGCGCCCGGCGCACGGAGCGGTCCTCGGCAGCGGCAGGCAGCTGGTCGAGATGCAGGCAGCGGCAGGTCTCGGGCAGCGCCGTGCCGTCGCGCAGGTCCGCTACAAAGCCGAGCCCCAGGTCGGGTATCGCCATCGCCTCAAGGGTGCCGGGCAGCAGCCAGTGCGGGCAGAGCAGAACGTCGAGCCCGCGCGCGAGCGCCTCCTCGGCCATGGTCTCCATGAACACAGAGGCGAGGCCGAAGCGTCCCTCGAGCCGGTAGATGCGCTCACAGAATGAGGGCAGTGTCTCAGTGCAGAACACCCGGCCCTTACAGGTGGCTCCGCCCAGGAAGCGGCGCGCGGCGCGGCCTCGTCCCGCAGACTTGCTGGAGCGCGGCAGCTCACGTCCGGCCATGGAGCGCGCCCGCTTTGCCGCCGCTTCGCGGTCTCCGGCGGCAAGATAGGCCCCAGCGGGCCCGGTCGCCGCAGCCGCGGCCGCGGAGAGCAGGGAATAGGCCCGCGCATAGTGCGCGCGGTAGGCGCCTGTCAGCGCCTCGAGCTGCGCCGCCGCGCCTCGGGCGCGGGCACAGTCACAGAAGACGCCGAGGTTCAGATAGTCGCCCGTCGCGCCGAAGCAGGCCGGGTCCATGATGTGCGGAGACGTACCGTCCGCATAGCCGAGGCGCAGAGCGGGGATGTACACCCCGTCAAGCGAATCCGGGTCGCCGGAGCAGTGAATGTATTCCACGTCCAGGCCCTTGTCCGCCGCAGCTTCGCCTATGCGGCGCATGAAGCTGGACTTGCCGCAGCCGGGCCCGCCCTTGATCACACGAAGAAAATCGCCCTCGCCCCGGCAGTAACCGTCGTAGAGAGAGCAAAACCCGTCCCCGGAGTTGGAGCCGAGAAACCAGCGCGTTATAAGCTGCTTTTCCATATATGCATACCCCTCAAACACGTTTTCCCTATAACTTATGCCGTCCGGAGTCCGATTGACAACGCGTATGGCGCAGGGTATAATCCCAAAAGCGAGGTGAGAGCATGTATAAAACCATACTGTTTGATTTCGACGGTACCATATTTGATACAGGCGAAGGCATCATGAAGAGCGTGCAGTATTCAGCACAGGCCTTCGGTTACGATGAGCCGGATTACCGGGCGCTGCGCTGCTTCGTCGGCCCGCCGCTGGTGGAGAGCTTTATGAAGCGCTACGGCGTGGATATGGAAACGGCACGCGCCATGACGGCCAAGTACCGTGAGCGCTATTCCGTGCAGGGCCTGAACGAGTGCTCCGTATATCCCGGCGTGCCGGAGCTAGTGGAGCGGCTCAAAAAAAGCGGCCGGAAAGTCGTGGTCGCCACCGGCAAGCCCACGAAGTTCACGGTGGATATCCTCGTACGCAATGGCCTCGGCGAGCTCTTTGACGACGTGCTCGGCAGCGAGTTCGACGGCACGAGGGGCCAGAAATGGGAGGTCATCTCCGAGCTGCTCGAGCGCTACGGCTCCGAAGGGGCTGTAATGGTCGGCGACCGTGACAATGATGTCAAGGGCGCGAAAAAGTGCTCCATTCCCTGCATAGGCGTCTCCTGGGGCTACGCCGAGCCTGGCGAGCTGCTCTCCGCTGGGGCTATATATCTTGCTGAGACAGTGGATGAGCTGGAAAATATCTTAATAAGATAGTTTATGCTTGACTCTATCCGTATAAGATAGTAATATATCTTATATGGATAGGGTCATTTTACATTCGGATATCAATGCCTGCTACGCCAGTGTGGAGCTGTTGTTTCAGCCGGAGCTGAGGGGCAGACCCGTGGTCGTGGGCGGGGACGAGGAGCGGCGTCACGGCATAGTCCTGGCCAAGACTGAGGAGGCAAAGAGGGCCGGGGTAAGGACGGGAATGACGCTGTGGCAGGCGCGGAGCCTGTGTCCCGAGCTCGTCGTCGTCCCGCCGCACTTCGACAGGTACATTCACTACTCACGAGAGGTGCAGCGAATCTACTCGGAGTACACGGACCGGCGGGAGCCCTTCGGCATAGATGAGAGCTGGCTGGATATCACGGGCTGTCTGCGCGCCGGCGAGGGCGAGCGCGCGGCGCGGGAGATAGGTGCGCGGGTGAAGCGTGAGCTGGGATTGACGGTCAGCGTCGGCGTATCGTGGAACAAGGTGTTTGCCAAGCTGGGCTCGGACTACAAAAAGCCCGACGCCGTGACGGTCATAGACCGCAGCAACTTCCGGGATATCGTCTGGCCGCTGCCGGCGGAGGAGCTGCTGTTCGTCGGCCGCTCGACGCGTGTGCGCCTCGCCGCGCTCGGCATACACACGATAGGAGACATCGCACGGACGGAGGAACGGGTGCTCAAGCTCCGGCTCGGAAAGATGGGGGAGGTGCTGTATGCCTACGCAAACGGTCTGGACAATTCCCCCGTGCTTCGCGAGGGCGAATATGCCCCGGCCAAGAGCGTGGGCAACGGCACAACCACGCCTCGGGATATGCATTCCCTGGAGGACGCCATGCCCGTGGTCGTGAGCCTCTGCGAGTGCGTGGGCGCGCGGCTGCGGCGCATAGGTATGCGCGCGGGCGTACTGACTTTGGAGCTGCGCTCTCCGGAGCTCCATTGGATAAGCCACCGCCGCCGACTGGAGCTGCCCACGGACTGCGACCGGGAGCTGGTGAGCACCGCGCTCTCGCTGCTGGGAGAGGCGCACAGCTGGCCGGCGCCGCTTCGCAGTCTGGCCGTGCGCGCTGAGGAGCTCGTGCCCGCCGCCGCGCCCGAACAGCTCGACATGTTCACAGACCGGGCCGATATCGAGCGCCAGCGCCGCCTCGATGCCGCCGTGGACCGTCTGCGGGGCCGCTTCGGCGCGGGCTCCGTGCTCCGCGGCGCCGTGTTCGCAGACCCTTCGATGGCCGTCCCGCCCGCGCAGGAGGAGTTCGCCTTCGTGCGGAAACTTGGATAAGGTACTTGACAGAAGCGGAAGTGTGCTATATTATGATGATATCATTTTGATATCAAGGAGATAGAGAAAAATGAAAAACACCGACATACAGGAGCGGGTGCTCCAGCCCGCGAACGGGCTACCGGTACTTATACTTGAGCTGGTGCTGATAGTTGTATCAGTGCTGCTGATGATAGGCGGCGTGGTGCTGATGAGCTGGAGCCCGCTGTTCGGCGTGCTGGCCATTATAGTGGGGCCGATACTGCTGATTGCGGACTGCATCTGCTTTGCGGGGCTCAAGTCGGTGCGCCCGAACGAGGCGCTGGTGCTGACGCTGTTCGGCAGCTATCATGGCACGGTGAAGGAGCCGGGCTTTTACTTCGTGAACCCCTTCTGCTCGGCGGTGAGCCCGGCCTATGACAAGGCTGCGGCGGAGGCGATGAAGAAGGCGAAGGAGGCGGACGCGCACAGCGCGGCGAACATGTCCTCCTCCGCGATAACGACGCGCCGCCGCGTGTCGCTCAAGACAATGACGCTGGACAACGGCCGTCAGAAGGTGAACGACGTGCTGGGCAACCCCATCATCATCGGCGCGGTGGTCATCTGGCGCGTGGTGGACCCGACGCGGGCCGTGTTCTGCGTGGAGGACTATCCGTCGTTCCTCTCCATCCAGACGGACTCGACGATACGCAACATCGCGCGGCTGTATCCCTACGACATCTTCGACGAGGACGAGGACGACGCCTCGAGCGAGAAGTCTCTGCGCGGCAGCTCCCTTGAGATAGCCGAGAGCATGAAGGCGGAGCTTCAAAAGCGCGTCGAGGAGGCAGGAATTGTGGTCGAGGAGGTGCGGATAACGCATCTGGCGTACGCCGAGGAGATAGCGGCGGCCATGCTCCAGCGCCAGCAGGCGGCGGCAATAATCGCGGCGCGGCAGAAGATAGTTGACGGCGCCGTGGGCATGGTGAAGATGGCGATAGACCGTCTCGGTGAGGACGAGGTCGTGGTGCTTGACGAGGAGCGCAAGGCGGCTATGGTGTCGAATCTGCTGGTCGTGCTCTGCGGCAACCGCGACGCGCAGCCCGTCGTGAACAGCGGGTCGATATATTGATGCCGGGCGAGAAGCTGACGCCGGAGGCGCGCGAGGCGGCCCTGCGCGAACGGCTGGAGCGCATAGAGGCGCTCGAGCGCGAGATCAAGGAGCGCGAGCGCGCCGTTAAGGCGAAGGAGGGTGCGAAAAAGCAGATAGTCCTCCGCCTGTCTCCGACGCTGTGGGACGAGATAGCCGCCTGGGCGGAGGAGGATTTCCGCTCCATAAACAGCCAGATAGAGTATCTGCTCACCTCAGCCGTCCGTGAGCGGAAGAAGAATAAATAAAATCCGCCGAAGCGGATGGGACCAAAGGGGGGAAGCCTGCAGGGGCTTCCCCCTTCCTGCATCCCTGCGTGTAAAAAGCACCATCGACAAAAGGTCTACAGCTGTGTTAAACTGTCAGGGAACAAAGCATGGCTCACAGCGTCTAAAAACGGGGTGCGGCCTTATGAAACTGTTGATCCTCAACGCCTTCGCCCATTTCCTGACTGACGCCGTCTGCGCGGCGGCGCTGTTCGGTCCGATAGCGGCTGCGGGCGGGGATTTCTCGTTTGCCTTGATCATATATAATACCGTCGCTTTCACGGCGCAGTGCGTTGCGGGAATGCTCATGGACGCGCTCAGGAGGCACGAGCGGCTCGCGGCGCTCGGACTGGCTGTGTGTGCTCTCGGCGCGCTGCTGCCTCTGCCGGGGCTAGCCGCGGCGGCGCTCGTGGGTCTGGGAAATTGTATTTTCCACGTCGCGGGCGGAACCGTGACGCTCAAGGGTTCCTCAAGCGCCGGGCCGCTGGGCGTGTTTGTAGCGCCCGGAGCCGTTGGGCTCGCGCTGGGGACTCTCTGGCCCGGGCTCAGGCTATGGCTCTGTGCCGCGGCATTGGCAGCTGCCTCAGTCATGTGGCTGGCAGCCCGTGGAGAGCCGGAACTCAAGCGCCTCAAACCGGGCAGGCACGTGCCCTGGGGCGCCGTCGCCGCGCTGACGCTTGCTGTTGCAGTGCGCGCGATAGGCGGCTGTGCGGCGGAATTCCCCTGGAAGACAGGGGCGGCCATGAGCCTTGTTACGGCGCTTTTCGTATTTGCGGGCAAGAGCCTCGGCGGCCTGGTCTGCGATAAAGCAGGTCCGACGCGGACCGCGCTCATATCCATACCTGCCGCAGCGGTGCTGACGGCCTTTTGCGCCGCTTGGGCAGCTCCGGCGCTTGCCGGGCAGCTGCTCGTCAACCTGACCATGCCCGTCACGCTCTGGCTTATCTACCGCGCCATGCCGGACAGCCCCGGTTTTGCCTTCGGCCTTGCTGCGGCGGCGCTCTGGCCGGGAACGCTTGCCGGTCAGCTCATAAGCCTCACGGGCGCCTGGAACAGCGTGCTTATAGTAGCTTCCTTCGCCGCGGGACTCGCGGCCATAATATACGCAGAAAAGAAACTATCGGAGGTGCCGGTATGAAAAAGCTGAAAGCCATCCTCGCCGCCGCGTTCACGGCGCTGTGCCTCGCGGTACCCGCATTTGCGGATATAGCCATCGAGCCGGAGCCCACAACAGGCTCGAACGCTCCGCTCATAGCCGCCGTCGTCATAGTCGTTGCAGTGGCGGTAATACTTGTCTCGGCCTTTGCCGTCAGAAAGAAGCGCAGATGAAAAAGCTGATCCGTATCTCACTCCTGGCGCTTGCCCTGGCGGGCTGCTTCACGCTCTTTGCCCTGGCCGACTCAGCCACGGACGCGGCCTTTGTGGTGATCGTTGGAATACCCCTGCTGCTTGCCATCCTGGCGGTCATCGTCATCGCCGCCGCGGTCATAATCATACGCTCCGGCAAAAAAATGCGCTCGGACGGGGAGCCGCCTGAGCCTGCGAGGAGGAAAAAGAGATGAAAAAGCTTCTGCGTATCCTGCCGCTTATGCTTGTCTTTGCCGCCTGCTTTATGGTCTTTGCCTTCGCCGACGTCGCCACAGGGGCGACCTTCGGCGTGTTCATCGGCATACCGCTGCTTGTCATTGTCGTGGCGGTGGTGGTTATCACAGTAGCGGTCAAGGCTCTGCGCGCACGTAAAAAGGACAGGGAGGGCAAGTGAGCCTCGAGCTGCTATGGGCGGCGCTCCTCACCGTCGCGGTCGAGACGGTGTTCCTCGCCGTTACGTACCGGCGGGACGCGGCCTTTTTAGTGCTCTGCGCCGCGCTCAACATTGCCACCAACCTCGCGCTGAATTTACTCCTGTCCTGCCTGCCGCAGGGCGAGCTCTACTGGCTCATATACCCGCTCGAGCTTGCCGTCGTCGCCATAGAATACGCCGTATACACCTATGCCTGCGGCGGCTCGAAGAAGCTCTTTTTGCTGACCCTGGCCGCAAACGTCCTGAGTTACTGCATTGGACTGGCGTTATTCGGCCATGTCTGAGAAAGGAAGAAACATGAAGAAACGTCTGCTCTGCCTCATCCTCGCCTGCCTTGTGCTGACCACCTGTGCTTTTGCCTATGGCTCCGGCACCGGCGAGGCCGTGTACACCAACCGCTGGAGCCTCGCGAGCGGCTTCACCTATGAGAATGCCTTCTCCTACAATTCCTCCGGGAGCCGCAACGAGACCTTCCTCATAGAAAACAAGCCCGGCAGCTCTATCTATCCCATAGTTCTCGCCTGCGACACCATCTACGGGGGCATGACCATCACGCAGATGATAAGCTACGCCGAGGGACTGGGCTACAACGTCGTGGGCGCGATAAACGCCGACTTCGGCTACTGGGAGACCCGTATCTCCTGCGGCATGGTCGTCGAGGACGGCATCTACAAGTCCTCGCCCGAGGGCAACAGCGCCATCGGCTTCACCGATGGGCGAGCCTATGCGAGCTACAAGCCGGAAGTTTACATAACGCTTGAGAACGACACGCAGGGCAGCTCGGTTACGACGACGCACCTGAACAAGACCCGCGCTGACAACGGGCTCTACCTGTACAGCGAGTACTTCTCCACGGTATCGACCCGCACGTCGACCTCCGGCTGGTACGTGCGCATGAAGGTGCTCTCCGGTGAGATAACGCTCGACGGCGAGATGCAGCTCGAGGTGGTGGATATCATCCAGGGTGAGAAGAGCGTGCCGATAGGGGAGGGCTATGTCATCCTCACGGCCTCCGATGCCGCGGGGCAGGACGCCGCGCTCTCGAAGTTCTCGATAGGCGACCGCGTGACGCTCTCTACCGAGTGCTCCGACTCGAAGCTGGCGCAGCAGGACTGGGTCTCCGGCAGCGGCAACATAATTGCGAAGGACGGCAAGGTGTTTGACGAGGACGGCTGGGACAGCTCCATCACCTCGACGAATCCGCGTACAGCGATAGGCATAAAGAGCGACGGTACGGTGGTGTACCTCGTCATGGATGGACGCACGACGGCCTCCAAGGGCTCTACGCTGCGTGAGCTGGCGGAGGACATGATATCGATGGGCTGCACGACCGTGGTAAACATGGACGGCGGCGGTTCCTCCACGCTGGCGCTGCGTATGCCGGGTAAGGACGGCTTCACGATAGTGAACGAGCCTTCGGACGGCTCGCTGCGCTCGGTATGCTCGTATATACTCTTTGTGACGGACAGCGCGGCCTCGGGCAGCGCGCGGAATCTGTTCATTGAACAGGACGGCGCGTACATTCTCGCGGGCAGCTCGATGGAGCTCGACTACGCGGCGACGGACAACGCGCTCAGAACAGTCGAGACCCCGAACGTGACGGCCTCGGCCTCGCGCGGGAGCGTGAGCGGGAACGTGTACACCGCCCCGGCCTCGGCGGGGACCGACACGATAAAGCTCAGCTCCGGCTCTGCCTACGGCAGCGGTACGCTGCATGTGATAACGAAGGCCGACACTCTCAGCATCACGGACGCCGAGAGCGGCACGGCGCTGACGAGCGCGGTGCTCGAGCAGGGCGAGACGCTGAGTCTCGCGGTGAGCGCGAAGTATCTGCTGCGCGATGTGTACATGAACCCGGAGGACGTGACGTATTCGGTTAGCGGCAGTATCGGCACTATAACAAAGGACGGCCTGTTCACGGCGACCGGCGCTCCGGGCGCTGAGGGCACGATAACCGTAGCCGCGGCGGGAATAACGGCCGAGGTGACGGTGAAGCTGGACACTGAGTTTGCAGACATGAACGGGCACTGGGCTGAGAGCTATGTCAAGGCCCTGTACAAGGACGGCATCGTAACGGGCATAACTGACACTGAGTTTGGGCCCGACCTGTCTATGAAGCGCTGTGACTTCGTGCTGATGCTGTACCGCGCGGTTGGTTCTCCGAGCGTGTCTGAGCGCTCCGGATTCACGGACGTGCCGGACAGCGCGTATTACGCCACCGCGGTAGCTTGGGCTTATGCCAACGGTATAACCGACGGCAAGGGCGAAGGCACATTTGCCCCGTCCGATACGCTGACGCGCCAGGAGGGCTTCACCTTCCTGTACAGGGCGCTGAAGACGCTGGGCGTGAGCTATACGGATGCGGATGCCTCGCAGCTGGATAGGTTCCCGGACGCCTCGTCCGTGGCGAGCTGGGCGCAGACGCCAACGGCTACTCTGATAGCTCTGGGCGTGGTCGAAGGCAGCGACAGCGGCCTTATCCCGACCAGCAGCCTGACCCGCGCGCAGATGGCCAAGATGCTGCAAACCGCCCGCGAACTGGCCTGAGTGCGGACGGAAAGTAAAAGAGAATCCCCGCCACTTGCTGTGGCGGGGATTTTTTTCATTGTCCGGTTGAGCAGGTGCGGCGGCTCTTTATGAAGCTCAGCTTCGTTTCGGAGATAAGCACGGCTATGAAGATGAGCACGAAACCTGCGACGGTCTTGAAGCTCAGCTGCTCGTGGTAGAAGATGACGGACAGCAGCGTGCCGAACACCGACTCCAGAGTCAGGATTATGGAGGCCGTCTGCGGCGGGGTGTGCTTTTGTCCGATGGTCTGGAGCAGGAAGCAGATGCCCGTGCATATGAAGCACAGATACGCTATCGACCACCAGGCCGAGGCCGGAACGCCCTGCGGGAAGTCCGAGACCAGCGGCGCGCTTATCCAGCACCAGAGGCCCGCAACCGCAAATTGCAGCATCGACAGCAGCACGGGGCTGCGACCCTCTACCGCCCGCGCGGTGAGGATGATGTGCAGCGCGTAGAAGAAGCCGCAGCAGATGGTGAGCGCGTCGCCAAGGCCCAGGCTGAGCCCTCCGTCAAGCGACACGAGCGCCATGCCGCAGATGCAGATGAGCGCCGCTGAAATGTTGTAGGCGTCCGGGCGCTTTTTGGTGAAAAACCACCACATGAAAGGCACGATAACGCAGTAAGTCGCCGTCAGAAACGCATTTTTGCCCGGCGTGGTGTACTCGAGGCCGAAGGTCTGGAGCGTGTAGGCTGCAAAGAGCGCCGTTCCGAGGCCGAGACCACGTTTGAGGTACTGCAAATCGAGCTTGCGCAGCTCCTTGATGCCGATCAGCGCCATGAGCAGCGCCGCGCCCGTGAAACGGAACGCCAAGACCCAGAGCGTGGGCACTGAATCCAGCGTGGACTTGAGGATTATGAACGAGGAGCCCCAGATGAGCGTGGCTCCGAGGAGCGAAAGCCTGCCGAGACGGCTGTTTTGGGTATTTGCCATATGCTTATCTCACGTATCCTTTTTCATATGCTGTGATGCGGCGCGGAGCATCAGCTTTTTGACGCCGGCGCCCTCAAAGCTTATCTCTATAAGCGCGTCGCCGCCCATGGGAGTTACCTTGGTTATCTCGCCGCGGCCGAAGGCGGTGTGCACCACGCGGTCGCCCAGCTTGAAAGCGGGGGCGTCCTTGTGCGCCGCAGGAGCCTGGAAGGTTCCGCGCTGCTTCTGCTGTCTGAGCGCGGCAAGCGCGCCCGGGCGAGGACGCTCGTGCTGACGCTGGTGGGACTCGTCCTGCCCGCCGTGATCCCGGCTGACGCCGGAGCGCTCCATGTCCTCGGCGGGTATCTCATCAGTGAAGCGCGAGGGCAAGTTCATGGAGGTGCGGCCGAAGATCATCCTCTGACGCGCGCAGGTCAGGCAGAGCCGCTCCTTCGCGCGGGTGAGCGCGACGTAGCAGAGCCGGCGCTCCTCTTCCATCTCCTCGGGTTCGCCTATGCAGCGCGCGCCGGGGAAGAGCCCCTCTTCCATGCCGACGATGAACACGTCCGGGAACTCCAGGCCCTTGGCGCTGTGCATCGTCATCATGACGGCGCAGTCCGCGTCGCGGTCATAGCTGTCTATGTCTGTGTAGAGCGCGACCTCGTCCAGGAAGCCGGCGAGCGAGGCGTCACCCGTCTCCTTTATGTAGCCGAGGATGTTGGTCTTGAGCTCGTTGACGTTCTCTATGCGCGCCAGCGACTCGTCCCCGCCCTTCTCCTGAAGGGCGCGTATGTAACCGGTCTGCTCGAGCACGGCGTCGTAGAGGACGTCAACCGGCTGGGTCTCCGAGAGCTCGCGCAGGTAGCCGAGCATATCGCAGAACTGAATGAGCTTCGCCGCAGAGCGCTTGAGCTCTTCGTACTCGTTGGCGCGGCGGATCACGTCGTAGAGGCTGCGGCCCTCGCGGGCTGCGATCTCCTGCGCCTGTTCAATGCTCTTGGCGCCGATGCCTCGTGCGGGGGTGTTTATGATGCGTGCGAGACGCAGGTCGTCCGAGGGTGCGAGCAGCACGCAGAGATAGGCCAGCACGTCCTTGATCTCGGCGCGGTCGAAGAAGCGCATGCCGCCGACGATGCGGTAGGGGATGCCGTTGCGCTTGAAGGCAAATTCGAGGCGGTTCGACTGCGCGTTCATGCGGTAGAGCACGGCGCAGTCGCGGAAGTTGCCGCCAGCGCCGCGGTGGGCGAGTATCTTCGAGGCCACGAACTGGGCCTCGTCATCCTCGTTGCGCGCGGTGTAGAGCAGCAGCTTGTCGCCGTCGCCCGCGTTGGTCCAGAGGGTCTTGCCCTTGCGCTCCGTGTTGTTGGCGATGACGGCGTTGGCCGCGGAGAGGATGTGGCCGGTGGAGCGATAGTTCTGCTCCAGCCGGATGGTGCGGCAGCCCTTGTACTGCTTTTCGAAGCTGAGGATGTTCTCTATTGTCGCGCCGCGGAACTTGTATATGCTCTGGTCGTCGTCGCCGACAACGCAGATATTGCCCCAGCCGTCTGCCAGCATGGAGGCCAGCATGTACTGGAGGTTGTTCGTATCCTGATACTCGTCGATGAGGACATATTTGAACTGCCTCTGATAGTGCTCCAGCACGTCCGGGTGCTCCTGGAAGAGCCGGACAGTGTTGTAGAGCAGGTCGTCAAAGTCCATCGCCCCGGCGGAGAAGAGGCGGGCAGCGTAGACCTTGTATATCTCGGCGATCTTCCGGAGCCTCGGGTCCGAAGCGGAGCCGTACTTGGCGGAAAAGCCCTCAGGGGAGAGCAGCTCGTCCCTCGCGGAATCCAGCCGCGCGAGGATTGATTTCGGCGGGTAGACCTTGTCGTCGAGGTCCATTTCCCGGATGATGCTCTTCATGATGGAGAGGCGGTCCGAGGTGTCGTAGATGGTGAAATCTCGCGGATAGCCCAGCTTGTCGGCGTCGCGGCGGAGTATGCGGACGCAGGCCGAGTGGAAGGTGCGGGCCCAGATGTCGTTTGCCCGCTCGCCCAGCATTTTTTCCAGCCTGGCCTTGAGCTCATCGGCGGCCTTGTTGGTAAAGGTGATGGCGATGATGCGCCAGGGCTCCACGGGCTCGTATGCAGCGAGGCGGCGCGCCTCGTCCGAGGGACCGGCCTCCAGCACTGCAAGGTCCGCCTCCGTTGCGCTCTCCGGCACCTCGTCCGTATCCGAGGCGCGGCCGTATTTGAGCAGATTTGCGACCCTGTTTATCAGCACTGTGGTCTTGCCGCTTCCAGCCCCTGCAAGAACCAGCAGAGGGCCTTCCGTGGCTAGCACGGCCTCCCTCTGCATGGGGTTGAGCTTTGCGAAATCGGCCTCTATTATCCTTTTTCGCGCTGCAATATATCGTTTTTCGAAGTCTGTTTTCATAGCAGCGATATTCTACCACAGGAAATCCTCGCGCACAACCCCCACAAAGGGCCAAAAGCCGTGCAAAATCCCGCCTTTTCTTCTGCACGTACGTGTGTGCTCTACACAAACACACACAAAGAAGAAAATTATGGCATCAAGTCCGAAACAGCAGAAAAACTGTGCAGAACGCCGATAATACAGCTGACTAAAAGTGATTTGTTGTAAAATCGGTACATTGACAATTTAAAGCGAAGTGGTATAATGCACACAACTGAAAGACAGTCAAAGGCTGTGACTGCGCAGAGTACCCGGATTTTGAGTCTGCAGAGAAGTGCCGGTTGGTGCAAGGCACGAGGCGAGAGCCGGGGAATACACGCAAGAGCCGCCCCTCGAAAGCGAGCATTCGCCGGTAGGCCGGGCCGGGTTTCTCCCGTTACAGAGATAGGGTATATTTCCTGCGCATGCGGGCGTACCCGAAGAGGCCGCAGACCGTGAGGCTGCGGTAAATTGAGGTGGTAACACGGGATTTGGCGCTCGTCCTCTGTATTGGAGGAAGGGCGTGTATTTTTTTCTCTTCTTCCGGCGTCCGTCGCCGCCAAAGGGCAGGCGCAATAAACGAAAAGGAGAGTAAAAAATGGCCAACATCAAATTCCACACCGGTATGGACATCCCCCTCGAGCTGCACAAGGTGCGCATGGTACAGAAGCTCAACCTCCAGCCCATAGAGCGCCGCGCGGCGGCTATCACCGAAGCAGGCAACAACACCTTCCTGCTCAAAAACGAGGACATCTTCCTCGACATGCTGACCGATTCCGGCGTCAATGCGATGAGCGACCGCCAGACCGCCGCGATGCTCATCTGCGACGACAGCTACGCGGGCAGCGCGTCCTTCACGCGGCTCGAGAACAAGGTCCACGAGATATTCGGAACGAAGTTTTTCCTGCCCGCACATCAGGGCCGTGCCTGCGAGAACATCCTCGCCATGGCCTTTGTGAAGCCCGGCGACGTGGTGCCGATGAACTTCCACTTTACCACGACCAAGGCGCACATCACCCGCCTCGGCGGCCGCGTTGAGGAGCTGGTCATCGACGAGGGCCTTGCCACGACGAGCGACTGCCCCTTCAAGGGCAACTTCGACCTCGAAAAGCTCAAAAAGCTCATCGCCGAGGTTGGGGCGGAGCATATCCCCTTCCTGCGCGTGGAGGCGGGTACGAACCTCATCGGCGGCCAGCCGCTGAGCCTGCAAAATATGCGCGAGACCTGCGAGATCTGCCGCGAGCACGGCATAATGACGGTGTTGGACGCTAGTCTGCTGCAGGATAACCTCCACTTCATCAAGACGCGCGAGGCGGCGTGCAAGGATATGAGCATCCGTGAGATAACCCGCGCCGTGGCAGATCAGTTTGACATCATCTACTTCTCGGCGCGCAAGTTCGGCTTCGCGCGCGGCGGCGGCATCGCCATGCGTGAGCAAAAGCTCTGTGAGCAGATGCGCGAGCTGGTGCCGATGTTCGAGGGCTTCCTCACCTACGGCGGCATGAGCGTGCGCGAGATGGAGGCCATCACCGTAGGCCTGGAGGAGACGATGGACGAGGACGTAATCAGCCAGGGGCCCATCTTCATCGAGTTCATGTGCAAGGAGCTGCAAAAGCGCGGAGTGCCGGTCGTGACACCGGCAGGCGGCCTGGGCTGCCACCTGAACGCCCGTGAGTTTCTGCCGCACGTGGACGACCACGAGTACCCGGCGGGCGCTCTGGCGGCGGCGGTGTACCTCGCGGGCGGTATCCGCGGCATGGAGCGCGGCACGCTCAGCGAGCAGCGTGAGCCGGACGGCACGGAACCCATTGCGGACGTGGAGCTGCTGCGCCTCGCCATGCCGCGGCGTGTGTTCACCATGAGTCAGGTGCTCTACGCCGTAGACCGCATCGCGTGGCTGCACGAGAACCGCGAGCTCGTCGGCGGTTTGCGCTGGGTGGAGGAGCCCTCGAGCCTTCGCTTCTTCTTCGGACGGCTCGAGCCGACCAGCGACTGGCAGGAGAAGCTGGTTGCAAAATTCCGCGCCGACTTCGGCGACAGCCTTTGATATATAACGCTGAGGTCATATCCCTCCAAACGAAAGAAACCGGCCTTTTGGCCGGTTTCTTTCCTGTTTGCGGTTAACAGCAGTTTTAGTCCAGGGATTCCTTGTCCTTGGGGATGATGTTGTGCAGGATAAGGGCCACGATGGTGGCAACGACGACGGGGGACTTGCCGAAGATCATGGTGAAGGTCTCGGGGAACTGACCAATGGAGTCAGCAGCCTGCCATACGCCGACGCCGAGGGCCACGGAAAGGCCGACGACAGTGACGGTGCGCGGGCTGAGGCCCTTGGAGGTGATGAGCCTCATGCCGGTCATGGCGATGGTGGAGAACACGGAGACCGTCGCGCCGCCCAGGACGCACTGCGGGATGGTGGTCAGCAATCCGGAGAACTTGGGGATGAGACCGGCCAGCAGCATAAAGCCCGCCGCCAGCGCGAAAACGAAGCGGTTGATAACCTTGTTCGTCGAGACGATGCCGACGTTCTGGGAGTAGGTGGCCGTGGGCAGGCCGCCAAAGAGGCTGCCGAGCATGTTGGTGGCGCCGTAGCAGAGAATGCCGCCCTGCAGCTCGTTGTCGGTAGGCTCACGGTCCATGCCGCCTATGGTAGTCGAGGTGAAGTCACCTATTGCCTGCACGGAATTCACCGCGAACAGCAGTCCAAGTGCAACGCAGGCCGCAAAGTCAAAGTTGATACCGAAGGGCAGAAGATGCGGGGCCTCAAACCAGCTGGAGCTGGAAAGGCCGGAGAAGTCCACCATACCGAAGCAGAGGGCAACTATGTATCCGAAGATGATGCCGAAAAGCGTTGCGGCAAGCTTGGTGATGCCTTTGGTGTAGTTGCTCAGGAACACGACCATGGCGAGGGTCAGCAGCGCGACCACCCAGTTTTGCCAGGAGCCATAGACCAGTGCCTCGGTCAGACCGTTGGTCTCCACGACGAGCTGATAGGTGTTGGAGGTGCCGCCGGCCATGTAGTTGATGGCCGTGGGATAGAGCGAGAGGCCGATGGTGAAGACCACGGTGCCCGTGATGATGGGCGGGAAGAACTTGCGTATCTTCTTGAGAAAGAGGCCGACAACGAGCGCGACCGCGCCGCCTACCAGCATCGCGCCCGCAATGTTGGCAACGCCGAGGTGTCCGCCCTCACCGGCAATGGCCTGCATGCTGGGAACATAGGCAAAGCTTACGCCTATAATTACAGGAAGCCCCGAGCCGAAACGGAATCCTCCCTTTTTGCCGCCAATGGGGAATATCTGCAAAAAGGTAGAGATCGCCGAAACGACAAGCGAGGCTTGAATGAGTATAACGCGGTCGCTCATATCGAGGCCGGCCGCATTGGCAACTATGATGGCGGGGGTGACGCAGCCGACTATCATGGCCACGAGGTGCTGGAAGGCGAGGGAGAGCGAAGCGCCCATGGGAGGTATGCCGTGCGTGGTGAACAGCAGCTCCCGTCCGGTGAGTTTCTTTTCGTCCATGTGTTGCTCCTCCGATTCAGCGGGTCTCCCTGCCCCCACTTGTCAGAGGGGGCAGGGGCAGAGTGTCAGGTCTTTATTGTTCTGTCGCTCAGCAGAACTTGCGCTTCTGGGCGCGGTCCTCGAGGGCCTTGAGGGCGGCGGCG
>URDK01000016.1 GCA_900546485.1 uncultured Eubacteriales bacterium
GCCTCTGGACTCCACCACCTTTGAAAAGGTGGACGAAACTTTTAAACGCGCGCGTCGCGCGCAGCGAAACGATGAACTCAGACGGCGGAGGCTATGGCGGCGACCAGGACGGGTGCCGTCCACAGGAGCATATAGGCCATGGCGTTCGCCGCAGTGACCGCGCCGACGCCGCCGGTGACGATGAGGATGAAGAACAGTACCACGCCGACAACGGCGCAGAGGGCGCCGAGAATGGTGCCCAGCGCGGAGGCTATGTACGCCTTTCGTCCGCAGTCCGCCACCTCGACGAAGGAGCCGAGGCCCTCGCGGGAGAGAAGCGCGGAAATCTGGCTGTCCTCGCCCGGCTCCGCGCCGGAGACTTCGTAGCGCCGCGCAAAGGGCGGGAAGTCGAAACCGTCTGTCGGCAGGCGATACTTCTGACGCAACATCAGTGGCGTCACAAGGAAATCGCGCACGGCGAAAAGCGGGTTGCGGTTCGAATGCAGCAGGCTCGCCAGCGCGGCGCGCACGGGGCCCGTCGGCTCATAGCTGATGTTGAAGATGCCGGTCAGCACTCCGCTTATTGCAATAAATACCGAGCTGCGCGAGGCCAGCTTCTGGGGTATCATGATGCCCATCAGCCGCATGAAGCCCGCGCTGCCGCAGATGACCTCCTGACCCTCGATTATGGAGGTCAGGCCGCCACCCTCGTGGCAGCAGAAATCCTCGACGCGGAGCATGGAACAGCCGTTTTTGCGCATCAGCTCAAGGAAGTTCGGCGCAAGCCCGCTGCCGGAGGCGCAGATCAGACTGCCCGCGGCGGAGATGACACGGTCAGGCTGCAGTCCGTCAAGAATGCGTATGCTCTCTATGGAGACGGAATCGCTGGGGAAAAGGTCCGTGTCCGTCACGACCAGCCGCTGGGAGCGGCCAATGTCGCGTATGCCGGGCCAGCCGGCCACCGCCGCACCGGCGCGGAAAACCCGCCTGGCAAGCACCGCGTAGGGCAGGGCGCAGGCAAGAAAGGCTGCAAATGGCGCGCAGCAGGAGGATATCGCCGCGAGAACGCGGAAAAAGCTGGTCCAGCTCCTGGTCACGGCCGTGGCGATCACAGAGAGCAGCAGGCTCGCCGCAATGAGCCAGGGGGCCAGGGAGGAAAAGACATTTTCCGCCGCGTCCGGTTCCTCGGAGCGGCGCAGCCAGCCGGTCGTAGGCCGCTTGAACTTTATGAGCGCCGCGCCCTCGTCGAGTACGCCAGTCTCGGCGCTGACGCAGAAGGGGTCCTCGGCCAGCTCCTGTGCCTTGGCAGAGAGCCGCAGGCCTCGGGCCGTGAGCAGCGCGCCCCAGAGCGCAAAGGTCATCGAGAGCGCCGCCGCCCCGCAGAAGGGCAGGCCCCAGCCGGCGGTACCGACCGCATAGCTCACGACAGCGTCCAGCGCCGAGGCGACGCATGAGAAGGATACCAGCGTCCAGAGCCCCGGGCGGTTGCGCACCATGCTCATTATGCCGTTAGTGAAGATGTCCAGCCCCAGCATGACCACCGTCAGCTCCAGGGCGAGACAGACGAGAGACGTGGTCTTGAGGTCGTGTCCCAGTGCACCTGCAGTGGGCAGACCGAAGGATATCCAGCAGAGTATGACGCTGAAAAACAGCGCCAGCCTGAAGCGTATCTTGAGCGAGGAGACGTTTGCCGCATAATATTTCGCGGCGCGGTCGGCGGGCATCTCCGGCCCGGTCTCGACCTCGTCCTCCACAGCGGCCGCCTCGCCCGCGATCATCGCGCGGCGCAGCTTGTAGCCGAGTATGGCCAGCGTACCGAGCACAGGTCCGGCCTGCTTCTCGGCCCCGCCGCGCCGGAAGCGGCGCCTGGGCGCGGGCGGCTCTTCATCCTCGGAGCCCTCGGCGGCATACTCCGCGTCCTCGTCCTCGAGACCGTAACCGCCGGTGCGTATGTTCTCGAAGGCGTCGGGCGTGTATTGCTCGGGCTCATATTCCTGTTCGGCGGAATATTCGGGCTCGGTCTCGTATTCCTGCTCGGGGATATACTCCGGCGCGGGAGCGTATTCCTGCCCATAGTCGGGCTCCGCGTCGTACGAAGGCTCGCTGACCTGGAAGGAATCTTCGCTGAAAGCCGCGTGCGTAAAGTTCGCCGTTTCCGCGGCGGGCTCAATGGGACGGGACACGAAGCCGGCCTCGTCCCCGGGCCGGGAGATGTTCCAGTTGGCGGAGCGGCGCTCTGCCTCTGCTATGACGTCGCCGAGATTGTAGACCTTGACGTCCTCGTCGCCCTCGGGCAGCTTGCCCATGCCGGGGCGGTAGACCTTTACGTCGTCGTCCTCGTCTGGTATGACCGGGGCGGCAGGCTCGTAGGCCTCATAGCGCTCGTACTCCCGCTCGCGTCGTGGGCGGTATTCGCGCAGCTCCTCGCGCTCGCGCTCACGGCGTCGGGAGGACTTCCGGGCGCGGCGGGGCCGATACTCGCGAGCAGGCGCCTCGTCCGCGTAGGAGGGGAAGCCCTCGGTGCCCTCGGCCTCAGCGCTGTCGGCGGTCCCGGCGAAGGTCTCGCCGAGCGCCTCCATCACTATGCGCCTCGAGCGCGCGCTGACCTCGTCCTCGGGCGGTACGCCCAAGCCAAAATCGCCATACTCGGCGAGTATGGCTTCCAGCGAGATATCGTCCACAGTGTCGTTCAGTTTATCTTCAAGGGAAATTCCGTTATCGGTCAAATCCAAAACCCTCTCTTGCGCCTACGCGCAAAGATACGAATACCAATATATCATACCGCGGCGGAAACTTAAAGCATAAAAATGAGGTAATTTGTAAATTCTCGCCTGAGAGCGTCGACAGAAGCAGAAAAAGCGCCCCTCCAGTTGCCGGAGGGGCGCCGCCGCACTCATTTTGTCTTTTGCCTGAGTATCTCGTACATCAGCACCGCCGCCGCGGTGGAGGCGTTGAGGGAGCTTACCTTGCCCTTGAGCGGTATGCTCACCAGAAAGTCGCAGCGCTCGCGCACAAGCCTGCCCAGACCTTCGCCCTCGGAGCCTATCACCAGCGCAATGGGGCCGGAGAAATCCGTCTCCCACATGGGGGAGCTGCCCTCGGCCGCCGCGCCGTAGACCCAGAGCCCGCGGCTTTTGAGCTCCTCGAGCGCCGAGGCGATGCTCGCAACGCGCGCCACGGCCATGTGCTCCGCCGCGCCCGCGCTCGTCTTACCGACTATCGCTGTCAGCCCCGCGCTGCGGTGCTTGGGGATGATGACCCCGTGGGCCCCTGCGCATTCGGCGCTGCGGATGATGGCGCCCAGGTTGTGCGGGTCGGATATCTCGTCGCAGACCACGACGAAGGGCTCCTCGCCCCGCTCTGCCGCGACCTTGAATATGTCGTCCACGCTGGCGTACTCGCGTACTGCGCACACGGCGATGACGCCCTGGTGCGCCTTCGTTACGCTCATGGCGTCCAGCTTGCGCCTGTCGCAGTCCGAGACCGTTATGCCCCGGTCGCGGGCCATGCCGGCAATGTGGCCCAGCACGCGGTCGGTTTCGCCGCGGGCTATGTATATCTTGTCAATGGCGCGCCCCGCCCGCAGAGCCTCCTGCACGGCGTTGCGCCCTTCTATGATGTCGTTCCTCTGCTCGTCCATACCTTTTCCCTCCACGATCTTCATTCACCCCATGATACCCCCTGCGTGCAAAACGTTCAAGGAAAATTTACAGACGGTATCGTCTATTTCTGCTATAATGCAAAAACAGACGGGACCGTCTATAATTTTCACAGGGGTGACAGAAGTGATTATGGAAATTCTGCGGCTGCTGCTGGCGATGGTGGCGGCGTATCTGGTGGGACGCCTGGCGGCAAAGCTGAGACTGCCTGCTATTCTGGGCTGGCTGGTGGCCGGCATGGTGCTTGGCCCTCACGCGCTGGGGTTGATCGACGACGCGCTGCTTGACGCAAAATGGTATAATGTAACGGAGAGCGTGCTGGAGTGCACCGTTGGATTGATGATAGGCTCGGAGCTCATCTGGAAGCGGATGAAGAGCTCCGGCAAGCAGATAATCGTGACTACCATAACGGAGTCTCTGGGCGCATTCGTGTGCGTGAGCGCCGTGTTCGGGGTCATTTTTGCACTGACGGACGTGCCGGTGTACCTGGCGTTCATGTTCGGCGGCATCGCGCTGGCTACGGCGCCCGCGCCCTCGCTCTCCATCGTCACGGACATGAAGACGGCGGGCCCGGTCACGAGCACGCTCATACCTCTGGCCGTGCTGGACGACCTGGTGGCGGCGCTGGTGTTTTTCCTGGTCGTTGCGGGCGTCACGGCGGCGATATCTACGGCGGGCGTATCGGTCGCGGGTGTTATGTTCCTGGTGTTCCTGCCGGTGCTCATCGGAGCGACGACGGGTGCACTTGCCGGGGCGCTGCTGCGCCGGGTGCGGGGAAAGGCCGCCTCGCTCTCAGTTATGCTGGCGACGCTGCTGGGTACCGCGGCGCTTGGTTTGTGGCTGAATTCCTCGGTGCTGCCCATGCCGACGCTCAATTTCCTGCTGCTCGGCATGGCATACTCGACGGTGTTTGCAAACATGATAGAGCAAAAGCAGCTGGATGACATCATGTCGGTCATGAACCCCGTGATCGGAGTGTGCATGATAGTCATCATACTCAACCTCGGCGCCCCGCTTGATTACCACCTGGTGCTGGGCGCAGGGGTCTATACAGCGGTTTACATAATTACACGAGCCGTCGGAAAATACGGCGGGGCAAGGATAGGCGCGTCGCTGACACACGCGCCGGACACGGTGCGGAAGTATCTGGGCTTCACGCTTTTGCCGCACTCGGGCGTGTCGCTGATGTTCACGGGAATAGCGGTGTCGGTGCTTGAGGGCCCTGCGCCGGAGTGTGCGAGGATAATCCAGGGCACGATAGCCGCGGCGGCGGTGATAAACGAGATAATAGCGGTGATACTTGCCAAGAAGGGCTTTGAGTGGGCCGGTGAGCTTGGCATGGCGGCCGAAGGGAGGAAGGAGCTTGAAGCAGAGCGAGAGACAGGAGCGCAGCCGCGCGCTGATACTTGAGGCAGCTGCGGAGGAGTTCGCGCGCCTAGGCTACGAGGGCGTGACGGTGGACGGCATCTGTGCGGGCCACGGCATTTCAAAGGGAATGATGTACCACTATTTCAGCGGCAGGGAGGAGTTGTTCCTCAAGTGCGCCGGTGCGGTGTTCACGCGGCTGAGCGAGCGGGTGAGGCAGGTAATGGATGACGCGTGCTGGGATGACATATCCGGCGTGATGCGTGAGTACTTCCTTGAGCGCGAGCGGTATTTTGCAGACCGGCCGGTCGAGAAGGCCATATTTGAGAACGCCATGTTCCGCACGCCTCACGGCCTTGAGGAGAAGGTTGCGGAACTGCACGAGCCGCTCAGCGAGTTGAACCGTGAGTTTGCGCGCCGCCTGACAGAACGCCTGACCCCGCGGCCAGGGCATACGAAGGAGGAGCTCCAGCGCTATTTTGAGGCAATTGACCGCGTCTACTGGCCGCTGTTGGGCAGTTTCAACGGCGAAAGCGGGCTGGCGAGTGTCGAAAATATGGTGCGCTCCGGCGAAACGCTTCTGGATATGCTTATCTTTGGTGCCGCACGTGAGTAAAAGCAAAATAAAAGTATCGCCCACCTTTTCAAAGGTGGGCGATACTTTTAAGCGCGCTTAGCGCAGTGGTCGGACAAAACGGCGCTCAATATGCCTTCGGCGGAGATGTCGGGAGCTTCAAGGACGTCAACTGCAAACTCGCGCAGCGCCGCGCTCGTGACCGGGCCTATCGAGACGCACTTTGCGCCGCCAATTTTGCCGCCTGCGGCGAAGAACTCACGCACGCCGCCGGCACTGGAAAACACGAGGTAGTCGGCCTCAGTGTCAGAGACGAGCCCGGTTTCCACCGTGTATATCGGCGTGTCCGTCACGGAAAAGCGCCCGGAGAGCGCCTCAGGCAGCTCCCGCGCGGCCAGCGCCGAGCGATAGAGCCGCACGTCGGCCCCGGGTTCCGCCGTCTCAAGCAGCGCCGAGGCAAGCCCCGCGCTTGTCTGACGCTCCGGGCAGAGGTCGGGGATTATCCCGTGCGAGCGCAGCGCCTCGCCGGTAGCCCGGCCGATGACCGCAAAGCGCCGCCCGCGCCGTCGAGCCCTTCCGAGACCCGCGCCGCCAGCGGAGCCACCCGTGAGCGCGCCGCGGAGAACACCCGTGCCCCTGCGGCGGAAAACAGCGCGCGCAGCTTGGACTGCACCGCGTCCGTCCCGGTGAGCGCCACGCGCACACCGGAGAGCGGCAGCGAGGCATCCGCAAGCGAGAGCTCCGCCACCGCGCCGACCACGATGACCGCCGGGGCCTCTACTTTCGCAGCGCGCTCCGCTATGTTCGCGAGCGTCCCGCGCACGTCGGCGGGGTGCGGCGAGTTTCCGCCGGAGACTACGGCGGCGGGCGTGTCCAGGCTCATCCCGGCGGCTATGAGCCTGCGGCTGAGCTCGCCAAGCGCGGAGAGGCCCATGAGGAACACCAGCGTCCCGCCGGTGCGCGCCAGGGCATCGAGGTGCTCCGGCAGCGTGTCGCCAGACGCGGCGCTGTGCGCGGTCACGACGTGGAAGCTCCGGCTCAGGCCCCGGTGCGTCACGGGTATGCCCGCAAGCTCGGGGATGGCTATTGCCGAGGAAATACCCGGCACGGCCTCGCAGTGTACGCCCGCCGCGCGCAGCGCGAGCAGCTCCTCGCCGCCGCGCCCGAACACGAAGGGGTCCCCACCCTTGAGCCGTACGACAAGGGCGTACTCGTGTGCCTTTTCGATGAGCAGGGCGCTTATCTCGGCCTGCGCCGCGCTGTGGCGGCCCGAGCGCTTGCCCATGTAGATGCGCTCCGCCTCCACGCCGGCGAGGTCGAGGATGGCGGGGTCGATGAGGTCGTCGTATACGACGCAGCCGCACTCTTTGAGCAGCTCTGCGGCCCTGAGCGTGAGCAGCTCCGGTCCGCCGCAGCCCGCGCCCACGAGATATACCCGCCCGCTCATGACTGCGCCTCCAATTCCGCCTCCAGCTCCCCACGGGAGAGCGGCCTGCCGCGCTCCATTGCCAGCTCAAAGAGCCGGTGAAAGAGCGCCGAGCGCCGCCGCTGCTCGGGTATGCGCGCCTTGAGCTCCGGACGGAGGGAGCCCAGCCAGGCGACGATGTCCTCAAAGCCCTCCGGCAGCGCCTCGTCCAGCCGGTCGCGCGCCCAGGCGGCGGCGGTGGGGCTGCACCCGGCGGTGGTAACGCCCGCGGAGAGCGCGCCGCGCCGGAGCAGCGCGGGAAAGACGAAGCTGCACTCTGTAAGCTCGTCCACGACGTTCACCGGTATGCCTCTCTCGCGGCAGAGCGCGGAGACAGCGCGGTTCACGTCCCGCTCGTCCGTTGCGGCGATGACTATCTCAGCGCCCTCGACATCGCCGGGTTCAAAGGCGCGGCGAGTGAGCGTCAGGCCCTCCATGGCCTCGAACTCTGTGCAAAACTTCGGCGCGACGGCGGTGAGCTCAGCTCCGTAGGGCAGGAGCATCTTTGCCTTGTGCAGCGCGAGCCGCCCGCCGCCGACGATAAGCACGCGGCGGCCTGAGAGCTCTATGAAAAGCGGAAAAAGCGCCATAAAAAACGCCTCCTATGCGAAGTAATACTGCAGCCCGTCCGGCGTCTCCATCCGGCGGAGCCGCACACCGAACACCTCATCGATAACGCCGCTTTCAAACACAGCCTCCGGCGCGTCCAGCATCCGGAGATGCCCGTCCTGCATGACGGCGATGGCGTCCGCGCGCCGGAGCGCGAGGCCGAGGTCGTGCGTCACGATGGCGACAGCACGGCCCTCATCCGCGAGGGAGCGCGCGGTGTCCATGACGCCGAGCTGGTGGCGGATGTCGAGGAAGGCGGTGGGCTCATCCATGAGCACCGTCTCCGCCCCCTGGGCGAGCGCCATCGCGAGATAGGCGCGCTGCCTCTGGCCGCCGGAGAGCTCCGGCATGGGCCGCTCCGCAAGCTCGAGTGCGTCCGCGCGTCGGAGCGCGCAGTCCACCGCCTCGTGGTCCTCGCGCCGGTAGCGGCGGGGGTAGGAGAGATAGGGGAAGCGCCCGTGCAGCGCCATGCGCCGGACGCTTATGCTCGGTACGGGCCGGTCCTGAGGCATGTACGCCGCCCTTTGGGCGATGTCGCGGGAGCTGAGCGCCTCTGCTGGCACGCCGTCAAAGAGCACCTGCCCGCCCATGTGCTGCACCATGCCGAGCACGGCGCGCAGCAGCGTGCTCTTGCCGCAGCCGTTCGGTCCGGCAATTGCCGTGACGCGCCCGGGCGGGAAGGCGAGGCTCACGCCGTGGAGCACCTCGCGTCCGCCGTAGCCCGCGCGCAGGTCCTTTGTCTCAATCATGCGTGCGCCCCTTTCTCTGCCTGAGCAGCAGCCAGATGAAGAACGGCCCGCCGAAGAATGAGAGCAGTATGCCGACGGGCAGCTCATATGGAGTGAACAGCGTCCTCGCCGCAAGGTCGCAGAGTGTGAGCAGCGCGGCCCCGCCGAGCGCCGAGGCGGGGAGGAGCCGGCGGCTTTCGTCCCCGGCAAAACGGCGCATGATATGCGGTACGATGAGGCCGACAAAGCCGATGAGCCCCGCAAAGCTCACCGCCGCGCCTGCAAGCGCCGCCGCGAGCGCGAGCAGCAGCACGCGCATGCGCCCGGTTTTTAGCCCCAGGCTGTGCGCCGTCTCCTGCCCGAGCATGAGCACGTCGAGCTCGTTCGTCAGCGTGAAGAGCAGCGCGAGCGCGATGAGCACCACCCAGAATGCGGGAGCTATTCGCTGCATCGTGAGGTTCGCGAGGCTGCCTATGCGAAAGTCGGAGTAGCCGTTCAGCGCGTCGGGCCAGAAGGTGACTATGGCGTCGATGCCTGCGGAGAGTATTCCGGAGACGGCGACACCCGCCAGGACGAGGGTTATCTTCGCCGCGCCGGTGCGCTCGGCTATGAGCAGCACGAGCAACACGCTCAGCAGCGCGCCGACAAAGGCCGCGAGCGGCACCAGCGCGTAGGCCGAGGGCGCGAGCGCGCAGCAGAGCGCCGCGGCCAGCCCGGCCCCGGCGTTGACGCCTATGACGTTGGGCGCAGCCAGCGGGTTGGAGAGCACGCCCTGGATTACCGCGCCGGAGACGGCGAGCGCTGCGCCCGCAACGAGGCAGCCGCAGGTGCGCGGCAGTCTCGAATAGAGCGCTATCCGCTCCGCCGCCGTGACGGCCTCGCCGGATATGAGCGCGCGCACCACGTCCGCGAGCGGCACCCTGACCGGCCCGAGCGCGAGGCTCATGCCGCAGGCGGCGAGACAGATCATCGCGAGCGCCGCAAAGAGCCGCGCGGTTTTAGCCCGCGTCGGGATAGAGGATGTCCGCAAGCTTTTCATAGGCCTCCCCCCAGCGTGCGTTGGGCTTCAGGTTGTAGAGCTCGTGCTCGAGGGTGTAAAAGCGCCCCTCGCGCACGGCCTGAAGCTCCGACCACGCCGGATTTTGCAGCAGCGTCTGCTCAAGCGTCTCCATGGCGTCCGTCGGGTCGGAGCCCTGGAGCACGACGAATATGTAGTCCGGCTCGGCGGCGATGATGGCCTCGAGGCTCAGGTCCTCAAGCAGGCTCTCGTCGCTGTCCGCGATGTTGACGCAGCCGAGGTCCGCGAGCATCTCGCCGAGGACGAAGTCGCGGCTGCCCTTGACCTTGCAGCTCACGCCCGTGGCGCGGATGCAGAGCACCGTCGGCGCCTCGCCGGTCTGCCGCGCGATGGCCGCGTCCGCCTGAGCGCGCACGGCCTCGCCGTTTAGCTCATAGTTCTCCTCGCAGCCGGTCAGCGCCGTGCAGATGCCGAGCATGTTGAGATAGTCGTCAAGCGTCTGCACATCGAAGTAGGCAACGCACATGCCCGCGGCCTCGAAGGTGTCCTGAAGCTCGAGATTCGCGGCGGTGTTGCAGCTTGCGAGGATGAGGTCGGGCTCGGCGGCAATGAGCGCCTCGAGGCTCGGCTCCTTGATGGCGCCTAGGTTCACCACGTCCTCGCCCAGACCCAGGTCGAAGGAGGTCCAGGAGTCGTCCGCCGCGGCGACGAGCGTGTCCTTGCCTCCAGCGAGGCACCAGACGTCGGCAAAGCTGCCGATCATCGCTGCAACGCGCTCGGGATGAGCGGGAGCCACGACCTCACGGCCAAGGTCGTCCGTAAAGACATAGGTATCCGAGTTTTCCGTGGGCACGGCCTCAGCCTCGCCGCAGGCGGCGAGAGTGAACAGCAGGGCGGCGGCCAGCAGTGCGGAAGTGAGTTTTTTCATGCGATTCACACCCATGGATAAAAATATGCGGGGCTGGAAAGCTATCTAACCAGCCCCGCGCGTTTTCGTGCGGTTTCAGCAGCTCGCGCCGCCCTTGGCCTTAGCGGCAACGGCGAGGATGGCGTCCTTGCGGGAGAGTACGTCGTCGCTCTTGAGCTGGCGGATGAACTCGTCCACGCCGACGCGGTCTATCGTGCGGCCGAAGCGCTCGCCGGTCTTGCCCAGCTCGCGGTAGAGGAGGATGGCCTTCTCTATGAGCTTCATGACCTCGTCCTCGGAGTACACGCCGCCGATGTTGGTGCCGAGGCGCTGGGTCTTGCCCCAGATGCCGCCGATGACCACGGCATAGCCGCGCTCTTTCTCAGAGAAGCTGTGCATCGGGCAGGCCTTGATGCACTTGCCGCAGTTCGTGCACTTTTCCTTGTCGACAACTATCTTGCCGGCAGGGCCGCGAGAGACGCAGTGCACGGGACAGCGCTCGATAACGCCGCACTTGACGCAGTTGCGGCACTTTATGAGGTCCTGCTCCGGCACGCTCTGACCGTAGACGCCGAAATCGTTGAGGCCGGGTTTGACGCAGTTATTCGGGCAGCCGCCGACGGCTATCTTGAATTTGTGCGGCAGAGTGACGTTGTGCCAGCCGACAAAGAACTCGTCGTATATCCTCTTGGCAAAGGCCTGGGTGTCAAAGAGACCATGGACGCAGACGGTGCCCTTACAGGCCACAACGGGGCGGACGATGGAGCCGGTGCCGCCGGTGACGAGGCCCGCGGCCTCCACCTCGGCGACCAGGGGCTCGAGGTTCTCGTAGGGGATGCCCTGTATCTCTATGGTCAGACGGACGGTGAGCGCAACACGCCCGTCGCCGTATTTGCGCGCGACGTCGGTTACCATCTGCATCTGCTCGTTGGTGAACACGCCGTTGGGCGCGACAATACGGGCAATAAAGTGCTCGCCGTCGTTATTGAGTATGAGCCCGCGGCCCTTGAGGGCCTTCTTCTCGGCATCGGTGATTTTCAGCAAATCCATCGCCTCCTGAACATTATCTCGGGATATAAAACATCGTAACGCCTCGGGGCGCGCCGCGTCAAGGGAAAATTCGACGTGCCCGGAGTTATTTTTCCGTCAAACGTGCCTTAGAGTGTATACGTCCGGCCTGCGGGCGGACATCAGGGGCAGCTGAGCGCGTATGCTTTCAACATAGGCAGGGTCAAGTTCGACATAGAGCGTGGTCTCTTCGGCGCCGGCGCGGGCGAGGATGTCGCCCCAGGGCGAGACTGCTATGGAGTTTGCATAGGAGACATAGCTGCCCTGTTCATCCCTCGCGGGCGCGCAGCCGAGGGTGTACACCTGGCTCTCCACGGCGCGGGAGCGGAACATGACCTCCCAGTGCGCCGGGCCCGTGGTCATGTTGAAGCTCGCCGGACAGAACACCGCCCAGGCCCCGTCGAGGGACATGATGCGCGCCAGCTCAGGGAAGCGCATGTCGAAGCAGATGCAAAGGCCCAGCTTGCCGAATTCCGTGTCGAAGGAGCATATCTCGTTGCCAGGCGTGAAAGTTGCGCTCTCCTTGAAGTGCTGCCCGCCCTCTACGGCTATGTCGAAGAGGTGGCTCTTGCGGCAGCGCGCGGCCTGGTTTCCCTCGCGGTCAAAGACAAAGGCGGTGTTGTAGAGCCTGCCGTCCTCGGCCTCGGGCACGGAGCCGCCGATGAGCCAGACGCGGTTTTCCCGCGCTGCGGCGGAGAGCATCTGCCAGGCCGGGCCGCCCGCGGGCTCCTGGTTCTCGATGAAGGAGCGGTTGCGGTACTCGCAGCAGAACATCTCGGGCAGTACGCAGATGTCGGCCCCGTTTTTTGCGGCCTCGTCGATGAGTTCACGGGCGTGACGCAGGTTTTCAGCCTTGTCTGCGACGGTGCGCATTTGTATGAGCGCAGCTTTCATGGCGTTTCCTCCTTACAGACTGTCTATGTAGCGGCAGGCAGCGACCGCAGCGGCCGCGCCGTCGCCCACGGCGGTGGTAAGCTGACGGACGGTCTTAGCACGGCAGTCGCCCGCGGCGAAAATGCCGGGGACGCCCGCAGCGCAGTCCTCGCCCGTTACGAACCAGCCGGACTCGTCCAGTGTCGCGACAGGCGCGAAGGCCGCGTTGGCAGCCTCGTAGCCCACGGCGACAAAGAGTCCATCGACCGCTATGCTGCGTTTTTCGCCCGTGGACTTGTCCTCGACCACGATGCCGGAGAGCTCGCCCTTGCCCTCAAGCGCGACGATGCGGCTGTTCATGAGGCGCGTGATGTTCCCGCGCGAGAGCACGGCACGGACGTTCGCCGCCTCGGCGCGGAACTCGTCGCGGCGATGTATTATGTAAACCCGAGAGCAGACGTTGGAGAGAAGCAGGGCATCCTGCAGAGCGGCGTCGCCGCCGCCCGCAACGGCGACGGGGCGGTCCTTGTAGAAGGCACCGTCGCAGACGGCGCAGTAGCAGACGCCACTGCCGGCGAGTTCTTCTTCACGGTCAACACCGAGTCTGCGGTGCTGGGCGCCGGTGGCGAGGATGACGGCCTTTGCGGCGTAGTCGCCGTCGGTGGTGGAGACGGTGAAGCCACCGGGGCTGGGAGAGACGGCGGTGACCTCGGTGAGCTCGGCCTCAGCGCCGAGGCCGAGGGCCTGGGAGAACATGCGGTCGGCGAGCTCGGCGCCGGAGATCTCGGGTATGCCGGGGAAGTTGTCGACCTTGGGAGACCAGGCTATCTGGCCGCCGAAGCCGTTTTTCTCGAGAATGAGCGCGGATTTGTCCGCGCGCCGGGCGTAGATGGCCGCGGCGAGCCCGGCGGGACCTCCGCCGACGATGACGATGTCGTAAGAAGCAAGCATTGTTATCTCTCCCTTTGCAGTTTTAGGCGGGTTGTTCCGTCCCGTATTTAAATGATTCGTGTACTAATTTGCGTTTATATGTGTGCTGTTACGTTGGGCAGTATCGCACTTGGCTTATTGCTTCTCAATTACGTACGCCTGCAAGCCCCTCTTGCAGCCGTTTTTCTCATAGAAGCCCTCGACGCCCGGCTGAGCGCCGAAGTACAGCATAGTGGGCGTGTGCTCCTTCGCAAGAGCGAGCAGCCGGCTGCCAACGCCATGCTTCTGATACGCAGGCAATACGAGCAGCTCGGTTATCGTGCCGAAATAGTATCCGTCGGTCAGAATCCGCAGACAACCGACGAGCAGACTGCCGTCGTAGGCGGTGATATTCAGCGTCCTGTCCAGCGCCTCCTGCGTCCTGGCCTCGTCGTAATCCCCGGGCCAGACGTTGTTCGCCAGCGCCAAAAACGCCGGCGCGCTCAGCTTGTCGTCAACGATGTAGTCCATGGCTTCCCTCCTTGAACTTTGTCACAGCCAGATGCCCCAGTCACCGTAGTTGTGGACGCCGCTGCCGTGGTGGAGCTCGCCCCGGGCTTTCAGCTCACGCAGGGCGTCACGCATTCTCAGCACAAGCTCTGGCTTTACGTCAAGCGAGTGGTGCGCGGGGAAGATGCGCTCGGCCTGCAGCGCCGCTATGCGCTCAAGCGAGTCCAGGTAGGCCTCGGGGTCGGTCGAAGGATAGTAGGCGAGCAGTATGTCCGCGTAAACGAGGTCGCCGGTATAGAGCCAGCGCCTGTCGGGCTCCCAGAAGCACATGTGCCCGGGCGAGTGCCCGGGAGTGTGCAGCACCTCGACGCTGCGCCCGCCGAGCTCTATTTTGTCGCCGTCACGCAGTACGCGGGAGGGCTTGCCCTGGAACATCTCGTACCCGGAGACATCAAAGCCATCCGGCAGCTCACAACGGTCAACGACCATGGGCCGTATCGTTTCAGCATCCAGCGGGAACTGTCCGCTGAGCCAGTCCAGCTCCGCCTCGTGAGCGTAGAACGCGGGAAACTCGCCGTGCCCGCCGATGTGGTCCCAGTGTATGTGCGTGGCAACAGGTATGACCGGCCCGGATACCAGTTTCGAAACCTCGCCGCTTATCCTGCATATGCCCAGACCGCTGTCTATGAGCAGGCTGCGTTCCTTGCCGTGGAGGAGGTAGCAGTGCGTTTCCTCCCAGTGCCTGTATTCGCTTATAATGTGAGTGTCGCTGTCAAGCCTGTCTATGGTGAACCAGTTTCCCATACTAAACACCCCTTTTTAAAGCGTACCGCTGAAGTATATTATACATATACTTCAGCGGCACAGTCAATTTTATATTCCGCACAGATCCATGTCCACTCGCCCGTCGGGGAGAAAGCTCACGCCCTCCGCTTCGAGCAGTCGGCGCTGGACCTCCGGGCCGCCGAAGGCGTAGCCGGAGCAGATGCTGCCGTCGCGGAAGACCACGCGGTGGCAGGGGATGACGCCGGGTTCCGGGTTGCGGTGCAACGCGAAGCCCACGCCACGTGCGCCGCGGGGGTTTCCCGCGAGTGCGGCGACATGCCCGTAGGACATGACCCGCCCGGCGGGTATGGCGCGCACGACCTCGTAGATCCGGCGCGTGAAGTCCGTCATTGCGCCATATGAGCGGCGGCGTACTGCTTTATCGCGCCCGCGCCGGCGTACTTCTCAAAGTGCTCGCCGTCAGTCACGACCAGAGTCGGCGCCTGCTTTACGCCGTACTTCATCGCGAGCTCCGCGTTGTCCTCGGCGTTGAGCTTCTCGTAGGCGAAGCCCTGCTTGTCCAGCATGGTCACCGCGAGGCGGCAGTTCGGGCAGGTCGGCGTGGTGAAGAGCAGGGCCGTGCCGACCTTGTCGACGTGCTGGGCAGGCTGCTCCGCGGCAGGGGCAATGTGCTGGTCGAGATCGGGCTCATGGCCGCAGCCGCAGCTGGCCGGATGCTTCACAGGGTCCAGGTGGCTGTGCGCGAGGTCATAGGTCTTGCGCTCCTTGTACTCCTGCGTCTTGCCGGCGTTCCAGTTCTGCACGGGGCGATAGTAGCCGGTGATGCGGCTGTACACCTCGGCGCTCTCGCCGCAGTGCGGGCAGGTGAACTGCTCGCCGGCGAGGTAGCCGTCGTTCTTGCAGACGGAGTAGGTCGGGCTGAGTGTGTAGTAGGGCAGTTTGTAGTTCTCGGCGATCTTACGCACGAGGCTCGCGGCGGCCTGCCAGTCGGGCAGCTTCTCGCCCAGGAAGGCGTGGAAGACGGTGCCGGAGGTGTAGAGAGTCTGGAGCTCATCCTGGATGTCCAGCGCGGCGAAGATGTCCTCGGTGTAGCCGACAGGCAGGTGGGAGCTGTTGGTGTAGTACGGCGTTCCGCCCGGCTCGGCGGCGGTGATGATGTCGGGGTAGCGCTCCACGTCGTGCTTGGCGAGACGGTAGCTCGTGCTCTCGGCCGGGGTGGCCTCGAGGTTGTAGAGGTCGCCGTACTGCTCCTGATAGTCGGAGAGGCGGTTCAGCATATGCTTGAGGGTCTTCTTGGTGAACTCCTGGCAGCTCTCGTGAGTCATGTCGGAGCGGACCCACCTGGCGTTCAGGCCAGCCTCGTTCATGCCGACGAGGCCGATGGTGGAGAAGTGGTTGTCAAAGGTGCCGAGATAGCGGCGGGTGTAGGGGTAAAGGCCCTCGTTCATCAGCTTGGTCACGACGTCGCGCTTTATCTTGAGGCTGCGGGCGGCGATGTCCATGAGCTTGTCGAGGCGGCGGAAGAAGTCGGCCTCGTCCTTGGCAAGATACGCGAGACGGGGCATGTTCAGCGTGACGACGCCGATGGAGCCGGTGCTCTCGCCGGAGCCGAAGTAGCCGCCGGACTTCTTGCGCAGCTCGCGCAGGTCCAGCCTCAGACGGCAGCACATGCTGCGCACGTCGCTCGGCTCCATGTCGGAGTTTATGTAGTTGGAGAAATACGGCGTGCCGTACTTCGCGGTCATCTCAAAGAGCAGCTTGTTGTTCTCGGTGGGGCTCCAGTCGAAGTCACGGGTGATGGAATAGGTGGGGATGGGGTACTGGAAGCCGCGGCCGTTGGCGTCGCCCTCTATCATGATGTCGATGAAGGCCTTGTTGACCATGTCCATCTCGGTCTTGCAGTCGCCGTAGGTGAAGTCCATCTCCTTGCCGCCGACTATGGCCTTCTGGTCCTTGAGGTCATTGGGCACGGTCCAGTCGAGCGTGATGTTGGAGAAGGGCGCCTGGGTGCCCCAACGGGAGGGGGTGTTCACGCCGTAGACAAAGCTCTGGATGCACTGCTTGACCTCTTTGTAGCTGAGGTTGTCGACCTTGACGAAGGGGGCAAGGTAGGTGTCGAAGCTGGAGAAGGCCTGCGCGCCGGCCCACTCGTTCTGCATGATGCCGAGGAAGTTGACCATCTGGTTGCAGAGCGTGGAAAGGTGGGTCGCCGGGGAGGAGGTTATCTTGCCGGGGATGCCGCCGAGGCCCTCCTGAATGAGCTGCTTGAGGCTCCAGCCCGCGCAGTAGCCGGTGAGCATGGAGAGGTCGTGCAGGTGGAGGTCCGCATTCTTGTGGGCGTTGGCTATCTCGTCGTCGTAGATCTCGGAGAGCCAGTAGTTCGCGGTGATGGCGCCGGAGTTCGAGAGGATCAGGCCGCCGACGGAGTAGTTCACCGTGCTGTTCTCCTTGACGCGCCAGTCGGAGGCGTCGAGGTAGGAGTCAACGACGTTCTTGTAGTCGAGGTAGGTGGAGCGCATGTTGCGCAGTTTCTCGCGCTGACGGCGGTAGAGGATGTAGGCCTTCGCCACATGCTCATAGCCGCCGCGGGAGAGAATGGCCTCAACACTGTCCTGTATGTCCTCGACGGAGACGGAGCCGTTTTCTATCTTGCTCTGGAAGTCCGCGGTGACCTTGAGCGAGAGAAAGTCTATGACGCTCTCGTTATACTCGGTGCCCGTGGCCTCGAAAGCCTTGGTTATCGCGCCGCTGATCTTGGAAATATTGAAATCTACAAGATCGCCGTCTCTTTTCCGTACCCTGTACATCTTTTGTCCTCCTGTTATCTAACAACTTTAAAATAAAACCTAATCAAATGCCGCGGAGCTGCACGACCGGTACAAAGGGCCGCACGATGTCCGCGAGGGAGCGCATCTCCTCTGCGGAGAAGTCCGAGAGCCCCTGTGCGGCGATGAGGTCGCCAGAGTCCTTGAAGCACTGGATGTAGTACTCCTTTGCGCCCGCTATCCAGCGGCCTATGCCCTCAAAGTCCTCGGGGACGTGCAGGCCCTTGACCGCTGTGGTGCGGAATTCATAGTCCACGCCGCAGTGCATAAGGTAGTCCACGCTCTCACGCACGGGCGCAAGGTCCAGGCCCGGCACGCCGGTGACGCGCGCATAGTTTTCCGGCGCGGCCTTTATGTCCATCGCCACCCGGTCCGCCAGCCCGGCCTCGACTATCGAGCGCAGCCGCGCCGGGAAGGTGCCGTTGGTGTCCAGCTTTATCGCATAGCCCAGGGCCTTTATCTCCGCGAGGAGCTCCTCGATGCCCGCGTGCAGCAGAGGCTCGCCGCCGGTGACGGCTACACCGTCCAGAATGCCGACGCGCTTTCTGAGAAAGGCGAGCAGCTCGTCATGCCCTATCACGTCGCGCTCGCGCTCGGGAAGCGCCAGCGAGGCGTTGTGGCAGAAGGGGCAGCGCAGGTCGCAGCCGCCGGTGAATATGGTGCAGGCCACACGGCCCGGATAATCCAATAATGTGAGCTTTTGCAGCCCGGAAACGTCCATTTTTCTGTCTTTTCTCCATTTCCAGCGATAAACGGGCGCCCACCGGTTTCGCACATCTTGCGGTACCGGGAGCGTCCGTATCACAATATATAGTGTTATCTCGCGCTTGTCAAGGGCTTCGGGCAAAAAAGCCATATTGTAAACAGCCGTAACCTCTTTGTAACTGAGACTTCACCTTTTCGACACGCGCCGTCAAAAAAGAAACCGATTCGTCATCCGAGGTCAAACCAGCCCGAGCGCGCGGAAGCCCTCCTCGTAAGGGGCGCGGACGATGCCGCGCTCGGTGATGATGCCGGTGATGAGAGAGGCGTCTGTGACGTCGAAGGCGGGGTTGTAGACTCCGACGCCCTCGGGGGCCATGCGTTTTTCGTACCAGAGCTCGGTGACCTCGGCCCCGTCGCGGAATTCGATGGGGATGTCCTCGCCGGAGGCTATCGCGCCGTCGATGGTAGAACTGGGGGCGCAGACGTAGAAGGGTATGCCGTAGTGCGCCGCCAGGATAGCAACACCGGAGGTGCCAATCTTGTTCGCCGCGTCGCCGTTGCGGGCCACGCGGTCGCAGCCGACAAATATTATGTCAACCTTACCCGACTTCATGAGCGAGGAGGCCATGTTGTCGCAGAGAAGGGTGGTGTCAACGCCGGCGGAGACCATCTCAAAGGCGGAGAGGCGGGCTCCCTGGAGAAGCGGGCGGGTCTCGTCGCAGTAGACGCGCAGGCCGGAGAGGCCCTTGTCGAGGGCGGCGTAGACGGGGGCGAGGGCGGTGCCGTATTTGGCGGTGGCGAGGGTGCCGGCATTGCAGTGGGTGAGGATGCCCATGCCGGGGCGAAGGAGGGAGAGGCCGTATCCGCCGATGCTGCGGCTTATTTCGATGTCCTCATCCATGATGGCCTGGGCCTCGACGCGTAGGGCGGCACGGATCGCATCGGGGGACTTGCCGCGCAGTCCGTCGTAAGCGCGACGCATGCGGTCGAGCGCCCAGAAGAGATTGACGGCGGTGGGCCGGGAGGTGGCGAGATAGTCACAGGCGGAGAGGAAGCGCCCCTCCAGCTCGGCGTCGGGGGCGTAATAAGCCGCGAGGTACGCACCGAACGCCGCCGCTACGCCGATGGCAGGCGCGCCGCGTACACGGAGCGCGCGAATGGCCTCCCATATGTCCTCAGTGTTGGTGAGGCTCAGGTATTTGACCTCGTTCGGCAGGAGCGTCTGGTCAATGATGACAAGGGCGTCCCCCTCGTCCGAGAGCCTGACAGTGTCTATCTTCAGCGGGTCCAAAAGTATCACTCCCAGTTGTAAAGTTACGCACCCGCGAGCTTTGCGCGCGCTTGAAAGTTTCGCCCGCCTTTTCAAAGGCGGTGGAGGCCAGAGGCAAAGCCTCTGGCCGCGCTCCGCAGAGCGCGGAATCCCTTTTTGCTCAAATTAAGATCAGGAAGGGGGTCTAAGGGGGAAACCCTATCAAGGGGTTTCCCCCTTCAAGCCTCCAACATCATACCACAATATTTTGCGTTTGGGCTTGCAATTTTCGTGCGGATAGGTAAAAATACAGAAGGTGATGTAAATGAAAGGACTTGAGCTCTGCAGTAGCTATTATGAAAATGTCGGCGCGCCGGAGCTTTCCCGGCTGTTCCCGGAGGTCATGAGCCGCGCGGCGGCGGGACTTTCGGGCCAGGGCTCGGACTGCCTCGGATTCGACGACGAGATATCCCGTGACCACGACTTCGGCCCCGGCTTCTGCCTCTGGCTCTCCGACGAGGACTTTGAAAAGTACGGCGCGGAGTTGCAAAAGGCCTATGACGCGCTGCCCAAATCTTATATGGGCTTTGAGCGCAAGCCCACGCACACGGGCGCGCAGCGAGTGGGCGTGATGCGCAGCTCGGACTTCTACCGCTACTACATAGGCTGCCCCGGCGTGCCGGATACGCTCATGCGTTGGGTGCGCATACAGGAGCACTTCCTGGCCACCTGCACCTCAGGCGAGGTGTTTGCCGACGGGCTGGGCGAGTTTTCCGCCATCCGGAACGGATTGCTGCCCTGCTATCCGGAGGACGTGCGCCTCAAGAAGCTGGCCGCCCGCGCGGCGACCATGGCGCAGTCAGGGCAGTATAACTATCCGAGGCTGATGCGGCGCGGAGACGTGTTCGGCGCGAGGCTGGCGCTGGCGGAGTTCCTGAACGCCGCGCTCTCGATGATGTACATGCTCAACTTCCGATATGAGCCGTTCTACAAGTGGCAGTTCGCGGGTGCGGAGGGGCTGGTCGCAATGGCCGACGCCCTGCCGTATTTGAAGGACATAGCCGCGTCCTCGACCCGGCGCGACGCGGACGCCATTGCCCGGGACATAGAGGCCGCTTCCGCCGTGGCCATTTCGGAGCTGCGTCTCCAGGGCCTGACCGACGCCGGGGGAGACTACCTTGAGCCTCACGCATATGCGATAATGTCAAAAATTGAGGACCCCGAGATACGGGGCCTGCACGTTATGGAGGGTTAAAAATGGACAAACGCTACGAAAAACTGCTCAAATGCCGCGACTATGTACGCTCCGTCACCGATTTTGTTCCGAAGGCCGCGCTGGTGCTCGGCAGCGGCCTGGGCGGTTTCGCCGAGGCGCTGGATGTGGTCTGCGAGGTGCCGTACTCGGACATTCCGGGCTTCCCCGTCTCGACTGTGCCCGGACACGCGGGCAAGTTCATCTTCGGCCACCTCGACGGCGTGCCGGTGGTCTGCATGCAGGGCCGCGTGCACTATTACGAGGGCTACGAGCTCTCGGACGTGGTGCTGCCCGCGCGCCTGATGCACATGCTTGGCGCGGAGATACTGTTCCTCACGAACGCCTCCGGCGGCGTGAATCCGAGCTTTGACGCGGGCGACTTTATGCTCATCACCGACCACATCATGAGCTTTTTCCCGAACCCCCTCATCGGCGCGAACATCGAGGAGCTGGGCACTCGCTTCCCCGACATGTCGCATGTCTACGACCCGGAGCTCTGCGAGGTCATCCGCGGCGTGGCAAAGAGGGCGGGCATAGCCATGAAGGAGGGCGTGTACTGCCAGCTGACCGGCCCCTGCTTCGAGACACCGGCGGAGGTGCGGATGCTGGGCATACTGGGCGCGGACGCTGTCGGTATGTCCACCGCGGTTGAGGCCACGGCGGCCAGGCACTGCGGTATGCGCGTGTGCGGCATCAGCTGCGTGTGCAACAAGGGTGCTGGCCTCTCGCCCACTCCGCTGACGCACGAGGAAGTCCAGGCCGCTGCCGACGCCGCTGCCCCGCTGTTCAAGCGCCTTGTCAAGGAGAGCATCGTTGAGATGTGCAAAGCCTGAGCGCGCGTGAAAAAAGTTTCTGCTTAATACTTCTGTAACATCTTACGGGTTTTTTGTGTAACATCTGTTTGGTAGCATAATACTCGCAAGAGACAGTTTCATCTTTTTCATTTTGTCCTCATTCCATAAAGGAACCGCCCCGGAAGTCGCACCGGGGCGGTTTTCTTGCATTTATTGAGCCTTCAGCACGTCCGCGAGCTCTGCGACGTCAGCCATGACCCATCCGGGCTTGGTCTCGCTCTCGGCGAGTATCTCCGGCGTAGTCTCGCCGCTCATAACCAGCACGGACTGCGCTCCGGCGTTCACCGCGACGGCGATGTCAGTGTAAAGCCTGTCGCCCACACAGCAGATCTCCGCGTTCGGCACGCCGGTGAAGCCAGATATTATGTCAACCATGCTCCGGTTCGGCTTGCCTATGTAGAAGGGCTTGGCGCCGGAGGCCGCGGTGAGCAGCGCGCAGATGCTGCCGCAGTCGGGGAGCACCTCACCAGCGGGCATGGGGCAGACCCAGTCCGGATTCGCCGCCACAAAGGCCGCGCCGCGTCGCAGGAAATGTACTGCGCGGTCTAGCTTCTCGTAGGTCAGCGTCGTGTCGAAGCCGACGCAGACAACTCCCGCGTCATCGCCCTCCGCAAAGGGCACGCCGTAGCTGCGCAGCTCGTCCAGGAAAGCTGGGGTGCCGACGGGATAGACCGGCACGCCCTTGTAGTTTTCCGTCAGATACATGCCCGTCGCCATGCCGGAGGTGAACACGTTCTCCATCTCACAGGGGAAGCCCAGCTTGCGGAGACGGTTTACATAATCCACACCGGCTCTGGAGGAGTTGTTGGTGAGATAGATGTAGCGCCGCCCGGTGTTCTCGAGCGTCCGGATAAAGTCCACGGCGCCGGGGAACACCTCGTCGCCGAGATACAGTGTGCCGTCCATGTCCAGCAGGAAGAGGCGGCAGGCTTTGAGTGCGTCGTAATTCAAGTGTCGGTTTCCTCCTCATTTTTATCTCTCAGGTCCTCGGGCAGGAGGGCCATCAGCTGTTCGCGGCTGGGGTTTTCAATCGCGGCAACGCGGTCCGCCTGGCGCGATACGGCGTCCTCAAAGAGGTTGCGCACTGTGCGGCCGTTGCCGAAGTTCTCGTCGCGCTCGTCGTAGAGGCGATCGAAGAGCTCCTGCGCTGCCTTTTCGGTCTCGGGCGGGAGCGTGTAGCCGTTTTTCTCGCACTGGAGCCGGAACATGGCCATGAGCTCCGGGCCCTTGTAGTCCGGGAAGTGGATATACTTGTTGAACCTCGACTCCAGGCCGGGGTTTGAGTGTATGAAGGTCTCCATCGGCCCGTCGTAGCCTGCGACGATGACGACCAGCTCGTCACGGTGGTCCTCCATGGCCTTGAGCAAGGTCTCAATGGCCTCGCGGCCGAAGTCGTTCTCACCGCCGGAGGCGAGGGAGTAGGCTTCGTCTATGAACAGCACACCGCCTATGGCCTTTTTGACGACCTCGCTGGTGCGCAGCGCGGTCTGGCCCACGTAACCGGCGACAAGGCCGGAGCGGTCGACCTCTATGAGCTGCCCCTGCCGGAGCGCCCCGACCGCCGCGTACAATCCGGCTAGCAGCCGCGCGACGGTGGTCTTGCCGGTGCCTGGGTTGCCGGTGAAAACCATGTGCAGGCTCATGGGCGCGCTTGGCAGGCCCGCAGCCTCACGCAGCTTGCGGACTTTGATGAGATTCACGAGGCTTCGTACCTCGCGCTTTACGCTCTCAAGGCCGATAAGCGAGTCGAGCTCGGCCATGAGCGCGTCGAAGTCGGGCTTCTCCGCCGGCTTTTCCTCCGACCCGGCCTCGGGAGCGGCGGCCTCGCCGGAGGGCTGGGCGCTGCTGCCGACGGGGTGCTTTTCGATGAAGGAGGGCTCGCCGCTGGTGACGAAGTCCTTTGCGTTCAATGCGGGCTTGGAGGGTTTGACGCCCGCGGAGTCGCAGACGGCGGAGAGCCGGTCGGCGCAGTCGGTTATGAACTCGGCCTCGGCATAGCTGACGTCGTCATCCACGGCGGCGAGGTGGAGCAGGATGTTCGTGACCATGCGGACGAACACGCGGGAGCTGTCGCGCCCCTCGCGCGCGTCGCGCTCGGCAAGGCTCCAGAAGAACATGGGGGGCAGCACCTCACCGGCGCGGCATATCTCGCCGGTGAGCTCCCAGAGCAGGCGTGTGCCCTTCGCGCGGCCCTTGGAGTAGAGCTGGTTTATGGCGTCGACCTGGGCCTGGGTCACGGAACCGGCCTTGGCCCAGAGGCCCACGGCGCAGCTTTGCATGAAGCCGTCGAGCTCACGCGCCGCAGCGCGGCCCGCGACGCGGTAAAAAGCCTCTGTGTTTTCAACATATACCTTGTGCAGCTCCTCCGGGGAGCGCTTCCACGACGTGGGCATGCGGCACCTCCTGCAAGACATTGGGGATATTATATACCGAAATATTATAAAGAGGCAACAGTTGATAGAAAAATACGGAGCTTTTGCCGCGCCGAAAATGAGAAAAGGGGACCCCCGAGTTTTCGGGGGTCCCCTGCGTGAAATGCGTTATTCAAGCTCAAACGCGCCGGTGTAGAGCTGATAATACTGGCCCTTCTGCTCGAGCAGCTGCTCGTGGGTGCCGCGCTCGATTATGCGGCCGTGCTCTAGGACGATGATGACGTCCGAGTTCTTTACCGTAGAGAGACGGTGCGCGATCACGAACACCGTGCGGCCCTGCATCAGTGCGTCCATACCGCGCTGGACGATGGCCTCGGTGCGTGTGTCGATGGAGCTCGTGGCCTCGTCGAGTATCATCACCGGAGGATCCGCAACGGCGGCTCGGGCTATCGAGATGAGCTGCCTCTGACCCTGCGAGAGGTTCGCGCCGTCGCCTGTCAGCACTGTCTGATAGCCCTCGGGCAGGCGAGTGATGAAGTCGTCCGCACCGGCGAGCTTTGCAGCGGCGATGCACTCCTCGTCCGTGGCGTCCAGTCGGCCGTAGCGGATGTTCTCCATGACCGTGCCGGTGAAGAGGTTAGTATCCTGAAGCACGATGCCCAGAGCGCGGCGGAGGTCGCTCTTGCGTATTTTGTTGATGTTGATGCCGTCGTAGCGGATTTTGCCGTCCGCTATGTCGTAGAAGCGGTTGAGCAGGTTGGTTATTGTGGTCTTGCCGGCGCCGGTAGCACCGACGAAGGCGACCTTCTGGCCAGGCTTGGCGTAGAGCGAGATGTCGTGCAGTATCGGCTTGCCGGGCTCGTATTCGAAGTCCACGTCAAAGAGCCGCACGTCGCCGCGCAGCGGGACGTAGGTCACGGTGCCGTCGGCCTTGTGAGGATGCTTCCAGGCCCAGAGACCTGTGCGCTCGGCGCACTCGACGTACTCGCCGTCGACTTCCTTGGCGTTCACGAGCGTCACATAGCCCTCGTCGCCCTCGGGCTCCTCGTCAAGCAGCGCGAAGATACGCTTTGTGCCCGCGATGCCCATGACGACGGAATTCACCTGGTGCGACACCTGACCGATGTTGCCGGCAAAGGACTTGGTCATGTTCAGGAAGGGCACGACGATGCTGATGCTGAAGGCCAGGCCGGATATGCTGACATTGGGCACGCCGCCTATGAGGAAAAGTCCGCCCGCGACGGCCACGATGACGTAGAGTACGTTGCCGATGTTATTGAGAATGGGGCCGAGGGTGTTGGCGTATTTGTTGGCCTTTTCGCTCTCGCGGAAGAGCTCCTCGTTGATGCGGTCGAAGTCCGCCTCGCTCTCCGCCTCGTGGCAGAAGACCTTGACGACCTTCATGCCGCTCATCATCTCCTCGGCGAAGCCCTCTACCTTGCCGAGCGCCGTCTGCTGCCGGAAGAAGAAGCTGGCGGATTTTCCGCCTATCTTGCCGGTGAGATAGAGCATCAGGATGACGCCTGCCAGTACGACCAGGGTCAGCCAGAGACTGTAATAGAGCATGATGCAGAACACCGTGGTGACCATGATGGTAGAGGAGAGCAGTTGCGGGAAGCTCTGGGATACCATCTGGCGCAGAGTGTCGATATCGTTGGTGTAATGGCTCATGATGTCGCCATGGCTGTTGGTGTCGAAATACTTGATGGGCAGGCACTGCATCTTGTCAAACATCCTGCAGCGGAGCTTCTTGAGCGTGCCCTGGGTTATTATGGCCATGAGCTGGTTGAAGACGAGGCCGGCAATGAGCGACACGGCATAGAGTGCGGCAAGCGTGGCGACGAGCCGTATGACCTCGCCCTTCGCAGCGGACCAGTCACCGGACTGCCAGCTGCGTTCGATGACCGCTATTATATTCTGCATGAAGATGGAGGGAATGGAGCTGACGACGGCGTTTATGACGATGCATACGAGGGTCAGCGGCAGCATGACGGGGTAGAACTCGCGCATGGTGCGCAGCAGGCGCGCGACAACGGCGCCGGAACCTTTTTTGTTTTTCATTCCTCAGCACCTGCCTTATTCTGCGAGGTGTATATCTCGCGGTAGACCTCATTGGAGGCCATGAGCTCGGCGTGGGAGCCGACGGCCATGATGGATCCGCCGTCCATGACCACGATGCGGTCCGCGTCCTCGACGGAGGCAGTGCGCTGGGCAATGATTATCTTCGTCGTTTCGGGCATGAACTCGCGCAGAGCCTTCCTTATACCGGCGTCGGTCTTGGTGTCGACCGCCGAGGTCGAGTCGTCCAGGATGAGTATTTTAGGTTTTTTGAGCAGAGCACGGGCGATGCACAGGCGCTGCTTCTGGCCGCCGGAGACGTTCGTGCCGCCCTGCTCGATATAGGTGTCGTAGCCGTCGGGGAACTGAGAGATGAACTCGTCGGCGCGGGCCAGTTTGCAGACATGGACGAGCTCCTCGTCAGTGGCCTCCTTGTTGCCCCAGCGCAGATTTTCCTTGATAGTGCCGGAGAAAAGCTGGTTCTTCTGCAGCACGACGGCGACATTGGAGCGCAGCGCCTCGATGTCGTACTCACGCACGTCGCGTCCGCCGACCTTGACGGAGCCCTCGGTCACGTCGTAGAGCCGTGAGATGAGGTTCACGAGCGTGCTCTTGGCCGAACCCGTGCCGCCGATGATGCCTATCGTCTCGCCGGAGGCGATGTGCAGGTCTATGTTCGAGAGCGCCATGCGCTCGGCTTTGGAGGAGTAGCGGAAGCTCACGCCGTCGAAATCTACGGAGCCGTCCGTGACCTCGTAGACGGGGTTTTCCGGGTTGGTGAGCGTGCTTTTTTCGCTCAGTACCTCGATGATTCGCTTTGTGGACTCGCCGGCCATGGTTATCATGACGAAGACCATGGAGAGCATCATCAGACTCATGAGCATCATGAAGCTGTAAGTGATCAGCGCGGAGAGCTGGCCCACGTCGAGCTCAAGCCCCGTGGACGAGATGATGATGTAGGAGCCGAAGAACAAAACGAAGACCATGACGGAGTAGATGCAAAACTGCATAAGCGGTCCGTTGAGGGCGAGTATGCGCTCGGCCTTTGTGAAGTCGGCGCAGACATCCTCAGCGGCGCGTCCGAATTTTTTGGACTCGTAGTCCTCGCGAACAAAGGCCTTGACAACGCGCATGGCCTTGACGTTTTCCTGAATGGATTCGTTGAGCTTGTCGTACTTTTTGAAGACGCGCTGGAAGAGCGGTACTGTCTTGAGTGCGACGAGCGCGAGTCCCACGCCGAGGATTGGCACAACAATGAGGAATATCCAGGCCATTTTCCCGCCCATTATGAAAGCCATTATAAAGGCGAAAATGAGCATGAGCGGTGAGCGTATCGCCGTGCGGATGACCATCATGTAGGCAAACTGGACGTTCGTGACGTCGGTGGTCATGCGGGTGACGAGGGAGGAGGTCAGAAAATGGTCTATGTTCTCGAAGGAGAAACCCTGCACGGCGCAGAAGATATCGTGCCGAAGGTTTTTGCCCAGACCGCAGGAGGCGGTGGAGCAGGTAAGGCCCGCAAGTGAGCCGAAGAGCAGCGACAGCGCCGCCATAAGCACCAGCAGTCCGCCGTAGCGCAGTATCTCGTCCATGCCGCAGCCGGCCTTTATCTCGTTGACCAGCTGCGCCGTGATAAACGGTATGATGCACTCCATGATAACCTCGAGCGAGACGAGTATAGGAGTGATGATCGATGCCCGGCGGTACTCACGAAGGCTGTGAGACAATAATTTAAGCATTTGCATTCCCCACTTCTACATAAAAGAGAGCATGCCTGCCGCGGGCGTTCAAACCCTCGGCAAGCTATGCTCACTGAAAAACTGTTTGATTGTCAGAAGGGCAGACCCTTCATGCCGGTCAGCTTGGCCATGCCGCCGGAAGAGGCAGCGTCGACCTTGCGCAGGGCCTCGTTGACGGCCGCGATGATCATATCCTGGAGCATATCGACGTCCTCGGGATCGACCGCCTCGGGGTCAATGGTGAGGCTCGTGAGCTCATGCTTGCCGCTGACGACAGCCTTGACAACGCCGCCGCCGGAGGTCGCCTCAAAACTCGAGGCCTCGAGCTCCTCCTGCATCCTGCGCAGCTCTTCCTGCATCTTCTGGGCCTGCTTCATCATGTTGGCCTGATTCATGCCGCCCATGCCGCCGTATCCGCCGCGGAAACCGCCTTTTGCCATATTAATTATCCACCTTTCAGATGAATTTTACCTGTTTGAATCTCTGAAGCTCCTCCAAATCACGCGAGGCAAGCTTTGCCCCACCGTTTTCGGACAATATGTTGAGCTCGACGGGAGCGCCGCAGAGCGTTTCCGCCGCGCTGCGAAAGAGCGCAAGTGTCTCCGTGGTGTTCAGCTGCTTTTCGGCAAAGCTGTTCATAAAGGTTATGTTGAGCTTGCCGCCGGAGAGCTCACCTGTGACCTGGAGCGGGTCTGTAAGCAGTCTGTATGTGCCCACACGCAGCCGCCCGTCCAGTGCCGCTACGAGCGAGCGCCAGTCCGCCGCGCCGTTCACCGCCGCGGGCGGTTCAGGGATGTTGTCCGGACGGTCCGGCAGAGTATCCTCGGGAGCAGGCTCGAAATAACGGCCCTCAGGCTCGGGCGTCGGCTCCGCTTCGTCGCGGATGTAGCCGCCGTCCTCTGGGGCAGGCTCGAAGTAACGGCCCTCAGGCTCGGGCGTCGGCTCAGCCTCGTCACGAATGTAGCCGACATCCGCAGCCTCAGGGACACGCTCCGGTTCAGGAAGCGGCTCCGGTTCAGGTTCCGGCTGCCGTACGGGCGAGGGGGAAGACGCACGGACAGGTTTTGGCTCCGGTTCGCATACCGGTTCCGGCTCGGGTACGTAAAAGTCCTCAGGCATGGCCGGCGCACGCGGAGGCGGCGTACCTGCCTCCAGCCGGGATATCCTGGCCATCAGCTCCGGCATACCGGCGCCCATGCCGGGGTCGCAGAGCGTTACGAGACATATTTCGACCGCAGTACGCGGCGAGGGGTTGTCCTTGAGCGAGACGATGGCCTCCTGGGCGCGCTGCATGTTTCTAAGCAGTTCCTCACGCGTGAAGGTGCGGGAGAAAGCCGCGAGGGTCTTGGCGTCATATGCCCCGGAGAGCAGGGCGCGCCCGCCCTTCGGCGCAAGGCCGAGCAGCAGCACGTCGCGCATGAGTGCGCAGAGGTCGGAGAGCAGGGAGGCCGGGTCCTTGCCATCGCGCCAGAGCTCGGCAAAGATATCGAGCGCGGCGGCGGAGTCATGCTTCGCAATGGCGGAGAGCAGGGAGGCGACGCGCCTGTTGCCGGCGAGGCCCGTTGCTTCAAGCACCGCGGCCTCGTCTATGACCGGGGAGCTCGAGCACTGGTCCAGCAGGGAAATGGCGTCGCGCATACCGCCGTCGGCGAGCCGCGCGAGCAGCTCTGCGGCCTCATGCGTGAGCTGGAAGCCCTCCTGAGAGGCTATATATTCAAGGTGCTTTGAGATGACCTCCGCGTCGAGGCGCCGGAAACTGTATCTCTGGCAGCGAGAGAGGATGGTCGCGGGCACCTTGCGCAGCTCGGTCGTGGCGAGGATGAACATCAGGTGCTCAGGCGGCTCCTCGAGTATCTTGAGCAGGGCGTTGAAGGCCGCTATGCTGAGCATGTGGACCTCGTCGACAATGTAGACGCGCTTTTTGACGCTGGCAGGGGAGAATATGGCCTCGTCGCGCAGGGCACGGATGTTGTCCACGCCGTTGTTGGAGGCGGCGTCTATCTCAACGACGTCGAGCACGGTGCCGTCGTCAATGCCGCGGCAGGCGGCGCACTGACAGCAGGGGTTGCCGTTTACGGGGTGCTCACAGTTGACGGCCTTGGCAAGTATCTTGGCGCAGCTTGTCTTGCCGGTGCCGCGCGTACCTATAAATAAATAGGCATGCGAAAGCCGGCCGGAGGCCACCTGGGCCTTCAGCGTCTCAGTGACTTGCTCCTGACCGCAGACCTCGTCAAAGGTGCGGGAGCGGTATTTACGATATAATGCCTGGTATATAAGTCCCCACACCCTTCAAAAAGTAATGTGCGGCGCTTTGCAAGACTGCACACCCTTGATCGAAAATACGACACGCCCGTTACCCGAGCAGCCAGCTCGGCCCCGGCACGCCCACGGCACACGGACTGACCCGCTTAATGCTGCTCGGTTCCCCGCCTGACATGGTTCACAGGGGTCCGTTGCGCGGGACCGGGGCTTCAACGCCGCTTACCTGGGGCAGACGGCACATCGTATATCCTCTCGTGGGAATCCATCCCTGCTATAGCGGATTGCAGGTTACAGGGCACCGCTGGCTCCCCGACTGGTGCAGCCTTGCAAAGGGCCGCGGGAGTATTCTACTACAAAAACTTATTTTAATCAATATTGATTTTAACTCTTTACAAATTCGCAAAATGTGCTATAATGTTCAAGCACTTGGGCCTGTAGCTCAGCTGGGAGAGCAAGCGGGCCAGCTTCAGCGATTTCACGCAGCTCACGCGGCTGCCATCGCGTTTGCATAACAAATTACCAATATATGGGCCTGTAGCTCAGCTGGGAGAGCGTTCGGTTCGCATCCGAGAGGTCGAGAGTTCGAGTCTCTTCAGGTCCACCAAATGGCGAGAAAGTTCTAAAAATGAGGACTTTCTCGCCTTTTTTGTTAGGCCCTGTATCTCACACGCCTGCATTTTCCTGAAGAGAGTAAAATGGAAGCGGCTGGGTGTTGAATTCGTCAAAGCTGAACTTGAAGTTTATCTCCATCCTGTAGTCCCTGCCGACATACACAGAGTCGATGAGCTGGGAGAGTATCATCTTCCGCGCCTCAAAGCTGCTTTTGGAATAGAGGTCGGCCCAGCTCAGGAGCTGGTCGTACTCGGCCTGTAAGCTCTGAGATGAGTCGAAAAGGCCGTCGAGGGACGCCTGCGCTTCCTCCTTACGGGCCTGCGCGGCTCTGAGTTTGTCTGCGGCGTCGGACATGAGCGAGTTGAGCAGCTGGGCGTTGAGCGGGCTTTCACCGCGGATGACCTTGATGGTCTCTGCGCGGTAGTCGTCCAGCTCTTTTATAATGCCGTCTATCTCGTCCTCTGCCTGCTCCAACCGTATACGAGCAAGCTCTATCTCACGTTCGCGCTGCCTGCCAATGATTTCAGCCTCTGGCGCGGCGGCAATCTCGGCAAGTTTCATCCGCACGACCTGTTCGACCATGGAATCCACCTTGGGTACGGAGTAGCCAGACTGCCCGTCGCATTCGCCTGGGTGCCGGACATTGTAGTGGCACTGGTAACGGATGTACTTGGCCATCGGAGTGCTCCTGTTCTTCTTGCGCCCGCTGGTCGTGAGCGTCAGTCTGTTGCCGCAGTGTGCGCAAAAGATGTTGCCGACGAGCAGGGAACTGCCCTTACAGTTGCGAGGGACGGAGCTGCGGGGCATTGTGCGCTCGCGCATTATCTGCTGTGCGCGGTCAAAGGTGGCGTCGTCGATAATGCGCAGCTCCTCCAGATACGCCGACCGGCTGTCGCCATTCTTGATGATGCCGGTATACATCACGTTCTTGATGATGCGGTTGAGCGTGGTGTTGGGGAAGCCCTTACCGTCGCGGCTGTATATACCGGACTCGTGGAGGTATTTGCAGAGCCTCTGCGCCCCATAGCCCTCATCCACATACTTGCGGAATATGAGCCGCACTATCTCGGCCTCGTCCTCGTCAATGGCCAGGTCGCTGACCTCGCGGTTTCGCTTGTTCACGCGCCCGCGCTTTTCAAGGTGGTAGCCGTAAGGCACGGTGCCGCCGGTGTAGAGACCCGCTTCCGTCATCTGACTGAGGCGGGTCTTTACACGTATTGAGGTCTTGATGCTCTCGCCGGAGGCCTGCCAGTAGCGGATGTAGTTCATCAGCTTGTCGACGTGAGTGTCGAACCTCTGCTGACCCTCGGTGGCGCTCCAGACCTCGATGCCGTTGCGGACGAACCATTCCACAACGAAGGGTGTCTCGTCGTCGCGGCGTCCGAGGCGGTCAAACATGAAAACCAGCAGGATGTCGAATTTCCCATCCACGGCGTCGCGCTGTATCTCCTGAATGGCGTCGCGGTCCCGCGCTGAGACCTTGAAGCCGGAGACGCCCTTTTCGGATAGCTCGCGCACAATGCTCCAGCCCTGAGCCGCAGCGAATTCACGGCAGCGCTGTTTCTGCATGGGTATGTCGTCCTTTTCGACCTGGCCGAGAGTGGAGACGCGGTAGAGGCAATAGACACGCTTGACGGTAAAGTAAGTATCGTAGTTGTTCATCATACACACCTCATCTTGATGTGTCTGATCTTTGCTGCCTGTCCGCGATATGTGATTATCAAGGTGCTCCGCCGACATTATCTCACACCCTGTCCTCGGCGGCAATGTTGTCGCGCATGTACGAATTGAGCAGGATGCCCCTGACGTTCGCCATGACGGATACCTTGTCCGGGCAGTCCTTGTATCTCACCCGGACGATGCAGCCGTCCAGAACGCAGACCTGCTCGCCGCTGGAGTTGATGGGAGCCGAAAGCGAATTTGTGTTTTTCATGTATTTCGCTCCGTTTCTTATAGGATGTTCCGCCGTATTTGCCACGCGCCCCGGCGGTGAGGGGATACAGCGAGCCGCCTCTGGCGCGGCTGTCATAGCTCCGCGGTGCCGGTTGCCGTACACCGCAGGGCTGCCCCCAAGTCCTCGGGAGCGCGTGAGCAAGTACCTTTATCCCCCGCGCTTTCATTGCAAAGCGGCTTGCCAAAGCCGTTTTTGGGGCCGCGTTCATCGCTCAAGCTCACGCCGTCATCGCGCCGTGCCCCGCGTCGCTGACCGTCTCCGGTCACGCAGGTTCTGTGCTCGCTGTACCGTGTATTCAGTTGTAAAAGACTCTCAAGAAGTATTGCTTCTCACTATACAGGCAGTGGGAAAGACGATTTGGCAACGCTTAACACAAATTTTTTCTAATTCGTGCAATATGACGACTGATATTCTGATGTGAGCACGAAAAAACTTTGGCTGCCTCCCTATAAGACTTGCCGTCAATCACAATTTGCGTAAGCAGCTCCAAGTCTGCGTCTGAAAGCCCATGCAGCCGCTCGACTAACTGCGGGTCGCTTATCTCATCGAGCCAGCTATAGCGCTCTGCGGGCGATTCAAATGCCTGAACATAGAAAGAGCCGCAGGCCGTCTCCAACGGACGCCTGCGGCTCTCGTACGCTCTGTCGCGGTTGAATTGTTCGAGGTCAAAGCGGCGCATCTCCTCGATGTCGTCATCGCTCATTCCTTCTTTTCTGTACCAGGACGCTTTTCGTTTCCACTCAGCGTCGAATTTTCTTTTTTCCTTAGCATAGTTGTATGCCATTAAAATGACCTCCTGCTTTGATTTGGATGGGAATCAAAACAGGAGGTCAGGGGTATTTAGCTATGTAGCACTGCCAGCGCCTAGGGCGCATTTCCGTCTCCCTGACACTAGGTATTTACATACGTGGGTTAAGGGTGGAGCTTGAGCAAAATAGGCTTCAATTACTATTTGTGTTTTGCTCTACCATTTATTTCACTCAATTCAAAGAATAAGAGTTCTTTATACGCAAAACCACATATTACATATGCGCTATACGATTAGCAACCAGCAGTAACTAACTGTTGAAAAGCACTACGTCTATGGAGTATAATAGGATAAATATAGGGAATTTGTAAAGAAACGTCAAAAACTGTTGCAAACAGTGTGCTACTCATTTTAGATTATACAGATTGCAAACATAAGTTTTTGTCACGTAAGTATGGCGACCATACTGTATGTCAGTATTTGTACACTCAATTAAGATTACAGGACGTGACATTTTTATGGACATAAATACGGAACAATTTATAGAAAAGCTATATTGTACAACGCGTGACAAACTGTTCCGCTATGCCTATCGCCTGATTGGTAGAGTGGAAAAGGCGGATGAGCTGGTGCAGGAAGTTTTTGTGCTGGCTATGCTGCATGAAGGGGAGCTTTTGAGTCATGCAAATCCACAGGGCTGGTTGTTTGTTACACTAAAATATCAGATATTGAACGAGCGGCGCAGAAAAGAGTCAATATCTGAAGTTCCGTTGGATGACTTTTTTGCTTTGGAAGAAAAGCCTCCGAGTGAACCACTTGAAACTATTCTCCCCAGAGAATTATCAGATCTGGAAAAACAGATACTGATATGGAGATTCGAAGATCAAATAGATTATTATGAAATGTCAAATCGACTTGGTATTTCTCAAAATGCATGCAGGATCCGGGTATCAAGAGCGGTAGAGAAATGCCGGAAGAATTGGGACAAAAACTTTTAAATTATTCGATTTGTTGAAATAGGTCACCCTTCTCAGTACATATAAGGACAGGGATAGTGAGGGGGAGGAAGGAGGTCATGATGAGCTATCCTTTTGATGATAAAGAAAATGAGTTCAATAAAATCACCCGAGAACAGTTGGACTCCATGTCTGTTGCCGAGCTTTTGGAGCTGCTTGAGAGCATAAACGAGACTATGACGGAGGATAACTTCGACGATGAACTCGTTGAAGCCTGCTTGGATGCCATAGACCGTAAGTCTCCTATGCCAGAGTATCCTTCAACAGACGAGTCGCTGAAGGCGTTTGAGGCCAAGCTTCATACGGCCGGCGGCACGGAGCCTGAACTCATGGTAAGGCGGCCCAGGCATAGGTTTGCCCGCGTGGGACTGATAGCGGCAATTGTGGCTGTGTGCCTTTTCTCCGGCATGATAGCAGTACAGGCAGCGGGGATTGATGTGTTCGGAGCCATTGCGAGTTGGACAGAGAACCTTTTTGGCTTTGGAGATATTGAAGACAGCATGGCAGCAGAACATTCTTCAAAATCGGCGGTAGCAGTCACAGATTTGGAATATATTGAGTCGTGGATCCCTACGCTTGGTGAGGAATTCTCTAAAAGCGAACCAATAGTCATGGAGGATGAACAGCCGGGAACACTGTACTATTCTTTGACGTTTGCTTTAGAAGGTGACACGCTTGTGTTTGACGCTTTTTTGCGTGGTGAAGACAGCCAAAATTCATTGTATGAAAAAGATGGAAACAATGTAAAAGAAATTACTATAGACAATGCCACGTTTTACATTTTTGAAAACAATGGTAACAGTATTGCTGCTTGGTCAATAAATGGCATTGAATTTAGTCTTGTCTCATCATTATCAACGGAAGAATTAGAACTGATTATAATTGAGTCGTATGGGGGTAATTGAATAATGAATAAAACAAGAGTCCTATCGATAGTTTTGCTCATTGCTATTGTTCTTGCCACACCTACATATGCTATAAGCGACAAGGCCAGCGACCAACTATTTCATTACAATGTCGATGTTACAACGAGTAATGGAAAAATTAATGTCTCAGCCAATGTGGTTGGTTCTTTGTCTGCTACAAAAGTAGGGTTAGAAAATATCTGCGTATATGAAAAGTCAGGATCAAGTTGGATTTGGTATGCTGAATTGTTTGAAGATGACCCTGATATGTCGGTAGATTCTCGTGCATATCTTGATACAATACAGATTGATATAACGCCTGGTCACGAGTACATAGTCTACGTTACTATTTTTGCACAAGACGATAGAGGACGAGACACAAGAAGCTTTGATTTCAATGCCTAATGGCATTTGCGCAAGCGCTTGTAAATTGACATGAGCAAATAATAGTTCTAAGTACTGATAAGCTAAATTGCTTATCAGTACTTTTTTAGAATATATAGGTTGCCTTAATATGAACTTATTTATTAAATGGCAAAGAAACATATTTCTTAAATGATTACATTATAAAGGTAGGAGTGAAAGCAATTGGGTATAGTTTACTGCTTTATCAAAAAAGATTTTAACGCTTTTGCAGAACAATTAGAACAAATATAGTGTCTGGGAGGTGTAACGCAATAGCAAATTAAAACGCAAGGAATGGAGACCTAGCTAAATACAAACAGTGCGAAAAGCAAACAAACGTTGAGTAAACAGAACAGTCCGAACATGATCAATAACATAGCAGAAAAATATAATGGTTAAGCTCTCATTGAGAAAGGTCGGTAGAAATGAAAAACAAAAAACATATAAAGAGAGTAGTAAGCGTTCTTATATCGACAGCAATGGTTTTTTCTTTTAGTAATTTTGCTTTGGCATACAACACAGAAAGCTCCCATGTATTTGAGGCGGAATTATCATTAAACACAAGCATGATAAACGAGGTCTTCGGTGTTGCTAATGATTGTGCGGAACCAGCGAATGTAAGCACATCAGATACTCGAAGTATTAGTATATACATCGAAAACGAAATGGCTCATCTTTCTTTGACTGAAGATGGAAATGCATTTAACGGAACGCTTACGGGAAGAGTTACACCGATTAACACTAGTGATAACTTGTCTGGTTACGCTGCCGCCTTTAAGGGTTATTTAACATCACCTAGCTCTAATACTAGTAAATTTGTTTTTGCGGACGTTACTTACAATGAAGATGATATGTTTGCCATTATTACAAAGTATAACGATGATTTTGCCGCTATACCTGCATTAGATTTTTATGGCATACTAACGGATGAACTTGCGAGCATAGCTAATACATATTCTGCTCAGGTTTTTGATTCAGTTCAAAATGAGCAGCTAGCAAGAAACGCGGACTTGCCGGAAATCAATGGATTTGAGCTACTTGACGTAGATGCTCAAACACGTTTAAAAAGCTACGATAATGTAAGAGCGGGAACCTGTAATGTTGGCACATGCTATTTGTTCCATGCTAACGAGCTAATAAATCAAGGCAGTATGACAACATATGTAAAAGTTAATACAAATACTGAAGAAGCAATGGACCATATCACATTTGATCGTGGCGAAATAGTGGGTTTAACTGGAGCGTCTCCGGAGGTTATCCAAATTTCCCTATCAGCCACACCAGGCATAGCAGTAAAAACGAATACTTATTTACCAGCCAATGACCAAAGAAGTATAACATTTAATCTTCCTGTCTGGTATGAAGCAACGTTAGGATTCGTAACCGTTCCTTTCAGCATAGTTACTTCTTCTACGTCTGTCTCGACATTCAAAACTGGTTCTTCAGCGACAAATAACAATATTTCATGGAGCATGTATAAGCTTAATGGGTGGGAAGACGAACTTGATGGAACTGACGCTTCTTCCACTCGAGGAATTGGCGCAGAAGTGCAACTCGGATTTGAAGGCACAATATCTCAGCAACAAGTAAAATCAATTAGTGGCACAGTTACGATTGATTATGTATACTCCTTCCTGTACGCTGGTAATGAGCTTTGTGGGCGTTTTGCAGGTGAGGGCTCATTATCCTCAGCTGTATATGTACTTCCGTAACTGTCACATTCAAGACCACGGCGGCAGTGAGGAGGAGTATTAAAGCATGACATATTTGCGATTAAAAATCCAAGCAAAGCTATGTTTCTGCATCATGCTGACTTGCATTTTGGTGCTGTCGGCGTGCGGTGAGTCAAATAACGTGGACAATACATACAGGATACAGTACAACGCAAAAGTAACGAATGACATATTTGCACCTTCTTTTACAGAACGCCTCGAGGGTGAAAACTATGACGTTCTAGAGTTTACGCTGGACCCTGATTCTAGCGAGGCTGAGTTTGCTTTACGCGGAGATGAAGTACTGACGGGTACACTTTCGGGACCTATTATTCCAGTGATGTCGGAAGCCGGAAATGGGTATGGTTGTGTACTTAGGGGCGAAGTAAATGGTGAGGAAACAAGCTACCGTGTAATTGCAGACATAATATGTTCGGATTCTGACGCGTTTGCTATTTTGACAATGAGGCGTACTAATAAGACAGATTTAATTTGCGTGTATGGCGAGCTGAACAATACAATTGAAGCTATCAATGAAGCATACCGTGAGTATTTATCTGAACTTGAGTAACTGAAAAATTCGACGAAGAAGGGAGATAAATATGGACAAAAGCTTTTCTGTCAAAGCTCTATCACTTTTTCTCTTTGGGATTTTTGTATCTGCGTTGTTTGTAACAGGTGCAAGCGCATTTAACCTTTCAAACGAAGGTAGTATCGATCCAACTCTTTTGTATGCCGTCAACGGCGGTGCGCCATGTGGCCACGACAATGTAGACATTAATGCAACTGTCGAATATGTATACAATGACGCTGATACTCATGATGTCTATACAGTATTTACTTATGAGTGTGAGATCTGTGGTACTTATGCGAGGCAAGCGTATGAAGGACAGTATTCCCATAATTACACTCAGTATAGCGCTACATGTAACGGTCAGCGTCAAACAATAACGTATTTTTGCCCGGATTGTGGCGGAACTAAGAATGAGCTTGTCACATGCCCCGGGGCGCCGCATGAGCCTGGACAATGCAGGTGGCTTCCTGTATAATATTACCGTAGACATATAAAAATTGCCGCGCCTTCTCGTTTCGTTGAAGGCGCGGCTGTTGGAATATGGAGGCGAGGCCATGCACATTTTTTTGAAAAAGGTAAAACGCGAGCCCGTGTTCATACTGCTGGCGGTCATTTTGGCCCTCGCCTCAGCCTTTTCGTGCCTTGGCTTCGGGGCGTGGGAGAGCGCTATGCGGCAGGTGCGGAGCATCGAGGGCTCGTACACGACCATTGCCGTGCCCGTAGGCGCCCCGTCGAACCCCAACACCGGCGCCATGGAGTACATCACGGACGAAAACGGCGGCATCAGAGGAAAAACACATCTCGAGTATAATGAGGACGGCAGCGTCAGCTACCTTGATCCTGAGACGGATGAGGTGCTCCGCACGGTCTACCCATCGGGTGTAATAATGGACGCCGCACGCAGTGCGCCGCAGGTGGTGAGCAGCTGCTCCGGCGCCGCAATGCGGGCGGAGCTCTCGGGCGCTGCGCCGCTCGCCTCGGGCAGCGTGGACAGGCTCAACTACAACCTCGGCTTCGACGAGTGGAACCACAATTTCTGCGTCCTTGCAGTGCGCTGCGGCGAGGTGACAGACATAGGAATAGAGGGCGGAGTTTCCGGAAACATCACGACCTTGGGCAGCAAGGATTACAGCGCCGAACTCGAGGTGCTCGACTGCATCGCAATTTCAGAGAGCTATTCGCCGGAGGCGCTTGTCGGCTGTACGCTCACGGTGTTCCCCCTTTACGGCAAGAGTCTGTGCAGAGAGGACGGAACCTTCGTGCTCGAGGAGGGAAAGACCTACATCGTCCGAGGCTTTTTCAGCGACCTAAGAGTTGAAAGCCGGGTCGAA
>URDK01000017.1 GCA_900546485.1 uncultured Eubacteriales bacterium
GGGATGAATTCCAGCGCGGCGAAGGCGCCTCCGGCCACCACCAGGAGCGCGACGGCCAGTATAAGCAGTTTCTTTCCGCGTTTCATTGCTTTTTCCTCCTTACCCAGATGACAATTCCCGCGGCAAGGAAGCAGACGGGGATGACTCCGACGACCAGCATGGTGAGCATGGAGGACGTGCCGCTGCTGATGGTGAGGTACTCCGTGCTCAGGCTCTTTGCGTGTATGGAGATTCCGCTCTCGGAGCCGCAGAGCCAGTTGATGCAGTTGAGGAAGAAGTCCTCATTACCGCCTGAGATGCTGGCGTTGGTAGAGTCGTCCAGCAGATAGGCGGAGGAAACCCAGATGATATCGGTCTCGCCGCCGTCCTCAAGCGTTTCGGTGATGGCCACTGCGAGGGCGAAGGGGCCGTCTATGTCGCCGTCCTCCTTTTCATAGGTGCTCATGGTATAGCCGCTGAGCTTGGAGTAGGCAGAGTCTGAGGTAGTCAGCAGCTCGGTAACGCTGACCGTGTCGCGCGGCGCCTCGCCTACGATGAGGCCCTGGGCCAGAGGCAGACACATATAATAGCCGCCCTCGGAAAGGGGAGAGGTTATCTCATGGCTGCCGTACTCGGGCAGAAGGTTGATAGGCGCGGGGAAGAGGTAATTGCTGTCGCTGCCCTCGACCACGATGCCATCTGCGGCGGTAACGCCGTAGTACTCCATGACAGCCTCCAGGTTTGTAAGCTCCGTACCGTCCTGGAGAGGGCCGGTTATGAGGATGAGCTTGCCTCCGGAAGCGAGGTATTCAAGTATCGAGTCGCGCTCGGATTCTGAGATGTCGCTCATGGGGGCGTTTATGAGCAGGCAGTCCGCATCCTCGGGTACGCCGTCGGTGGTGAGCAGGGAGAGCGATTCGATTTCTACGTTCTGCTTTGCAACGGCGGTCTCAAAGGAGGTGGAGAGCTCGCTCTCGCCGTGACCCGTAAGGGCATAGAGCTTGGGCAGCTCGTCGTTGGTGACGTAATCTATAGCACTGGTGAGCTCGCTTTCTCCGGCGAAGCTCTGCTCGTAGGAGCCGGTGGAGTAGTAATTGCTGTAATCGTATTCGTATATGTCTGAGTAGCTGATATAGGTGTTCCGTTCACCGCACTCGACGACCAGACTGTTGTTGTAGATGGTGCCGTCTGCGTACTTCTGCACGAAGGTCGGCTGCACGTCGGGGTCGACCTTGGTGACGGTCAACTTGCTTGACATGGCCGCGTAGCGGTCGAGCAGTGTGCCGAGCGTCTCATCCTCGCGTCCGTCCTGGACTATCCAATAGACCGTTACCTCATCTTCGAGCTCGGAGAGCACCAGCTCCGTCTGCTCGGAGATGGAGTAGAGCTGAGAGGACGTGGTGTCGAACTGTGTGTATTTCGCAGGCAGGGCATTCACAAGTATGTTCGCAAACACCGCGATGGCGACCACAATGACCGTCGCGAGTACGCTGTAACCGCCTACGCGGAAGCTGCGGGTCTTGAGCCGGCCTATCATCTCGCCGGACTGAGGCAGCTTTATTTTAGGCTTTTTCATTCGCTCCACCTCCTCTTTTCAAGGGACTGTACGCTGAGAAAGAGGAACACGCCTATGACCGTGAGGAAATACACGACCGAGCCCAGGTCAAAGATGCCGTAGACAAAGTCGTAGAAGCGGTCAAAGAGCGAGAGCTGTTCCATTATTTCGGGGAATAGCCCCTCGAAAGCGGAGCTGTCGAGCATGAAGCCGACAAGCAGCAAGCCCTCGAGTATTATCATGAGCACGATGGATGCGAAGCCGCTGCGGGTCATGAGACGGAACACGCCGCCCAGGACCAGCACGAGTACAGTGAAGGCCAGCAGCGAGCCGGCAGCCGAGGTGGAGGCGTAGGAGGCGAGGCTGGTGATGAAGTAGTTGAGCAGCATCACGATAAAGCACAGCCCGGCCGCGACGGCCTGACTCTCGGTTATAGAGGATATGAACATGCCGATCGCGAGCAGCGACGCTCCCAGTAGGTAGAAGCCGAAGATGGCTGAATAGGCCGCGGGAAGATAGACGTTGCCGAAGGCGCTGAGTACGATGGGGTAGATGCAGACGATGAGCATAGGTACGGCAAAGACCACGAGCAGCGCGAGATACTTGCCCATGACGACCCTAGTCATACTGAGGGGCAGGGAATAGAGCAGCTGGTCTGTCTTCTGCCGCTTTTCCTCTGCGATGACCTTCATCGTTAGAATGGGTACGATGACGAGAAAGACGAAGGACATGCCGCCGAGGACGTACTCAAAGTTGGTGTAGGCTGAGCGGAGGTTATAGGCCATGGTGTATATGCCCGCGAAGAGCAGCAAAAACGCGCCGAACACATAGCCGGTGACGTTGGTGAAATACGAGGAGACCTCGTGCCTGAATACTGCTTTCATGCCTTTGCCTCCTCTCCACCGTCTACAGACGGCACGGGGGTATCGGAGCTTGTGAGCTCGATGAAGATGTCCTCGAGACTGGCCCGGGCCGTGTTCATGCGCAGTATGGGCAGGTTGGCACGGCTGAAGGCGAAGAAGGCGTTGCGGCAAACCTCGTCGCCGTCGGGACAGTCGGTGTCGAGCGTTATGCGGCAGCGGCCGCCGTCAAGCGGCTCTGCGCGCAGGGAGGTGACATGCGCGAGGGGAGAGAGCAGACGCGTGGCCTCGTCCGCGGGAGCCTCGGCGGTGAGCTCCACGGTGGTGGAACCTGCAAACAGTCGCTCCAGATTCTCAGGCGTGTCGCAGGCCACAAGGCGGCCCTTGGAAATGATGAGGATAGTCTGGCACACGGCCTGGACCTCGGAGAGAATGTGGCTGCTGAGAATGACGGTGTGTTCGCGGCCGAGGTCTTTGATGAGGTCGCGTATCTCGATTATCTGCCTGGGGTCGAGACCTACGGTGGGCTCGTCAAGGATGATTATCTTCGGGTCTCCGAGCAGAGCCTGGGCGATGCCCACGCGCTGGCGGTAGCCCTTGGAGAGGTTCTTTATGAGCCTGTCCGAGACGTCGCTGATTTGGGTGACGGACATGACGCGCTCCATCTGCTCCGCGAGCTGGGGCTTCGAAAGACCTTTGGCCTGGCCCACGAAGGTGAGATATTCCCTCGGTGTCCGGTCCAGGTAGAGAGGCGGTTGCTCGGGCAGATAGCCCAGGAGCCGCTTCGCCGCGCCCGAATCCTCAAAGATGTCGTGCCCGTCGATCCTGACCTCGCCGGAGGTGGCGGCGAGGCAGCCGGTCATGATGTTCATGGTCGTGGATTTTCCGGCCCCATTTGGGCCGAGGAAGCCGTAGATCTGCCCGTCCTCAATTTTGAACGAGAGGTCGGAAACGGCAAGGTGCGTGCCGTAGCGCTTTGTGAGATGGCTTACTTCTATCAAGGCGATACCCCCTTACCAGGTTAGCGTAGCATCAGTTGCTGAACCGAACCTGAAAAGGGGGCATCCAAAACGTAAACTATTTTTGAACTCTGAGACGTATGCAAAAGCGGTTGCCGCCGGGAACGGCCTCCGCCCAGATACGGCCGCGGTGCGCCTCAACGATGCCGCGGGCAATTGAGAGGCCGAGACCATAGCTGCCTCCGGAGCTGCGAGCGGCATCCGCGCGGTAAAATCGTTTGAAAATGTCACGCCGCTCGGCGGGGGAGAGGGGCTCGCCGCTGTTCTCAACGGCGAGTAGACAGTGCCTGCGGCCCTGCCTGGAGAGAGTTACAAGCACATTCCCGCCGGGCGAGGCGTACTTTTGAGCGTTGTCCAGCAGCACGCCCACGGCCTGGGAGAGCCGCTCCGCACTGCCCTTGACGGCTATGTCCGGCTCGATAGAGCTCGACAGCGTGAGCCCGCGCTCATAAAACAGAGGCTCAAAGGGCAGCAATGCCTCGGAGACGACGCGGCTGAGCTCCACCCGCGAGAGTGTCTGACCCGTGAGACCGGAATCCACCCGCGCAAGCTCGAGCAGGCTCTCCACCAGCGAGCGCATGCGCGCGGACATGGAGAGAATGTTTTCCGTGAGCCTGCCATGCAGCTCCGGGTCGGCCTCGGCCTCGCGCAGCAGCTGGGCATTGCTTAGAATCACGGTAAGCGGGGTCTTGAGCTCGTGCGAGGCGTCGGCCACGAACTGACGCTGCCTGTCCCAGGCCAGCTCCACAGGCCTCACCGCCCAGCGCGAGAGCAGTAGGCTGATAACGAGAAAGGCCGCAAAGCTCAGGGCGCCTATCAGCAGGCTGTTTTTTGTGAGGCTTGCCATGACACTCCGCTCGCTGGACATGTCCGCAAAAACAATGTACTGCGTTCCGCGCGCCCAGACCCGGCAATAGCGCAGGCCATAGTCCTCCAACACGCCGGTGTTCTCGTCCGAGGCGGAGGCCAGGGCCAGCAGCTTTTCCAGCAGCTCGCTGTCTGTGAGGTCGTAGTAGCCTCCCCAGGCATCGGCGAGGTTTCCGTCGCTGTCAAGCTCCAGTGTGAAGAAGGGAAGACGCACACCATCCGGCCTCTCGTCCGGGCCGCCGGTGCGCATTGGCTCCTGGGCAAGGGCCTGCATCATACCTATGCTCTCGCGCTCAAGGTTTGCCCGGGTGAAGAAAAAGACCATGGCAAAGATGGCACAGAGTATAAGCGTGACAATGGCCATGTTTATGCAGACGAATTTCAGCCTGAGACGCCGAATCAAGAACGGTGCACCTCCAGATGATAGCCGAGCAGACGGATGACCTCAATGGTCAGGTCGGAGCCTATGGCGCGCAGCTTTTTGCGCAGGAAGCCTATGTAGACCTCAACATTGTTGTCACCAGCATTGGAGTCGAAGCCCCAGACGCGGGTGAGGATGGTCTCCTTGCGCACGCTGCGGCCCTCCGCCTGCATGAGCAGACGCATGACGTCGAACTCCTTGGACGAGAGCCGTACGGTGCTGCCGGCTGCGCTGAGAGTACAGCCTGTGAGGTCCAGACAGGTGTTGCCGTAGGTGAGCGCGTCGAACTGTGTGCCCTGGCGCCGGAGCAGGGCATTGATACAGGCGAGGAGCTCACGATTGTCGAAGGGTTTGGTAAGATAGTAGTCGGCGCCGGCGTTCAGGCCCTCGATGCGGTCGTGCACATCGGCGCGCGCCGTGAGCATTAGTATGGGCGTGGTTACGCGCTTTGCCCTTACGCGGCGGGCGAGACTGTATCCGTCAAGCCGCGGCATCATGACGTCGAGAAGGAGCAGATCGTATACTCCCGTCTCGGCGTATTCCGCGCCGCTCTCCCCGTCGCTCACAACTTCGACGTCGAAGCCGCGCAGTTCAAGCAGCGTCCGCAGGGAGTCGGCCAGAAGAGCTTCGTCTTCTATGATAAGTATTTTCATTTGCATCACCTGCAAACAAGATACACCGTCTACCTTAAATGAACCTGAAATGGCCATGGACATTTATTAACACTTTGTTTGTGAATCCGTCATATCTCGGTGCTAATATCTCGGTAACGGGGCGGAGACCCCGTGTACGCAAAAACACACGCGACATACCAAGGAGGATACAACATGAAAAAGCACATTAAGTTTACAGCTCTTGCCCTGGCCCTTGTTCTCTGCCTGGGCATGCTTACCGCCTGTTCTTCCGGCGAGGAGGATTCCGCGGTCACCGACCCCGTCGAGAGCGAAGAACCCACTGAGACCAACGAGGTCACGGAGAGCGAGGAGCCTACCGAGACCGATGACGCGGAAGAAACGGATCCTGTGGAAGAGACCGAGGACCCGGACGCTGCGGATGAGGACGCTCTCCAGATAGCCGAAGTCACCGCGATAGCCGATGACGGCACGCTCAGCATGACGCTCTACACCCTCACCGAGGGCGCCGAGGAGCCGACCGACTACGCCGCCATTGACATGAGCCTCTACGAGGCCGGGACCGAGACTGCGGAGTATCTGCCTGACGAGACCGTGCAGATATACGTCGCCGCCGACGGCGAGCTGACCGAGGCCACGGCTGCCGACATCGCTGTGGGCGACATGCTGGCCTTCTACAAGACCGAGGACGGCACCAACGCGATAGCTATCTACCACCCCGAGACCGCGGAATAAGCGGAAAAACAAAAAAGCATTCCCCGGCACGAGTTCTTCGTGCCGGGGAATGTTTTTTATATGACGAATTGTTCTAGGTAGCGCTTGGAGAGTTTTATCGACTTGAGAATGGAGTCTTCAGAGTCCTCAAACGCCTTGTCCTCGATCTCGATGCAGGCGCAGCCGTTGTAGCCGATGTCCGTGAGGGCCGAGCAGTATGCGCCCCAGTCCACGTCGCCGAGACCAGGCAGCTTCGGGGACATGTAGTCGAGCGGATAGGCCATGGTGCCGCAGCGCCTAAGCTTTTCCGGATAGAGCTTTATGTCCTTGAAATGGACATGGAATATCTTGTCCTTGAACTCATAGAGAGGGGAGATGTAGTCAATCATCTGCCATACAAAGTGGGAGGGATCGTAGTTGATGCCCAGATTTGGGCTCTTGATAATGTCGAACACCTTGTGCCATATGACGGGAGTTGTCATCAGGTTCTGGCCGCCGGGCCACTGATCGCTGCCGAAGAGCATGGGGCAGTTTTCAATGGCGACGCGGACCCCCAACTCCTCCGCAAGAGCCATGATGCTGGGCCACACCAGCGCGACCTCGCGCAGATTGTCCTCCACGCTTAGATTTTGGACCCTTCCGATAAAGGTGGTGACCATGTTGACGCCCAGAGCGGCAGAGGCGCGTATGACCTTCTTCAGGTGCTCGACATTTGCTGCGCGTTTTGTCGGGTCTCCGTCCATCGTGTTGGGGTAAAATGCGAGGGCAGAGATGCTTATGTGCCGCTCGGCGCAGTAATTGAGAATGTAGGCTACCTTGGATTCGTCAAGCTCGTCAACGTTGATGTGGCTTACGCCGGCATACCGGCGCTCCGCCTTTCCACAAGGCCAGCAGGCGACCTCAATGCAGTCGAATCCCATCTCAGCTGCGGTGTCAACCATCTGTTCAAAGCTGTAATCGGCGAGTATGGCCGACACCAAACCCATTTTCATTGCAGTGACCTCCTAAAATTAAATGCTTCTGATGGCGTTAGTGTAAACGTTTTTACTAGGCTTAGTCAAGAGCAAATCTTAACTTTTCAGGAAGAAACATGAGATTTTTTCTGCACAAAGCAAAATGGAATTGTAGGCCATGTTAAATTGCACAAGTAGAGGTTCCTCTAGCTGTGGCATTTATTCAAAAATAATATACGGACAAAATAGGGCCTTGACGTGGAACAGTAAATTGTGCATTAATTGAGCTGTAATCCATTACATCATTCGATGGGTTGAGCAATATGATAGAAGACATAAACGTTACAATTGAAGATGTGGCGAAGGAGGCCATGGTTTCGGTTGCTACGGTGTCACGGGTCGTCAACGAGAGCGGGAGAGTCAGCGAGACAACGGCCAGACGGGTGCGCGAGGCCATCGAAAAGCTCGGCTATGTTCCCAACCCCTCAGCCAGGAACCTGCGCAAGGGCGAGAGCAAGGTCGTCCTTATCATGGTCCCTAACTTCACCAACCCGTATTATTCTCAGATCCTGTCCGGTATTTGCGACGCTGCGCAGTTTTTGGGGTACAGTGCATTTATCAGCAGTGACAAGGACGCCAACCAGGAAAAGATCTTCACGAGCGTGATGGAGGGGAAGCGGGCCGACGGCACAATTTTCCTCACCTGCTGCTACGATGATGTTTGGCTTGGCAAGTATGTTGACCGCTTTCCAATAGTCCAGTGCGCCGAGGCAGTCGACAATGTGGCCGTTCCGTACATCTCCATAGACAACTACGCGGCCATGTGCGAGCTCGTGAGGCACGTTCGCCAGCTCGGGCACGAGAAGATAGCCTATGTGAACATAGAGAACCGCTTTTTGTCCACCCGACAGAGAAAACAAGGCTACTGCGATTCCATGACAGGCGGCGTGATGGGCAAGTCGCTGCGGAGTGACTATATAATAGGGACCACGGACTACAGCTACGAAAGCGGCGTAGCCGCAGCAGAACGACTGCTGGGTCTGCCAGACCGGCCAACTGCCATACTCTGCGGCTCGGATATGCTGGCCCTGGGCGTGGTGTCCAAGGCGCGGGAGCTGGGCATCTCGGTGCCGGGAGAACTGTCTGTGACAGGCTTTGACGACATTGACTATGCCAAGATGTTCCACCCATATATCACTACGGTTGCCCAGCCCTGCTACGAGCTGGGATGGACATCGATGCAGAAACTCAAGGAGTGCATCGACAAGAACTCAAACGACAATGTGCACATCATTATGCCCCACAAACTCAAGCTGAGGGAGACCACGGACAGAGTTGCTAATGGATGAAAAAAGCAGTTGTCCTGAATCACATATGACGTAAACACGGAAAACACTGAGGCTTGCATGTCGCTCGCTTCAAGTGTTTCCCGTAATATGTAAACGATTACATTTATAGACTAAGACATTGGCTGACACACGAAAGGAGCATGAAAATGAGCATTAAAATCTCTTACAACACCCTGGTGTATGTCAATGAAAGCGTTGACAAGAGCATTGAGAGGCTGGCCCGTTACGGCTACGACGGCGTGGACCTGGTGGGAGAGCCCTCCAGATACGACGTTGAGGAGGTCTGCGCGCTGCTGAAGAAGTACAACATAGCAGCCAGCTCCATATGCGCCGTGTTCAACACGGAGCGCGACTTTGTCTCGCCGAAGGCGGAGATACGCAAAAACGCCGTGGCGTATGTTAAGGAGTGCGTGGATTTTGCAAAGGCGATAGGCGCGCACTCGATAAGCGTACAGGCTTCTGCCTGCATGAAGACCGCAGCGGAAGCTCCGGCGGAGCAGGAGTGGAAGTGGGCCGTAGAGGGCCTGCGCGAGGCCGGAGAATACGCACTCAGCGCCGGTATACGCCTCACTCTCGAGGCCTGGAACCGCTATGAGACCTATCTCATCAACCGCTGCTCCCAGGCTCTGGCCATGGTCAGGGACATCGACCTGCCGAACGTAGGCGTCATGGGCGACACCTACCACATGAACATTGAGGAGACGGACATGGGTGAGGCCCTGCGTGAGGTTGGAGACAAGCTTTACTATCTGCACATTGCAGACAGCAACAGAGCGGCTCCTGGCAGGGGACACATCGATTTCAAGCCCATTGCAAGAGCGCTCAGGGACATTGGATACGACGGCTGGGTGTCCATGGAGCTGCTGCCCGCGGCGGCCGACCCCTTCGGAGGCAAGGTGTGCGAGGAGTTTTACGACCAGTACACCAAGGAATCCATCGAGTTCCTGAAGAAGCTGTTTGAGGAAATTAAATGACCGGGCAATGCACGGTATTTAATAAAAACAAATGAACAAGAAAGGAAACGAAAAGATGAAAAAGCTGATTGCACTCCTTCTGGCGTCGATCTTCGCCATCGGCCTGCTCGCCGGCTGCGGCACCACGGAGCCCACTGAGACCGAGCCCCAGCAGAGCGACGCTGCCGAGGTAACGGACGACGGCGCTGCCGCCACCGACAGCGGAGACAAGCTGTATATTGCCGCCTCCCACGGCTACGGCGCTGTCCAGCACTGGCAGATCAAGACCAAGGGCATGGAAGATGCCGCAAAGGAACTCGGCGTCGAGTTCACCTACAAGTACGCCGACGGCGACCTCCAGCAGGAAGTCGCGGACATAGAGAACTTCGTCGAGATGGGCGTTGACTACATCATTGTCGGACCCTGCAACTCCGAGGGCATAGTTCCGACCATCGAGGAGGCCCAGAGCAAGGGCGTCGCCATCGGTACCTGCGACATCGGCATCGACGGCGCCGACGTTGCCAGCTTCGTCAGCTCCGACAACTACGGCATTGGCCAGCTTGCAGCCGAGTACATCGGTGAGCAGCTCGGCGGCTCCGGCAAGATTGCCATTCTCACCTGGCCTGCCGCTTCTGCTACTGCCGACCGCGAGCAGGGCTTCAAGGATAAGCTCGCGGAGGCCTACCCCGACATAGAGATCGTTGCCGAGCAGGACTGCAACGCCGATCGCAGCACTGCCCTGAACGCCGCCGAGAGCATCATCGGCGCCAACCCGGACGTGCAGTATATCTGGGGCGCCAATGCTGAGATGGCCCTGGGCGCCTATGCCGCCACCCAGTCCACCAACAGAAGCGACATCTACGTCGTTGCCGTTGACACCGACGCCGAGGTCATGGACGCGATAGCCGCCGGCACCAACCTCTGCGCCACTGTGTCTCAGGACCCCTACACCATGGGCTACAAGGCCGTTGAGAATGCCGTCAAGTATCTCAAGGGCGAGGAAGTCGAGGACGTCTACATCGAGTGCGAGATAGTCACCGCCGACAACTGCGCTGACATCGTCGCAAGGGACGAGGCTTACCTGAACAAATAAAACGCAAAAAGCCCGGCCGCCCAAAAGGCGGCCGGGCCTGACCGAAGCATATGGGCCCGACGGACGTAACGCCGTGAGGAGAGAACACAGCGCGCGGCTGTGTTTGAGGGAGGGCTCATTTATATAGGAGATGGAGCATGGAAAACACCATATTGAAAATGTCCAACATTTCCAAGTCCTTTTCGGGAGTACAGGTACTGGATGGAGTGAATTTCGAGCTGCGCTCGGGAGAGGTACATGTGCTCATGGGCGAGAACGGTGCCGGCAAATCCACGCTTATGAAGATCCTCACCGGTGTCTACAAGCCTAACGACGGGGACATATACCTGGCCGACGAAACCGGGGAACTCAAAAAGACAGCGATCGAAAACCCCAAGGCCGCGCTGGCTCTGGGTATAAGCATGGTGTTTCAGGAATTCAACCTGATGCCGAATATGAGCATCGCCGAGAACATATCCATCGGTTTTGAGCCGACAAAGCGCGGCGTGATCGACTGGAATACGATGAATAGGGAAGCGGAGAAGATGCTTGCCAAGGTCGGACTGAGCATACCCGTCACCACCGAGGTGGGGCGGCTGACGACGGCCGAAAAGCAGGGCGTAGAGATCGCAAAATGCCTTTCGCACGACGGACGCATCATAATCCTTGACGAACCGACCTCCAGCCTTTCAGAACGCGAGGTACGGACGCTCTTCGACCTCATCAAGGAGCTCAAGAGCCAGGGAATAAGCATTGTGTATATTTCGCACCGCATGGAGGAGATATTTGAGATAGGCGACAGAATCACCGTGTTCCGAGACGGGCACAGTGTCGCCACGCTCCCTGTGAAAGACGTGTGCGAGAACGAACTCATCAAACTGATGATAGGCCGCGAGGTTGAGGACAAGGTTACGGAGCGGAGGTCCGGCGAGGCGCTGGAACCCGCCATCGAGCTGCGCGGCGTGAAAAGCAGAAAATACGACACGCCGGTGAACTTTACCGCCTATAAGGGCGAGATAGTGGGCATCTTCGGGCTGGTCGGCGCAGGCCGCACCGAGCTGGCACGGGTGATCTTCGGCGTGGACCCCAGCGAATGCGGGGAGATAATAAAGGACGGCAGACCCATCACGGTGAAGTCTCCATCCGACGCCATAAAAAACAGAATAGGCATGATACCGGAGGACCGTAAGGAATACGGCCTCATAACCAGACACGACGTACAAAGCAATCTCACATTGGTCAAGCTCAGGGAGATGCCCTGGTTCCTGAAAAACACCAGGCGCGAGGAAAAGCTTACCGATGAGTATATAGAGAAGCTGTCCATAGCCACTAAGAGCCGCTATCAGCTTCTGGAGCGCCTGAGTGGAGGAAACCAGCAGAAGGTGGTCATTGCAAAGTGGATATCCATGGAGCTGGACGTGATCATCCTGGACGAACCGACGCGCGGCGTTGACGTAAAGGCAAAGGCGGAGATCTATGACCTGATGCGCTCGCTTGCCGACAAGGGCAAATGCGTCATCATGATATCCTCCGACCTGCCTGAGATAATGCGCGTGAGCCACCGCGTGGTGGTCATGCACGACGGGATCCTGACTCTGGACAAGCCGACAGCTGAGCTTGACCAGGAAAAAATACTGTATGCTGCGCTGAATTGAGGTGCTGACCATGGAACTGAACAAGGCTAAAAATATTGAAAGAATCCGGCAGCTTTCGCTTTTGTTTATGCTGCTGCTCGAAATAGTGCTCTTTTCGCTGCTTGCTGAGAGATTCTTCAGCTTCAGCAACGCCATAAGCATACTCAGGCAGGTGTCCGTAACTGGAATTTCCGCCATGGGCATGTTCATGATAATACTGCTTGGAGACATCGACCTCTCCGTCGGCTCCATGTATGCCTTCATAGGCGTCATCAGCGCGCTCATATTCAAGACCACCGAGAGCGCGGTACTGGCGATCATCGCGGCCCTGGTCATAGGTACGGTGATAGGCTTCATAAACGGCACGATAACTGCGAAGTTCAAGATCCCCGCCTTCATCACCACCCTTGCCACGATGAGCGTGTGCAGCGGCCTGGCCTACATTATAACCAAGGGCACGCCCATTGGCGTGACGAACCCGGCGTTCACCTTCCTGGGCTCGGGCTACGTCGCCGGCGTCATCCCCCTGCCGATCATCTTCATGCTCATAGTGCTTGCTTTGGGCTACTTCACGATGTACAAGACCCGCTTCGGCCGCCATATCTACGCCTGCGGCGGCAATGCCCAGGCTGCCAAGTGGTCCGGTATCAATGCGGACAAGATAAAGGTGCTGGTGTTCGTCATCGCCGGCTTCCTGAACGGCTTCGCGGCGATAGTCCTGGCCGGACGCCTCGGCGGCGGTCTGCCCTCCGCCGGTGACGGCTCCGAGATGGACGTCATCACCGCCGTCGTTCTCGGCGGCACCAGCATGACCGGCGGCAAGGGCAAGCTCTGGGGCGTTGTGCTGGGCGTGCTCATCATAGGCGTCCTGACCGTCGGCCTCACCATGGTTGGCGTGTCGTCTTACTGGCAGAACGTCATCAAGGGCATAATCATAGTCGTCGCCGTCATAATCGACACCAAGGGCGCAAAGACGGCCTGAACGTGCATCCGTGCATCAAAGCGCAAAGGAGGAGCTCAACATGAAAGAAATGGACGCAGTAGTATTCCAGGACATAGGGAAGTGGGACTTTGAGAAGCGCCCGGTACCCGAGATAAGGAACGCCAACGACGTGTTGGTTGAGATGGAGGCCTGCAGCATCTGCGGCACCGACGTGCACGTCCTGAGCGATCCCCCCGGCTTTGCTGGGACCAAGGGCATAATACTCGGACATGAGTGCGTGGGCAAAGTGCTTGAGACCGGCGCGAATGTCAGCGGCCTCGTCCCCGGCGACAGGGTGGTGCTCATACCGAACATCAACTGCGAGCACTGCGAATACTGCCGCATAGGCTGGCCGAATCTCTGCAAGAACGAGGAGATAATGGGCGTCACCATCGACGGCATATTTGCAAAGTACTTTGTGGCTCCCGACAAGGCGCTCACCAAAATACCCGCGGACATGCCCAAGGACCTGGCCGTGTTCTGTGAGCCGGTGAACTGCGTCATGGGCGCAATGGACATGGTGCGCGTGCTCCCCGGCGACAACGCTCTGGTGCTGGGCGGCGGCCCGATAGGCCTCTACTACGCCATGCTGCTCAAGGCCAACGGCGCGGGCAAGGTCATAGTCTCCGAGCCCTCTGCCATGCGCGCCGAGATTGCCAAAGCCTGCGGAGCAGACCTCGTGGTCAATCCGCTTAAAGAGGACCTTCGCGCCATCGTGATGGAGCAGACGGGCGGCCTGAGCGTCGACATCTGCGCTGACGCCGTCGGCACCCTTCTCAACGACGCCATAGCCTGCACGCGCCGCGCCGGCAAGATAGTCATCATTGGCCTGAACGAGCACGCGACGCAGACCATCTGCCAGACGGATATAATGAAGAACGGGCTTTTCGTCTACGGCAACTACAACGGTCACTATTCCATGACGCCCACCGTCAAGATGCTGAACGCCGGGGTAATTCCCGTTGAAAAGCTTATAACCCACCGGCTCCCGCTGTCCAAATTCGGGGAGGGCCTGGAGGCCATGCGCTCCGGAGACGCCCTGGAAGTCATCCTCTACCCGGACTGAGCCGAGGAAAGGAGCACAAGATGTACAAATACAGCATGACCCAGTGGATAGTCGGCGATGAGGACATAGAATACAGTTTCCGCCGACTCAAAAACTGCGGATATGACGGCATAGAATTCGCTGCTGAGCCGTACACTCTGGATGCAGAGCGCCTGTGCCGCCTTATGAAGGAATACGGCCTGGAGTGCACGTCGCTCTGCGGCATATTCCCGGAGAGCCGCGACCTCACGGCGGCTGACCCCGCGGCTGCGGACGCCGCGGTGAAATATGTCTGCGACAGCGTTGACCTCGCCGTAAAGGTCGGGGCGCCGCTCATGATAATCGTTCCCTCGCCGGTCGGGCGCGTCAGCCCGCCGGAGGGCAGGGAATTTGACGAGCTCTGGGCCTGCGCCGTCAAAAACATCCGCCGCGCTGCGGACTATGCTCAGAGCAAGGGCGTGCTGCTCGCGGTCGAGGCGATAAACCGCTACGAGACCTATTTTGCCAATACCCTCGAAAAGGCGCAGAGGCTGGTTCGGGAGATAGACCATCCGGCGGTGAAACTGATGGCCGACCTTTTCCACATGAGCCTCGAGGAACGCGATATCCCGCAGAGCCTCCGCATGATAGCCGACCAGCTCGTGCATGTGCACATCGCGGACAACACCCGCGAGGCGGCCGGGCTTGGCTCGACCGACTTCAAGGCTGCGCTCAGGACGCTGCTTGACATAGGTTACAAAGGCAGCCTCACGATGGAGTTCATGCCGAGACTGGCGAATCCCTATGAGTCCGGTGCTCTTAGCACGCAGTCGGAGCTCATGGATACCTACGCAAAACAGTCCATAGACTATATGCGGTGCATGGAGGCCAGCCTCTCCTGCACCGGCACTGAAAGGAAATGCTGAGAGCATGACAAAGAAATTGACTTGCGGTATGGTCGGAGGCGACCTCAGCAGCTTCATCGGCAACGTGCACCGCTGTGCGATGCAGCTTGACCCGAGAGTACGCCTGGTGAGCGGTTGCTTTTCAAGGCACGCCGACAAAAATGCCGCTTGTGGCGAACAGTTTGATATCGATCCCTCGCGCCTGTACACAGACTGGCGCGAGATGGCGAAGGCCGAGGCCGCGCGGGGGGAGGATAAGATAGACTTCGTGTCAGTTTGCACGCCGAACTATGTGCACTACGAAGTTTGCCGGGAGTTCCTTCTCGCGGGCGTGAATGTCGTTTGCGAGAAGCCTCTCTGCTTCGAAATTTCCGAGGCGGAGGAACTTTGCCGGCTTGCAAAGGAGCGCGGCCTTGTCTTCGCCGTTACATACACCTACACCGGCTACAATATGGTGAAGGTTATGCGCCAGATGATAGCCAGGGGTGACATAGGCGACATCGTGTCCGTAAGCGCCGAGTATGTCCAGGACTGGCTGCTTGACGAACTCTCGCACGAGGGGGACGTCAACGCGTCCATTTGGCGCACGGATCCCAAATTCACGGGCATAGGCAACACCGTCGGCGACATAGGTACCCACATAGAAAACATCGTGCACTATCTCACGGGCCTCAGGATCAAGCGCCTGTGCGCCACCGTTGACCGGTACGGCAAGAAGCTGGACTACAACGACAACATACTCGTGGAGTACGAAAACGGCGTGCACGGCAGCTACTGGTGCAGCCAGGTCGCGGCCGGAAAGCTCAACGGCCTGAAAGTGGGCATATTCGGCACTAAGGGCGCCTTGGAGTGGGAGCAGCACTATCCCGACTATGTGCGCTTTACTCGCCACGGCGAGGCGCCGCAGACGCTCTCCAAGGGCTGTGCCTTCCTTGACGTCCCCGCGCGCGCAGGGGCCAGACTGCCCAGCGGCCATCCCGAAGGCTTTTACTGCGCCTTCGCCAACATCTACCGCAACATAGCGACGACGCTCATCAAGCGCAAAGCGGGGGAGACCCCGACCGAGGACGACCTGGATTTCCAGACGGTCGAAAACGGCCTCGACGGCGTCAAATTCGTTCACGCCGTCATAGAGTCCGGAAATAGAGACTCTGCTTGGGTGAAGCTCAGCTGAAACACTGAAAGAAAATTTGCCCCCCGGGACATTGTGGAATGCCGGGGGGCAAATTTTGCTGTGCTTGACAAAAAGGGCCGGGATATTTAGAATCAGCTCATGGGAGTTGATAGCATGAGCGAGCATACGCATATTGGGCCCGACGGAGTGGAATACACGCACAGCCACGCGCACACGCACTCGCACACACAGACCAAGGCCGTTTTGAATCGCCTATCGCGCGCGATCGGCCACCTCGAGTCCGTGCGGAAGATGGTCGAGGACGGGCGCGACTGCACCGAGGTGCTCGTACAGCTCGCCGCAGTGCGCTCCGCGCTCAATAACACCGCAAAGGTCATACTCAAGGACCATGTCGAGCACTGCCTCGCAGACGCCGTGGAGCACGGCGATATGGAGGCCATAGCCCAGCTCGACCGCGCCATCGAGCAGTTTATGAACTAGATTATCATGCCGCCGTCCGCGCCGAGTATCTGGCCTGTGATAAAGGACGCCGCGTCGCTCGCGAGAAAGGCGACCACGCCTGCTATGTCCTCCGGATGCCCGATGCGGCATAGCGCCGAGTTTTCGGCCATAGCTGCCTTTTCCTCGGCCGTGAAGCAGGAGAGCATGTCCGTGTCTATCGCGCCGGGAGCCACAGCGTTCACGCGAATGCCGGAGGGGCCGAGCTCCTTGGCGAGCCCCTTGACGAAGGATATGACCGCGCCCTTGGTGGCGGAGTATGCGGTCTCGCAGGAGCCGCCTCGCACGCCGAGAATGGAGGACGTGCAGATGATGCAGCCGCGCTTTTGTTCCACCATGTAGGGTATGGCCTCGCGGCAGCAGTGGAACATCCCGTTCACGTTAACGTCGAAAAGCCGCTGCCACTCGGCATCCGTCATGTCCTGCAAAAGTCCGGCCCAGGCGACACCGGCGTTGCAGACCAGCAGGTCGAATGGCCCGGCGGCTTCGAACATGGACCGGACCTGCGCCGGATCAGCGACATCCGCGCGCACAGCCTCGGTGCCGAGCTCGGCGGCGAGGGCCTCGGCCTTTTCGCGGCTCGTGAGATAGTTGATGGTTACGCGCCAGCCGTTTGCGGCCAGCGCACGGGCTTCCGCCGCGCCTATTCCGCGCGAGGAGCCTGTGACAAGAGCTTTTTTCATAATTATCACCCATGCATGATTTTACCACAGCCCGCAAATTTGTAAAGCGGGCGCGAGGTGAGGACAATGAACAAGGACAACATGAAAAAGAACGTCCCGCCCCCGGAGAACGGGCGGGACAGAAAACGCGAACCCGCGCGCTCCGGTGAGCGCAGCCGGGAGTACGAGTACGAGGAAGAATACGACCGTGATTATGGTACGCCGCCAAAGACGCGTACCTGGGGCTTTGTCGTGGGCGCGGTGCTGCTGCTCGCAGTGCTGACCGTGGTGCTCTGCGTCATGGGCGGGGTCTTCGACTTTGACCGCGGTGCCGCCACGACGGATGCACCCGAGGCGGAGAGCCAGGCGCCGCAGACGGAGACTACTCCCCCGGTTGAGAACACGCCGACGCCCACGCCTCCCGAGGAGAGCGAGGAGCCCGAGATGCACACCGTGAACGCCATAGCCGGAAACGGCGGCTCGATTTCTCCCTCCGGCATAGTTGAGGTCGAGGACGGCGGCAGCGTGACCTTCACCATAACTGCGGACCCGGGTTATGTGCTCTCGGAGCTCAAGGTGGACGGCTACACGGCGGAGGTTTCGGAAAGCTACACCTTCACCAATGTGACGGGGGAGCACACCATCTACGCCATCTTCCGGGAAGAAGTCCCCGAGACGCCGGAGCCCACTCCCAGTCCCACGCCTGATGCGACCGAAGACCCGGTTTATCCCGACATCACCCTGCCTCCGGAGCCTACGGACGGCGGCTATAATACCGAGGTGCCTGTTGACCCCGACGACATCTACTGGTCGGATTATTTCGGCTGATTTGCCCCAAAAATGCCCAAAAAACCGCAGGTAAGACGCTGATCAGCCTGCGGTTTTTCGTGCCTTGAAGTCAAACGACTTGTTTTTCCCCACCCGTGATGTTATAATTCCAGATAAACTCGGCATATCCCCCACCAGGCATCCACCCCAGAGAGAGGAGGCGAGGCGACATGAAAACCAGGCACGTTTTGCTGGCCTTTACCTTTGTAGTGCTGACAATTTTCCTTATCATCGTCGTCTCTTCGCGCTCCAGCGAGATGAGCAGGCTTTACCCCGAAGATGTGGTGGTAGACGCCGGCATGCTCCAGACGACGCCGGAACCGCAGACGAGCGCGGACCCCAACATTGATGTAAATCCAGCCCCGGAAAATTCAAACCGACCGCAGGACACCAAGCCGGACGTGGACATAGATTCATGGCAGTATCTCCTTGCAAACAGCGAGCACAACATCGGGAAGTATTCTCCCCAGGTCGTTGCGATAGAGGACAGCGCGCAGTACTTTGACGAGAGGGCCGTGGGCGCCCTTGAGGACTTTCTCGACGCTGCGAGGGCCGCAGGGTACAGTCCGTATATAATGACTGCCTACCGCCCGTACTCCACGCAGGAGTACAACTATAACGGCAAGGCCAGCCAGATAAGCTGGCCGGATTACCCGGACGCCGAGGACTACGCCGAGGCCGCAAAGCTCGTGGCACCGCCGGGTACCAGCGACCATCAGACCGGCCTGGCCGTGGATATCACGGACAAGTATTACAGCACGATGGACGCCTCCAAGATGGACCAGGAATTCCTCACCTGGCTCAAGGACAATTGCGCAGAGTACGGCTTCATATTGCGCTACCCCAGCTCCAAGGTTTCGATAACCGGCTGGGATGAGCCCTGGCACTTCCGCTACGTCGGAGTTGAGGCCGCCAAATTCATAATGGACAACAACCTCTGCCTCGAGCAGTTCGTGGAACTCTACGAATGAGGATGGTACCGCCCGGAGCCTGAAAAGCCAGGTCCTCCGGGCGTTTTTCAAGATTTTTATTATAAAAAAATCTTGACTAATCTTGTGCAATATGCTAAAATCTATCTTCGCTCGGGCATATTCTGCCTACGGGCGGGTTTTCTGCGGGAAAAACCGCAAAAACGGGTCATTTTCGCAGATAACCGACACATTTTCCATCAAATCAGGAAAGGAGGAAAAATATGCCGACATTCAATCAGCTCGTGAGAAAGGGAAGGGAACAGGCCACCTACAAGTCCACCTCCCCCGCCATGCAGAAGGGTCTCAACACCATCAAGAACTGCGAGACGGACATCTCCTGCCCCCAGAAGCGCGGCGTCTGCACCGCGGTGCGTACTTCGACCCCCAAGAAGCCGAACTCCGCTCTGCGTAAGATCGCCCGTGTGCGTCTGACCAACGGCTACGAGGTCACCGCCTACATCCCCGGTGTTGGCCACAACCTGCAGGAGCACAGCGTCGTCATGATCCGTGGCGGCCGTGTCAAGGACCTGCCTGGTGTTCGTTACCACATCATCCGCGGCACCCTCGACACCCAGGGCGTCGATGGCCGCAGACAGGGCCGTTCCAAGTACGGCGCGAAGCGTCCCAAGGCCGGTAAGAAATAATCCGGCAGCTTAAGCTCCGACTGTTTATATGATATTGATATTTTCCGTATCGTATGGACCTGCGGGGCGCAGCGGGGGGCATGGGAGCCCCTCGAGTACCGATGAAGTCATTTTTTAATGAAGGAGGGAAGCATAGTGCCCAGAAGAGGTAACGTTCCCAAAAGAGAAATTTTGCCGGATCCTGTGTATAACAGCGTGCTGGTGACCAAGCTCATCAACAGCATCATGCTGGACGGCAAGAAGGGCGTCGCACAGAAGGTCGTGTACGATGCGTTCGATATAATAAAGAACAAAACCGGGAAGGATCCCCTTGAGGCTTTCACTGAGGCCATGAACAACATCATGCCCAGCCTGGAGGTCAAGGCCCGCCGTGTCGGCGGCGCCACCTATCAGGTGCCTATCGAGGTCCGTCCTGAGCGCCGTCAGACCCTCGGCCTGCGCTGGCTGACTCTGTTCGCCCGCAAGCGCAGCGAGAAGACGATGAAGGAGCGCCTTGCCGGCGAGATCATGGACGCCTGCAACGGCCTCGGCGCCGCAGTCAAGAAGCGTGAGGATACTCACAAGATGGCGGAGTCCAACAAGGCCTTCGCGCATTTCAGGTGGTAAGAAGTTTAGTAGTAAGTTTAGGAGCGTTCTATGCCCAGAGAATATTCGCTTGAGAATACCAGAAATATCGGCATAATGGCCCACATTGACGCGGGCAAGACCACGACCACGGAGCGTATCCTGTTCTATACGGGCGTCAACTATAAAATAGGTGAGACGCACGAGGGTACCGCTACGATGGACTGGATGGAGCAGGAGCAGGAGCGCGGCATAACCATTACGAGCGCCGCCACCACCTGCCACTGGCGCGGCTGCCGGCTTAACATCATCGACACCCCGGGACACGTCGACTTCACCGTTGAGGTCGAGCGCAGCCTGCGAGTGCTCGACGGCTGCGTGACCGTGCTCTGCGCCAAGGGAGGCGTTGAGCCCCAGTCCGAGACGGTCTGGCGCCAGGCCGATCATTATAACGTACCCCGCATCATCTATGTCAACAAGATGGACATTATGGGCGCGGACTTCTACAACGTGATCGATATGGTCCACGACAGGCTCAAGGCTAACGCCGTGCCTATCCAGCTGCCCATAGGCAAGGAGGCCGACTTCCGCGGCATCATCGACCTTGTGGAGATGAAAGCGGACATCTACTACGATGATCTGGGCAAGGACATGCGCGTTGAGGAGATCCCAGAGGACATGCTCGAGCTCGCGAACACCTACCGCAGCCAGATGCTGGAGGCGGTCAGTGATTTCGACGACGAGATCATGGAGCTGTACCTCGAGGGTGAGGAAGTGCCCGCCGACAAGATCCGCGCCGCCATCCGCCGCGCTACCGTCTCTGTCAAGATGGTGCCGGTCGTCTGCGGCACGTCTTACAAGAACAAGGGCGTCCAGAAGCTGCTCGACGCGATCGTCGAATATCTGCCCAGCCCGCTTGACATCCCGCCTGTCGAGGGCGTCAACCCCAAGACCGGCGAGACCGAAGAGCGTCCGGCTAGCGACGACGCTCCGTTCTCCGCTCTCGCGTTCAAGATCATGACCGACCCCTATGTCGGCAAGCTCGCGTTCTTCCGCGTCTATTCCGGCACGGTCAACGCCGGCGACACCGTTATCAACGCGACCAAGGGCCAGCGCGAGCGTATGGGCCGCATCCTGCTGATGCACGCCAATCACCGTGAGGACCTGCAGACCGCCTACTCCGGCGATATCGCCGCTGCCGTCGGCCTGAAGAACACCACCACGGGCGATACGCTTTGCGATGACAAGCACCAGGTCGTGCTCGAGAACATGGAGTTCCCCGAGCCCGTTATCCGCGTGGCCATCGAGCCCAAGACCAAGGCCGGTCAGGAGAAGATGAGCATAGCTCTCGCAAAGCTGGCCGAGGAGGACCCGACCTTCAAGACCTACACCGACGAGGAGACCGGTCAGACGATCATCGCCGGCATGGGCGAGCTGCATCTGGAGATAATTGTCGACAGACTGCTGCGCGAGTTCAAGGTCGAGGCCAACGTCGGCAAGCCCCAGGTCTCTTACAAGGAGACCATCACCAAGCCCGCTACCGTCGACACGCGCTTCGTGCGCCAGACCGGCGGCCGCGGCCAGTTCGCGCACGTCAAGCTCACCCTCGAGCCCAATGAGTCCGGCAAGGGCTATGAGTTCGTTGATGACATTCATGGCGGCGCGATACCCAAGGAATATATCCCCTGCGTGGATCAGGGCATTCAGGGCGCGATGCAGGCCGGTATACTCGGCGGCTATCAGGTCGTCGACGTCAAGGCCACGCTGATAGACGGCTCCTTCCACGAAGTCGACTCCAGCGAGAACGCCTTCAGGATCTGCGGCAGCATGGCTTTCAAGGAGGCCATGGCCAAGGCCGGCCCGACTCTGCTCGAGCCCATCATGAAGGTCAGCGTCACCGCACCCGAGGAGTATATGGGCACTGTTGTCGGCGACCTCAACGCCCGCCGTGGTCAGGTCGTCGGAACGGATATCCGCAACGGCGCCGTCGTAGTCACCGCGAATGTCCCGCTGAGCACCATGTTCGGTTACGCTACCGACCTGCGCAGCAAGACTCAGGGCCGCGCGAACTACTCCATGGAGCCCAGCCACTTCGTAGAGCTCCCCAAGAGCCTGCAGGAGAAGATTATCGGAAACCGGGGCTGAGCCTCGCTTACGATACATTCTAAGTAAATCTAATTAATCCACTGATTACTAAGGAGGATATCAAAATGGCAAAGCAGATGTTTAACCGCACCAAGCCCCACGTCAACATTGGCACCATCGGCCACATCGACCACGGCAAGACCACTCTGACCGCCGCTATCACCAAGGTTCTGAACATGGCTAACCCCGACGCCGCTTCCTACACCGCCTACGACCAGATCGACAAGGCCCCCGAGGAGCGCGCTCGTGGTATCACCATCAACACTGCTCACGTTGAGTACCAGACCGAGTCCCGTCACTACGCCCACGTTGACTGCCCGGGCCACGCTGACTATATCAAGAACATGATCACCGGTGCTGCTCAGATGGACGGCGCCATCCTCGTTATCGCCGCCTCCGACGGCCCCATGGCTCAGACCCGTGAGCACCTCCTGCTCGCCCGCCAGGTTAACGTTCCTTATATAGTCGTTTTCCTGAACAAGTGCGACCAGGTCGACGACCCCGAGCTGCTCGAGCTCGTTGAGATGGAAGTCCGTGAGCTGCTCGACAAGTACGAGTTCCCCGGCGACGACACCCCGATCATCAAGGGTTCCGCTCTGAAGGTCCTCGAGAGCACCAGCACCGATCCTCACGCCCCCGAGTATGACTGCATCTGGGAGCTCATGAACGCTGTTGACGAGTGGATCAAGACCCCCGAGCGCAAGGCTGACCTGCCCTTCCTGATGCCCATCGAGGACGTCTTCACCATCACCGGCCGTGGCACCGTTACCACTGGCCGTGTAGAGCGTGGCCGCGTCAAGGTCGGCGACAAGGTCGAGATCGTCGGCATCAAGGACACCCAGGAGACCGTCGTTACCGGCACCGAGATGTTCCACAAGACCCTCGAGTTCGCCGAGGCTGGCGACAACGTCGGCACCCTGCTCCGCGGCATCGCGAAGAAGGACGTCGAGCGTGGACAGGTCCTCGCTGCTCCGAAGAGCATTCACCCCCACACCAAGTTCAAGGGCCAGGTCTACGTCCTGAGCAAGGACGAGGGCGGCCGTCACACCCCGTTCTTCAACAACTATCGTCCTCAGTTCTACTTCCGTACCACCGACGTGACCGGCGTCATCACCCTTCCCGAGGGTGTTGAGATGTGCATGCCCGGCGATAACGTCGACATGGACGTTGAGCTGATCACCCCCATCGCCATTGAGACCGGCCTCCGCTTCGCTATCCGCGAGGGCGGCCGTACCGTCGGCTCCGGCGTCGTCATCGCCATCAACGAGTAATTGACGGTTTAAGCAAAAGTAATTACAGGGAATTGCCGAAAGGCAATTCCCTGTAATTTTAGAGTCACTTCAGTTGTCCGCTTCGTCCTCGCCGGATTCGGCTCGCTTTTTTTCGTGACGTCTGATGAGCAGAGCAGAGACGGCAAGATAAATCAGCATGAACAGGTGAGCAATCAAGCTGCCTGTGTGTGTCAGCCTGTGAGCTTCGGCCGTGCCCTTGCCCGCAAAATATAAGCTGAGTAATAGGGTCAGATATATTGCAAAGCCTATGACAATGATTATCGCCCGGTATTTGGGGTCATAGCCTTTGTTCATGTCTTCACCTCCAGAGCAGCTAGAACGCTTTTGCCCTGACAACACTATACCAAAATCAGGCAGCGAGCTGCAAGAAGGTTTATGCTGCGTCAACAAATTTGTCGATATGCCAACAAATGAGCTTTTCGTTTGTTGAAGTCGATAGTCAGCTCAGTCCGTGCATGAAGCCGCCGAGGGAGGCGGAGTGTATGTCGCCGCCGATGACTCGGCCGTTGTAAATAAAGAGCTGGGCGATTACACCTGTTTCGCCGCTGGGATAGCTTGTGAGGACGTAGGTGTAGCTCTCGCAGACCTCGCCGCAGTATTGGCTGAGGTCAAAGCCCTGCTGCTTTTGCAGCTCGTTGTACTCAGCCAGCACGCCGCCCATTTCGTCTGGCAGGACTATCTCTTTCGCTGTCTCGCTGCTTGGGTCTACCTCCCAGCCCAGCGAGGCAAGATATTCCACTCGATCTTCCGTCGTCGTCAGCCCCGAGCCGGAGCCGCCGGAGCAGATAAGCACGATGACGGCAAGCACAACTGCCGCGGCTATGATAATGAATACCGCGTTTCTTTTGGTCAATTTTGATTTTGTCACGGGACATCCCCTCCCGTTTGAAGTATATTGGAGCAAGCTAACAGATATGACAGAACGCCTCGACAAGCTAATATCCGACAGCGGGCTCTACTCCCGCAGCGAGGCCCGGGCGCTGGTGCGCGCGGGACGCGTAAGCGTGGACGGCGAGCCCGTCAGGTCGCCGGAGCGTAAATTTCCGCGCGAGGCCGCCGTCAGCGTGGACGGAGAGGCTCTGAACTGCGCGAAGTACAGATACTTTATGCTTGATAAGCCAGCGGGATACGTCTGCGCCACTGAGGACCGCAGTCTGCCTACCGTGCTCGAGCTTCTGCCCGAGGAATACCGGGGCCTCGGCCTCTTTCCCGTGGGACGGCTCGACCGGGACACCACGGGACTGCTGCTGCTCACTAATGACGGCGACTATGCTCACCGCGTTATATCGCCGAAGTCGAAGGTGGAAAAGTGCTACCTTGCGAGGACGGAATCCCCGGTGACGGAGGAGGACGCAGCGGCTTTTGCCGCCGGTCTGACGCTCTCTGACGGCACGCGCTGTCTGCCGGCGGGGCTGGAGCCGCTCGGAGATTCTAGCTGTCTCGTGCGCATCACGGAGGGCAAATATCACCAGGTGAAGCGCATGCTGGCTTCGCGAGGAAAGCCCGTGGTGAGCCTGCGACGGCTTTCGATAGGCGTGCTTTCTCTGCCGGACGGCTCGCGCCCCGGCGAGCTTCGTGAGCTTGACGAGAAGTCGAAAAGCCTTGCTTTGACGCAATTTTGAACGAATGGAAAAGCCTAATTTGTGCCATTTGACAACGAAAAACTTAAATGTTCACAAAAAGAACACATTTTTCTATTGAACTTTGCACATAAATGTATTATTATGTTAAACGAAAAATCGACGAGTATTGTATATTATAACTAAAGCCCGCAAAACGCCGGGGGAGAGCTAGTGCGGAAGCGAAAAGGCTTTTGTTCAACAGGGAGGATGCTAAATATGTCAAGCAGGGTGTTTCAGAGCGTAATAGTCCAGATGAAGGAGGCCACCGACAGGTGCATAGGCGTGGTGGACGAGCAGGGCTTCGTCATAGCGTGCAGCGAGCTTTCTATGATTGGCTCGCATCTCGACGACCTGCAGGCCGCGCTTGCGGATAACCCGGAACAAATTTTCACTTCAGCCGTCAGAACATATAAGCTGCTCGGCGTCACAGGCTCGCGTTTCGACTACGCGGTGTTCGTGGCCGGGCATGATGCCGTTGCCCGCAGCGTGTGCATCCTCGCGTCCGTCGCGATGAATGAGGCACGCACGAACTACGAGGAGAAGCACAACAAGGCCACCTTCGTCAAGAACATCATCTCCGACAACATCCTTCCCGGCGACGTATACGTACGCGCCAAGGAGCTGCACTTCGTCACCGACGTGCCCCGCTCCGTCTACCTAGTCCGCCAGCTCGACCGTTCCGATGTGGCGGCGCTGGAGGTCATCCAGAACCTCTTCCCCGACAGGCAGAGGGACTTCGTCCTGTCCGTGAGCGAGACCGACATCGTCGTCATCAAGGAGCTCACGCGTGAGGAGCGGCCCGAGGACATCATCGCTGTGGCCGAGAACATCGAGAACGCCGTCAAGAGCGAGCTGCTGGTCAAGACCGTCATCGGCATAGGCACCACGGCTTACCACCTGCGCGAGCTGGCTGACCGCTACAAGGAAGCCCAGGTCGCCATCGAGGTCGGCAAGGTGTTCGACACTGAGAAGTCCATCATCAACTACGAGAATCTCGGCATCGGCCGCATCATATACCAGCTGCCCACCACTCTCTGCGAGATGTTCCTCTCCGAGGTCTTCAAGAAGAACCCCATCGAGGCCCTGGACCCGGACACGCTGGAGACTATAAACAAGTTCTTTGAGAACAACCTGAACGTATCTGAGACAAGCCGCAAGCTGTACGTCCACCGCAATACCCTGGTGTACAGGCTTGAGAAGATAAAGAAGATCACCGGCTTGGACCTGCGCGAGTTTGACCACGCCATCGTGTTCAAGGTCGCGATGATGGTCAAAAAATACCTCGACACGCAGAATACCTCGAAATACTGAGTGACGGGGACAAACGGAGGCACGTAAACCTATGGTTCAGATGAACAACGTCACGATGATCTACGACAGCAGCGGCACTGAGGCGCTCAACGGCGTGGATCTCGAGATCAACGAGGGGGAATTCGTGTTCCTCGTCGGACCCTCCGGCTCCGGCAAGACCACGATAATCAAGCTCCTCACCGGCGAGGTGCAGGCCGCCTCGGGCGAGATAACGGTCAACGGCTTTGACATGCGCCGCATAAAGCGCCGCAAGCTGCCCATGCTGCGCCGGACGCTGGGGGTCATCTTCCAGGACTTCCGCCTCATCGACAAGATGACGGTTTACGACAACGTTGCCTTTGCAATGCGCGTTGTCGGAGCGGCAAACAAGGACATAAGGGAGCGCGTACCCTACGTGCTCGAGCTGGTCGGCCTCAAGGGACGCGAAAAGCGCTACCCGCAGGAGCTTTCCGGCGGCGAGCAGCAGCGTGTGGCCATCGCCAGGGCGCTGGTGAACAGCCCGCGTATGATAATCGCGGACGAGCCCACCGGCAACCTCGACCCCGTGCGCAGCCTGGAGCTCATGCTCCTGCTCGAGAAGATAAACGAGCTGGGCACCACGGTGCTGGTCGTCACGCACGAAAAGGAGCTTGTGAACGCCTTCTCCAAGCGCGTTGTGGCCATCGATGACGGCCATGTCATAAGCGACGGAATGGACGGGTACTACAACTATGAATAGACTTGGATATCTGATAAAATCCGGCTTCACCGGCATATTCAGCCACGGACTGATGAGCTTTGCCACCGTCACGATAATCATGGCCTGCCTCATCATCATGGGCAGCTTCGGGCTGCTGGTCGTGAATATCAACGACATGATAGCCGGCCTTGAGTCTGAGAACGAGGTCGTCGCCTTCGTGGACGACGCGCTGACGCTCGACGAGGCCCAAGCGCTCCAGCCGCTGGTCGAGTCCGTGCCCAACGTCGCCAGCGTTGAATTCATCACCAACGAGGAAGCCATGGAGGACTTCAAGGAGGATTATGACCCCGAGCTTTTCGACATCCTTGACGCCTCCGTGTTCCGTCACAGGTACGTCATCCATCTGACTGACATCAGCCTCATGAGCCAGACCAAGTCCGACCTTGAGGCGGTGGACGGCATCGCCAAGGTGAACGCCCATCTTGACTACGCGCAGGCCTTCATCACGGCGAGAAACATTGTAAGCGTTGTATCGCTCATCCTCATCATTATCCTCATCGTCGTGTCCTTCTTCATCATGTCGAACACGATAAAGCTCGCGACCTTCACTCGCCGCGAGGAGATAGCGATAATGAAGATGGTCGGCGCCTCCAACGGCTTCATACGCTGCCCCTTCATAGTCGAGGGCCTTGTACTCGGCGTAGTGGGCGGCGGCCTGGCCTATCTCATCGAGTGGGGGCTTTACAACCTCGTGACCGGAAAGATAGTGACCGGCGTTGCGGGCACGCTGCTGAGCGTCGTGCCCTTCTCCGAGGTCATGCTCCCGCTGCTGGGCGCCTATCTTGCGGTGGGCGTGCTCGTCGGCGTAGTCGGCGGCTCCAGTGCAATAAGGAACTACCTGAAGGTCTGAGCGCATAGGAGATACCAATGAAGAAAAAAGCAATATCCGTAATCTGCATCGTTCTCGCGTTTCTCATGATGGTGACGCTGGTGGTGTCCGTGGTGGGCTCCCTCGGCGCGCTTGCGACGGGCGGGCAGGACCAGATCGACGCTCTGGAGCAGCAGAAATCAGAGCTTCAGAGCCAGCAGGCAAGCATACAGACCACTATTGACGACCTAGTCGCCCAGCAGGCCGACGTCATAGACCAGAAGGCCGCGATGGACGAGAAGAATGAGCTGGCCCGTCAGGAGATAGAGCTCATAAACGAGCAGATAGACGTTTACACGGGCCTTATCGAGGACAAGGCCGTAGAGCTTGCCAAGGCGGAGGCTGCTGAGCAGGAGCAGTATGAGCTCTACTGCAAGCGCGTGCGTGCCATGGAGGAGGAAGGAAGCTATACATATCTGGACATCCTGTTCCAGTGCCGCAGTCTTTCCGACGTGCTCTCTGCCATCGACATGATAGGCGAGATAATGGACGCGGACAAGCGCCTCTTTGAGGAATACAAGGCCGCGCGCGAGACCACTGAGCAGGTTAAGGCCGAGTATGAGGCCACGCTTGAGCAGCTCGGCGAGAAGCAGGAGACGCTCGAGGCGGAGAAGGCGGAGCTCGAGGAGCAGATAGCCGCTGCCGTCGAGGTCATCAACCAGCTCCAGGAGGACATAGACGCCGCCAAGGAGGAGTACGCCAAGGCAGCGGCCGCCGAGGCCGCCGCACAGGCCTCCATCAACGCCATTATCGCGCAGATGCAGGCCGAGGAGGAGGCCGCAAGGCAGGAGGCCGCCGAGAGCGGTCAGGAATACACCGGTACCGGCTCCACAGCCACCGGCACATATATCTGGCCCTGCCCATCCAGCACCTATGTTACCAGTGCCTTTGGCATGCGCGATCATCCGCTTTTCGGAGATGAGCGTCCGCATTCTGGCATAGACATCGCCGGCTCCGCGGGCTCCGAGGTGCTGGCTGCTGACAGCGGCACCGTCGCCGTCGCGACGTACAGCTCGTCCTACGGCAACTATGTCACCATCTACCACTCCAACGGCGACTACACGCTCTACGCGCACATGAGCAGCCTCACGGTGTCCGCCGGACAGACCGTCACCCAGGGCGACGTCATTGGATACGTCGGTTCCACCGGCTGGGCCACCGGTCCGCACCTGCACTTTGAGATAAGAGTCAACGGCTCCACAGTGGACCCGCTGTCCTATTTCTCCAACTACACACTTGCTCCGGACGCCTGATAGGCGACGTAAAGCAGCATAAAACCACCAACGGGCGGCCCGAATAAGGCCGCCCGTATAACGGCATATGCGGGCAAAAGCCCGGCGGATGGGAGGAAAAGCATGAAAAACAGATTCGGCGGGCTCCTGCGCGCATTTTTCGGCATAAAGATACGCTTCTGGGCGTTTATACTGGTGTGTGCCATCTGTGTGGCCGCGACCTATGGTCTTACCGTCCGCAGCGAGCGTGACCGCATCGGCAGCGGGGACAACTATACTCAGGCCATGAAATACCTCGAGATAAAGAATGTCCTGGACAGCAACTTCGTGGATGACATCAACGAGGAAAACGTCTCCTCCGCGGCCTTTGCCGCTATGGTGGACGGCCTGGGGGACAAGTGGAGCTACTACATGAGCCCCTCTGAGTACGAGGCCTACAAGCTCTATTCCTCGAACCAGTACACCGGCCTCGGAGTCAGCCTAGACAAGGACACGGAGACCGGCGGTTTCGTTATCAAGGGTGTCACGGCGGACTCCCCGGCGGCCAACGCCGGACTTGAGGAGGGTGAGATAATCCTAGCCGTCAACGACCAGGACCTCACCAGCATGACCATAGGTGACGCGCGCAGCTATATCAGCTCCAACCTGAGCAAGAGCGTGTCCGTCAAGATAATCAACGTCGACGGCAATGAGACGACTGTGAATGTAGACTGCAGCGTCGTGTATTCGAACCCTGTGTCGTATAAGATGCTGGAAGGCAGTATAGGATACGTGCGCATACTCAGCTTCGATGCGGGCTCCGGTGAGGCAGCTATCGCGGCTGTGGAAAGCCTGCTGGCGGACGGCGCGCTGGGCTTCGTGTTCGACGTTCGCACCAACCCCGGCGGGCTGTACAGCGAAATGGTGACGCTGCTCGACTATATCCTGCCCTCGGGCGACATACTGGTGTATGTTGATTCCACGGGCGCCGAGGAAGTTACCAAGTCAAACAACATCTGCCTCGACATGCCAATGGCAGTGCTCGTGAATGCCGACAGCTATGCGGCGGCGGAGTTTTTCGCAGCAGCGCTCAAAGACTATAACTGGGCCACCGTCGTGGGCGAGCGCACGACGGGTAAGGGGCGCAGCCAGATAACCGTTGAGCTCTCGGACGGCAGCGCCGTACATATCTCCAACGGCAAATATCTCACCCCGACCCGCACCGACCTCTCAGCAGAGGGCGGCCTGCGCCCGGATATCGACGTTGCGCTCACCGACAGCGGCGACGCTCAGCTGAGCGCCGCGCTCTCCGAGGTACAGTGGCAGACCTGAGCTCCCGACGGTTGACAGACAGGGAAAAGCTTACTATAATACAACGGGCCGGGACCGGCTCACTATATAAAAAAGAATTCAGCAACAAACATATATTTTGAGAGGAAGATCAGTAATGGCGGCTGAAAGCAAGTACAAAATGAGTCAGGAGCGGTACGACGAGATAAAGCAGGAGCTGCACTATCTCGAGACCGTACGCGAAAAGGAGGTCTCCGAGCTCATAAAGGAGGCCCGCTCCTTCGGCGACCTGTCCGAGAACAGCGAGTACGATGAGGCCAAGACCGAGCAGGGCAAGCTCTACTCCAAGATAGCCGAGCTCAAGGCCCTCATCGAGAAGGCCGAGATAATCGAAAAGCAGGACATGGACAAGGGCGTCGTGGCGCTCAGCAGCCGCGTCAAAATACTCGACGTGGACGAGAACGAGGAGACGGAATACCAGATAGTCGGCTCCCAGGAGGCCAATCCCATGTCCGGCCGCATCTCCGACGAGAGCCCGATAGGCCGGGGACTGCTCGGCCACAAGGTCGGCGAGACCGTGACGATAGAGGCCCCCGCCGGCACGATGAAGTTCACCATACTTTCCGTAGAGAACGCTTGAGAAGGGATAAGGGGATAAATGAGCGAGGAGACCAGAAACCAGGCCCCGGAGCAGGAGCTCTCCGAAATACTTCAGATACGCCGTGAGAAGCTCGCGGCGCTCCAGGAGGAGGGACGCGATCCCTTCAAGCTGACCCGTTTCGTCCGCAGTGCGTGGTCGAGTGAGATAAAGGAAGGCTATGAGGCCTTCGAGGGCAAGACCGTCCAGGCCGCGGGCCGCATCATGTCCAAGCGCGGCATGGGCAAGGCCATATTCTGCCACATCAAGGACGATAAAGGCCAGATACAGCTCTACGTCCGCTCCGATTCCGTATCCGAGCAGGAGTTCGCGGACTTCCGCAAGTACGACATAGGCGATATCATCGGAGTCTCCGGCTACGTGTTCAAAACCAAGACCGGCGAGGTCTCCATCCACGTTGAAAGCGTGACACTGCTCTCCAAGAGCCTGCGTCCTCTGCCCGAGAAGTTCCACGGCATGACCAATGTGGAGCTCAAGTACCGCCAGAGGTATGTCGACCTCATCATGAGCGACGAGAGCCGCCGCAACTTTGAGATACGCTCTAAGTTTGTGAGCTACGTCCGCCGTTTCCTTGAGGGTCGCGGCTTCATGGAGGTCGAGACCCCGGTGCTCAACACCATCTCCGGCGGCGCCACGGCCCGTCCCTTCATAACGCACCACAACGCGCTGGATATAGACATGTACATGCGCATCGCGACCGAGCTGCACCTCAAGCGCCTCATCGTCGGCGGCATTGAGCGCGTCTATGAGATAGGTCGCATCTTCCGCAACGAGGGCATGGACACCCGCCACAACCCGGAGTTCACCACCGTTGAGCTCTATCAGGCCTACGCCGACTTCAACGACATGATGGACCTCTTTGAGGATCTGCTCTCCGGTGCTGCAATGGAGATACTCGGCACCTATGACGTCGAGTGGCAGGGCGAGCACATATCCCTCGCTCCCGGCTGGCCGAGAATGACCATGGCCGAGGCTGTCAAGAAGCACTTGGGCGTGGACTTCATGGCCATCGACAACGATGCCGATGCCGTGGCCGCCGCAAAGTCCGTCGGCGTTGACATGGACGGCAAGGAACCCACCTGGGGCCATGCGCTCTACGAGTGCTACGACCAGAAGGTCGAGCAGCTCATGATACAGCCCACCTTTATCACCATGCACCCCGTTGATGTCTCGCCGCTCGCCAAGCGCAGTCCGAAGGACCCGCGCCTCACCGAGCGCTTCGAGCTTTTCATCTGCCGCAGTGAGATGGGCAACGCCTTCTCCGAGCTCAACGACCCCATCGACCAGAAGGCCCGCTTCGAAAAGCAGGTCGAGCTGCGCGCGAAGGGCGACGACGAGGCCGGCATGATGGACACCGACTTCATAAACGCCCTCGAGTACGGCATGCCCCCCACCGGCGGTCTCGGCATAGGCATAGACCGCTGCGCCATGCTTCTGACCGGCTGCGATTCCATTAGGGATGTCATTCTGTTCCCCACAATGAAGCCTCTGGACATGCCCAAGGCCGATAAAAAGATTGAGAGGGCTCCCGCCGCGGCCCCGGCAGCCAAGACTGATGAGGTCATAGACTTCTCCAAGGTCGAGATAGAGCCGCTCTTTGCCGATTTCGTGGACTTTGAGACCTTCAGCCGCTCTGATTTCCGCGCCGTCAAGGTCAAGGCCTGCGAGGCCGTTAAAAAGAGCAAGAAGCTGCTCAAGTTCACCCTCGACGATGGTAGCGGGGGAGACCGCGTAATTCTCAGCGGCATCCACGAGTATTACGAGCCCGAGGAGCTCGTCGGCAAGACCTGCATCGCCATAACCAACCTCCCGCCCAGGCCCATGATGGGCATCGACTCCTGCGGTATGCTTATTTCCGCTGTGCACCACGAGGAGGGAGCGGAGCGGCTGCATCTGCTGATGGTCGACGACCACATCCCCGCCGGCGCGAAGCTCTACTGAGCGGGAAAAGGAGCGGCAGAGATGAAATGCCTTGTCGTTATCGACGTGCAGAACGACTTCGTCAGCGGCTCGCTGGGAAGTCCCGAGGCCGTTGAGATGCTCCCGCGACTGCTGGAGAAGATGCGCGGCTTTGAGGGCGCGATACTGATGACACAGGACACGCACGGCGAGGACTACCCCGAGACCCAGGAGGGGCGGATGCTGCCCGTGACGCACTGCGTCCGCGGCACGGATGGCTGGCGCTTCCCCGAGGAGGTGGAGGCCCTGCGCGAGAGCCTTGGCGCCCGAGTGTATGAGAAGTCAGCCTTCGGCAGTACGCGACTTGTGGTCGACCTCAAGCGGCTCTATGACGAGGAGGAATTGGAGTCGGTCGAGCTGGTAGGCCTCTGCACGGATATCTGTGTCATCTCCAACGCGCTGATGATAAAGTCCGCCATGCCGGAACTGCCCGTGTATGTAGACCCCGCCTGCTGCGCCGGCGTCACGCCTGAAAAGCACGATGCCGCGCTCGAGATCATGCGCAGCTGCCAGATAATTTTGAAATAATACCCATACAATTTACAAATTGTTCACAATTACCCCGGGATATGATGCAACTCCGATACATGGCTCATGTAAGCTGTGTAAAAAGAGGAAAATTCATGTTTCGGGGTGATTTTATGCGTAGAATCAAAAAAGCTGCCGCACTGCTGCTGGTGCTGTGCCTGGCAGCGGGCCTCGCCGCCTGCGGCGCTGTGCCGACGGAGCAGGAATCCCCTGCACCGGATGAGGCGGACGCCGCGGAGACGGCGGACACGGTGGGGGAGAGGCTCGTGAGCACGCTGGTCATCAAACAGGAGGAGCTGCCCGGCGGCCTAGTGGAGCTCTCCGCCATGAATACGGCCGGGGAGGGGCTGATCCTCGCCGGCTGGGACGCCGCCGCCTCGCCCGTGCTCGGCACCCTCGGCGAGGACGGAGGCTTTTCCGCGCTCACGCTGCCCGAGGATGTAGTGAGTGTGGAGGCCGTGTGCCGGGACGGCGAGGCCGTCGCCGCCCTGGCCGCGACCGAGACGGGCATGTGCGTCCTCAGCCTCGGCGGCGGACAGGACTCGCGCACGGAGCTGGACGCCGACGACGCCTCCATGCTCTACGGCGACCTCGCCCTCGCGCTGCGGGACGGGAAGTTTTACATCCTGTACTACATGGGTATAGCGGAGTTCGGCCCGGATGGCAAGGCCGCGCGCGTCTGCTACGGCCCTGAAAAGTGGAGCTGCTTCACCTCCATGCTGGAGGTAGACGGGCGCATCTATGTCGCCGTGGGCGACGGCATGAACGGCGGCGGCAGCCTCTGCGAGCTCGACACCGAGTCCATGAGCCTCACCAGCGTAGACACCGGCGAGCTGGGCGTCACGGCCCTGGGCCTCTCGGCGGAGGGCGGCCTGCTGCTGAGCGGCAGCCTCGGCGGGCGTGACATCGTCGCCGCGCTGGGGGAGGGGGAGCCGACCGAGCTCTTCGACTGGGCCGAACCCGGCGTTGCCATAGTGAACTGCCTGGGCATCTGGGAGCAGCCGGACGGCAGCTATGTCCTCTATCAGCCCGGCGATACGGTGCTCGAGCGTCTGACCGAGGAGCTGGCCGCGCCGAAAACGGAGCTGGTGCTGCTCACGGACTACGCCGGCTCGGAGATGTACGACCTCGTGAACACCTTCAACCGCGAGAACCCGGACTACAAGGTCCGCGTCGAGAGCCTCTATGACGAGGGTATGAGCATGGAGCTGCTGAACACCCAGCTCATCGCCGGGGAAGGGCCGGACATCTTCGCCTTTTGCAACTATGACAACCTCATGCGCCTGGGCCCGGCGGCGACGGTGGACCTGCTGCCCTATCTCGACGCCGACGGGGAGTACTCGCGCGAGAGCATAGTCCCCAGCCTGCTTGAGGCCATGAGCCCGCAGGGCAAGCTCAGCGCGCTGCCGTATACCTTCGGCCTGATCACCTTTACAGCGCCCGCGGACGTCATAGCCGAGCCGGGCGTCACCTTCGCCGAGGCCAGGGCCGCGGCGGACGAGGCTGGCCTGCCCCTTTTCCCGCTCTGGATGACGCGGGAGATACTCTGGGGCTGGATGGAAGAATTCGCTGCCGTGCAGTTCACTGACCTCGAGACCGGGACCTGCTCCTTCGACAGCGAGGAGTATATCGGCCTGCTGCGCGAGTGCGGCGAAACGAGCACGGATTTCCCCGCCGACATCAGCCAGAACTACGTCGGCCTGCTGCAATTCGAGCTGCTGCAGGGCTACATGCGCCTGAGCGTCATCAGTGGGAACTACGGCGGGGAATACACCTTTGCCGGCATGCCCAACGACGAGACGAACGGCAGCATGTTCAGCATTGATCTGAGCTATGCCATCTCCGCGCAGAGCGAGCACGCCGACGGGGCCTGGCAGCTCATAAGGCGGTGCCTGGGCCAGGAGCGGGGCGTGTCCGCGATGAGCTTCCCGGCCAACGCCGCCCTGTTCGCGGAGCAGCTGCAGACCATGGTCGAGACGGGCTTTGACAACTACGGGCAGCTCGTGAAGATAAGCGAGTCCGACGCGGAAAAGCTCCGCGGGCTTGTTGAGGGCACCACTACCGTGAATTACAGCCTGCCCACCGTGTCCGACATCCTGTCCGAGGACGCCGCGCAGTATTTTGCCGGGCAGATAAGCGCGGAACAGGCCGCCGCGTACAGTCAGGAGCGCGTGAGCACCTGGCTCGCGGAACTGGGTTGACAAATGCTGGCATCATATGATAAGGTAGACAAAAGTCTACCCGGGAGGTATGGAGATGAAAAGACGCAGCACGATGGCCCTGGCGCTGGCGCTTGCCCTGCTGCTGGCCGCCTGCGGCGCACCGCCCGCGCCCGCCGCGGAGACTGACGCCGCTCCGGCGCAGACCGCCGCGACCACGCCCGAGCTGATATCCGACTGGCAGAGCGAGGGCCGCGCCTACAAGCAGAGCCCGGTGAACACCGGCGCGGACTCGACATTCGACATCTTCGGCCTGGGCGCGGACTATTACGCGACGGCCATGTTCTTCGGCACGGACGGCCCGAGCGAATACGTCCTGCTCAAAAACGGTGCGCGCTTCTACGCGCTGGAGGAGGCCGCCGTGGAGCTCGCCTGCGCCGGGGACGGCTGCCTTTGGCTGACGGAGAGCCGCCGGAGCGAGGAGGGCGGGCAAAGCCTGCTCGTGCAGCTCTCCACGGATGGAGAGGTGCTCTCAGAGCTCGACCTCGGCGCGCTGGGGCTGGACGAGGCGTATTTTTCCGCCATGGGTGCCTCGGCCGAGGGCGTCTGGCTGGTAGGTTCGGGCAAAGCCGTGCTGATATCCGACGGCGACATCGCGGCGGAGCTCACCGTCCCGGCGGAGGCTGAGGTCGTGTGCAGCGGCACCGGCGAGGTCTGCATCGCCGTCTATAATGACCAAAACGTGGTGGTGAGCGCCCTCAGCTCCGGGGGCGGCGAACCGCGTTTCTCGCTCGAAGGTGCGGACGCGCGGGTATTCGACGGCTCGGACGAGTTCTACCTCACCTGCGCCACAGAGGAGCAGCTCTGGGACCTAGACAAAACGGGCGGGCGGACGACAGTCGCCGTCTGGGCCGACTGCGGCACGGAGCTTGCCGAGCACTGGACGCTTGCACCGCTCTCGGGCGGGGACTTCCTGCTCAAGAGCTCGATGGGCCTGAGCCTGCTCACGCAGGTGGACCCCTCGGAGCTGCCCCGCGGCGGCGAGCTGAGTATCGCCACCCTTGGCAGCAGCCTCTATGACCTCATATATTCCTTCAACGCGAGCGGCTCGGGCTGGACGCTCACCGAGGTGGACTACACCCATGGAGGCGAGATAAGCGTCCAGGACGCGCTCACAGGGCTCTACGCCGACATCGCCGCCGGCGAGGGGCCGGACCTCCTGCTGCTCGACGGCGTGCCGGTGGAAAGTCTCATACGCAGGGGCTATCTCGAGGACATCGCTCAGCTGCTCGAGGGTGACTCCGAGCTGAGCGCCGACGACATTGTGTTCGCGGGCAGGCTCGGCGGCGGGACTTACTACGTCTCGCGCGGCTTCGGTATAGATACATACGCCGGGCTAAAATCGAACTTCGGCGAGGCCGGGGGCTGGACGCCGGTGGAGTATCTGGAGGCTGAGCGATCCCTCATCCCCGGCGCGCAGATGATGTACTACGTCACGCGCGAGAGCTTCATCCGCGACGTCGCACTGCGATATATGCAGAAGGCCATAGACTGGCAGGCGGGCAGCTGCGACTTTGACAGCGCGGAGTTCATCTCCCTTCTCGAGACGGCGGGGCAGATAACAGAGCACCCGGAGACCACGGAGTTCACAGGCTATACTCCACCGGAGGAGCAGCTCCGCACGGGGGAGACGTATGTCGAGACCGTCCACGTCGGCAGCGTCACCGCACTGCGCGACTTTGAAGATCGAGTGGGGCAGGAGCTGAGCTTTGTAGGCATGCCCACGCCCGACGGGAGCAACGGTTCGGTCATGGACCCAAGCCAGCCGGTGGGCGTCCTCGCAGGGGGAGAGAACACCGACGGCTGTCTGGAGTTTTTGAAGTTCCTGCTGATGAGCTACGATTTGAGCTACGGTGCCGAGAACAACGCCTCGCTGCCCATGTACCGCCCGTATCTTGAGCAGCTGGAGGCGGAAGCCGAGGCCGAGGGTCGCATGACGCCGGAGGACACCGAGCGCTTTGAGGACTTCCTCGCCTCGGTGGAGAGCTCCACGCTCTGCGATGAGACCGCACTCGGCATCATCGGTGAGGAGGCCGCGGTGTATTTCGCCGGCGCATGCACGGTGGAGGAGGCCGCCCGCGTGATACAGGAGCGGCTGTCAATTTATGTGGCCGAGCAGAGCTGACCGCAAACAGCATATCGGAACGCGCGGCGCGCCGGGAGGTGCGCCGCGCTTTTTGGGGGCTTGTGCTTGTGTGGAGCTTGTGTTAGAGTTATATAATAATGTGAAGACTTAGAACTTTTTGACAATGGGCGGCTGATGTGT